>JAZSQZ010000048.1:0-7656 GCA_045538175.1 Clostridia bacterium
GTAGCGAGTATGAAGGAAGGGTAGTCTTGCAAACTTATTTTCCAAGGCACTATATTTATAGGTGCGCAAGCAACTACGACTATGGTACATTCTTTAAAAAAGAGATATCCTTAAGAAAAGTTGCACACTTTCCACCATATACAAATATCTTAAGAATTTTAATAAGTGGCGAAAATGATGATAAAGTTTTTGCAACAACAAAAGAAATAAACAAAAATGTAACAGCACTAAAGGAAGAATATTCAAGCGATTTTGTATTTTGCAACGCTATGAAGTGTCCTAAAAAGAGAATTCAAAATAAATATCGTTATCAAATACTTATGAGATTTTATTCTAAAAATGCTGACGAAATTATTAGCAAGATTTATAACATTTGTGATATAGTTAAAAAGAAAGATGTTTCTGTGTTTGTCGAAAACAATCCACAGAACTTAAGTTAGGAGTAATATAATGGCAATAAGAAAAATAATTACATCTGAAAACGAGATTTTAAGAAAGGTTTCAAAACCTGTAAAAGTGTTCGACGAAAACTTGATAGACCTAATTGAAGATATGAACGAAACACTCAAAAAATCAGGTGGTGTAGGTCTTGCAGCCCCACAAGTTGCAGTTTTAAAAAGAGTCGTTGTTATTGATTTAAACGGCACTCACTTAGAACTTGTAAACCCTGAAATTGTCAAAACCGAAGGTGCTCAATGTGAAGCAGAAGGTTGCCTAAGTATCCCGGGTCATTATCAAAAAGTTAAAAGGCCTATGACAGTTACAGTCAAAGCATATGATAGATACGGCAACAAACTTGTTATTACAGGCGAAGGTTTCTTGGCAAGATGTTTCTGTCACGAACTTGACCATCTTGATGGCATATTGTTTATAGATAAAGCAGAAAAGAAGGTGAAATAATGAAGGTTTTATTTTTAGGAACTCCACAGTTTTCAGCAACTATTTTAGAAAAACTATACAACACAAAAAAACACGAGATTGTTGGTGTTGTTACAAAGTTAGATAAGCCAACAGGTAGGGGACAAAAGGTTGCTCCATCTCCTGTAAAGGCTTTTGCAGAAAAACATAAAATCCCTTGCTATCAATTTAAAAGTATCAGTAAAGAAGGTTTTGATGTTTTAAATGAACTTAATGCTGACGTAATTGTTACAGCATCTTTTGGTCAAATCCTAAAACAAAATATTATCGATATGACACGTTTTGGTGTTATAAATGTCCATGCTTCACTTCTTCCAAAGTATAGGGGAAGCAGTCCTATTCAATGGGCTGTAATTAAAGGAGAAAAGAAAACCGGTGTCACAATTATGCAAACCGATATCGGTGTTGATACAGGCGATATGTTGCTTAAAGCAGAAATTGATATCAAACCAAACGAAACAGCTGGCGAGCTTATGGATAGACTTGCAGTTGTAGGTGCTGATGCTTTGATTGAAACTTTTGAGAAAATGGAAAAGGGCGAAATCAAAAGAGAAAAGCAAGACGACGCAGCATCATCATGGTTTCCAATGCTTAAAAAGGAAGATGGCAAAATCGACTTTTCAAAATCAGCAGAAGAAATCAAAAATTTATGTCGTGGTTTAAATCCTTGGCCAATATGTTTTGTTATGTTAAACAAGAACGATAAGTTAAAGGTTTTTAAAGCAGAACCATATGATATGGACGTAAACCCAGAAGCTGTAAACGGTCAAGTTTTGATTGCAGACGGCAAAAAAGGTCTTATTGTTAAGTGTGGGGACGGGGCAGTATTGCTAGAAAAAATACAAGCACCTAACAGTAAAGCAATGAATTCTAACGAATATTTAAGGGGTAAAAAAATACCACTAGATAAGGTTTTTGAATAATGGAAGATATTTTAAGTTTAACTTATGAAGAATTAGAAATTATCTTAAAAGAGCAAAACCAACCTAAATTCAGGGCTGGCCAGCTTTTTTATGACCTTCATAATGGTAAACAAATAAACGATATAACAACAATCCCACAAACAGTTAAACAATACTTTAGTGAAAATTATATCACTCAACTTGTAGAGATTATAAAAGTGCAAGAATCAAAAGATGGCACAAAGAAATTCTTGTTTAAGTTGTATGACAACAACCTTGTAGAAGGCGTCCTTATGACATACAAGTTTGGTTATACCTTGTGTGTTTCAAGCCAAGTTGGGTGCAATATGAGATGTAAATTTTGTGCTTCAGGTCTTGATGGTTTGGTTAGGAACTTGTCAGCAGGTGAGATTTTGGGGCAAATTTTGACTGTAAACACCTATCTTGGTGGTACTGCAAAAGAGCGAAAAGTTACAAATGTTGTCCTTATGGGAAGTGGCGAACCACTTGATAACTATGACAATGTTGCAAAATTTATGCGAATTTTGATGTGTGACAAAGGTATCAACTTTGGTGAAAGGAACATCTCTCTTAGTACCTGTGGTGTTGCAAAGAATATAAGAAAACTTGCAGATGACGGATTTAAGATAAATATTTGCTTATCCCTTCACGCAAGCAACGAGAAAACAAGAAAAGAACTTATGCCAATATCTAAGGCGTATTCAATTGAAGAAGTAATGGACGCTTTTAGATACTATTACTCAAAAACAAAAAGGCGTCTTCTTGTGGAGTATATTTTAATTGATGGCGTAAACTGTGCAAAAGAAAACGCACTAGAACTTGTTAAGATTTTAAAAGGTATGGATTGTATCTTAAATCTTATTATGCTAAATGAAGTTAAAGAAACCGGGCTTAAAAGATGTAGCGACGAAACAAGAGATGCTTTTGCAAGAGTGTTGCTTGCAAACAAAATTGATGTTACAACAAGAAGATCCCTTGGAAATGATATTGATGGGGCATGTGGTCAGTTAAGAAGGAGATACTTAAAAAACGACAATGAAACAAAATAAAGACATAAGAATTTCAGTTTCAACAAATCCACCTAAGGTTGAAGAGTTGATTGATTATATTAAAGTACTTGATAAAACATCTGCCGACTATATCCACTGTGATGTTATGGACGGCAAGTTTGTTGCCGCAAAGACTTTTGATCACATCAAAGTGGCTGAAATTAAAAAGGAAACAAACAAACCACTTGATGTTCATTTAATGGTAAAGCACCCATATTTTAAGGTTAAAAAATATGCAAATGCCGGGGCAGACATAATAACTGTCCATTATGAGAGTTTTAAGTGTAAGCGCAAACTTGTAAGGTGTTTAAAGAATATTTATAAATTAGGGGCAAAAGTAGGGCTCTCTTTTAGCCCTAAAACCGACGTTAGTGAAATTCTACCTTTTATTCCTTTTGTCCAAAATGTGCTTATTATGAGCGTAGTCCCGGGCAAAAGCGGTCAAAAATTTATTGAAGATAGCTGTGATAAAGTTTCAAAGGTTTCTTCATACATAAAAGAAAATGGATTAGATGACATCACTGTAGAAATCGATGGTGGTATCAATAATGAGAACATCAAAAAACTTAGTAAACTAGGGGTTGACATATTTGTACTTGGTAATTACATCTATAAAAGCGAAGATGTAAAAAAGACAATCGATGACCTTAAATCAAGCAAGTAACAAATTAAAACTTTATTTCATAAACTACACACAAGGGGTAGATTAATGAAAATATACTGTTTTAAATCTCCAAAATGTTTGTCTTTTTTGCTTAAAATGATTTTTAAAAAGTCGCTTATAAAAATGTGACTAAAGATAAACAAAACAAACTTAAAGCAAGCAAATTTAGCTTGCTTTTTATTTTTATGAAAGTTTTTTCATATATTTTTAATATTTAACACAAAAATTCTTGCAAATATTTTTTAGATGTTGTACAATACAGTAGTTAGTGATAGAAATGTCGCTAAATATAAAAATAAAGGAAAAGTTATGTCTGTTAAAACATCAAATGCTTTTGGAGATATTTCAATAAAGAATGATGCTATAGCAATAGTAGCAGGTTATACTGCACTTGAATGCTATGGTGTTGTTGACCTTGTTGCTCGTAAGGTAAGTGATAGTTTTAACGAATTATTTAAAAAACAAGCCCTTAGCCGTGGCGTTAAGATTACAAGCAACAAAAACCGTATTATCGTTGACCTTAATGTTATTTTGAAATATGGCGTTTCAATCAATGCTGTTGCTGATAGTCTTAAAAGTTCTGTAAAGTACAATGTTGAAAAATTTACAGGTATGATAGTTGATGCTGTCAATGTCAAGGTTATCGGGGTTAGAGTATAGATCACATTTTAAATTTGAATTTTAGTCGATGACTTTTGTCATCTTTTTATACAACCCTAACGGAGGAGATTGAATTGCAAAAAACAATTAACGGAGCAATGTTCAGAAAGATGATTATTGCATCTTGTAACTTGCTTGAAGAAAATAAAAAATATGTAGACTCATTAAACGTATTCCCGGTTCCAGATGGTGACACAGGTACTAATATGTGCTTAACATTTAAATCTGCAACAAAAGAAGTTAATGAGTGTTTAAATAATAATTTTGATACTTTAGGCGAAGCACTCAACAAAGGTGCTCTTCGTGGTGCAAGGGGTAACTCTGGTGTTATCTTGTCCCAAATCTTAAAAGGTATGGCTTCAGTTTTTGTCCAACACACTGAACTTACAACAAAGATTTATGCTAAAGCTATGAAGAATGGTGCAGAAGTTGCTTATAAAGCTGTTACTGTTCCTAAAGAAGGTACAATCCTTACAGTTGTTCGTGTTATGGCAGAACAAGCTGTTGTTGCAAGCAAAAAGACAAGTGATTTTGAAGAATTCTTTAAAATTGTATTAGAAAAAGGTGAAGAAATTTTACAACAAACACCTGAAATGCTTCCTGTCTTAAAGAAAGCAGGCGTTGTTGACGCTGGTGGTAGGGGTCTTGTTATTATCTTTACAGGTTTCTATAAAGCTTTAATTAACGATGAATCAGTCAAACTTGACTATGTAGATGCTGCAAGTGCTTACGAAAAAGATAAACAATTCCACGCAAACTTAAAAGACCTTGCAGAAATTCAATTTGGATATTGTACAGAATATATGGTTATCAATATGCACAAAAAGACAACTGAAAGTGATATTGATAAATTAAGAGAAAGATTAAAAGCTCTTGGTGATTCTGTTATCTGTATTGGTGACCTTAACCTTGTTAAAGTTCACGTTCACTCAAACGAACCAAACAAAGCTTTAGGTTATGCTCTTGAACTTGGTGAAATCACAAATGTCAAGATTGAAAATATGCTCGAACAAAATAGAGAACTATTAAAAGCAGCAACTCAACAAGAACCTATGAAAACTTATGGTATGGTTTCAGTTGCAGCAGGCGATGGTTTAAATGTCTTATTTAAAGATTTAATGGTTGACTATGTTATCCAAGGTGGTCAAACTATGAATCCAAGTGCAAACGATATTGCAGAAGCAATTGACAAAGTAAATGCACAAAATGTATTTGTTTTCCCAAATAATAAAAATATTATCTTGGCTGCAGAACAAGCACAATCTCTTACAAATAAGAAAGTTATTGTTATTCCAACAAAGAGTATCCCAGAAGGAATCTCAGCATGCCTTGCATTTAATGACGAAGCAAGTGTTGAAGAAAATACAGAAGCTATGACAGAATCAATCAAAAATGTAAAATCAGGTTCTGTTACATATGCTGTTAGAGATACTCACGTTGATGGATTTGACTTATCAGTTGGCGAAATTATCGGTTTAGATAATAAAGCAATCTTGTCAAAGGGAAGTCAAGTTTCTCCAACAGTTGAAGATTTAGTCTCAAAACTTGTTGACGAAAACACAGTAAACATTTCACTCTTCTATGGTAAAGAAATCAAAGAAGACGATGCAAATAAACTTCAACAAAAACTTCAAGCAATCTATCCACAATGTGAAGTTTCTGTTCTTGCTGGTGGTCAACCTGTATATTACTATCTCATTTCTGTTGAATAATTTGGAGTTTTTTGCAAATTTAAAATCTTATAAATTGTTAGTTAAAGCACCTTTTAAGGTGCTTTTTTATTATTTTTTGTGACAAATAAATTTTATGTCTATTCTTTTTTATTTGGGCTTTTACAAATATTCAATATTGACATTTAGTAGGTTTAATGGTATAAATTAAATAGGAGATTTTTATGGATAAGAAATATATTACATCTTTTGGCGAATTCTTTAAGGGACCAAAGATTACAACATTTTTTGATTCTAATCACGCTCTTGCTGTTTCTTTAGATAAGCGAGTTTTTGCAAACACAGATAGGCTAGAAGAAACTGTTCTTTTTGGCGAAAACACAATCGAAACAATGGGCGTAGGCGATGGCGTTACTGTTAGAACTGTAAAAACTTTAGACAATCACGGCAAACCTGTAAATATTTATTTTGAGTCAACCGTTGTTGCAAATGGAAAGGTGTTTACAAGTACAGCTTCTGCCGAAAGTATAAATCTTTCTGGTAGAGAATCTGTAAGCAAAATTATTTATACAGATTCAGTTGTTCCTACAGGTAATGCTGCTAAATTAGGACAAGAAGAATATATAACAAACGAAACAGGCGAAATTATTTTTGATAATAACACACAATCTGCAATTGTTACAGCAAGGACAAGAAATAAAAGAGAGCAAGGCACAACACACGCTTTTGTTTCATCAGCAATCACTCTTGAAAATGGTTTAACTGAAACAATTATGAATCCTGTTATGCCAGATGGTTTTGCTCCAAGCGTTTTAATGGGTGTAGTTCCTTTTAGAAATCAACTTGCAAGAACACCACATTCAATAGGTGTTTATCATAGTGAAGGAGATTTCAATCCATTGTCAGAAGTTATAAATAGACCAATTTTTGACTCAGCAAACTTTGAAGGCGCTGAAGTTTTAGAAAATGGTGAAAGGGTTGTAAATCCTGGAGAAATTGCCTTCTCATATATAAATGCAGATTCTATTGCAGCAAAACTTGCAGAAGAAGATGCTCAATAAAAAAAGTTTAAAAAAAATAAAGGAAATAATCAATTACTGTCATATATAAATAGTAATTGATTGTTTTTTTTAGAAACGAAGCAGTTTTAAATGGAGAGAAGATTTGCAAAACAAAGGATATCCTAATGACTTTCTGGATAAGTTGAAGGAAAAATGTGATATTGTGTCCGTTATTTCTAAATACTTAACAGTTACAAAAAAAGGAAAAACTTATTGGGCTTGTTGCCCTTTTCATTTTGAAAAAACTCCATCATTTGCCATAAACGAAGTAGAGCAATATTATCATTGCTTTGGTTGTGGTGAAAGTGGTGATGTAATTAAGTTTGTCCAAAAGTATGAATCAGTTGATTTTATGACAGCTGTAAAAACACTTGCCAAAAGTGTTGGTATGGAAGTCCCTGAATTTCAAGGTAGTGATGAAGTTGCAAAACTTGCAAAACTCAAGGATAAGTTGTATCTTGCAACTAATCTTGCAATGCAACATTACGAAGAAAACTTGAAACTTCCAGAAGCAGACATGGCACGAAAATATGTCGAAAAAAGACAAATAGATGCCACTAATTCACAAAAATTCCATATAGGTTTTTCAAATGGGTGGACAAGTTTGGTCGACTTTTTAAGAAAAAATAATGTCTCGCTTGAGATTGCAAAACAAGCAGGTCTTGTGGAATCAAAAAATGGTAGATATTATGATGTTATGGCAAACAGGCT
>JAZSQZ010000007.1:0-6329 GCA_045538175.1 Clostridia bacterium
CAAATTAGTGAACAAGCTAGAGCAGATACATTATCTGCAGAATTGTCAAAACTTATAACTCTTAAAGTGGAAGGGGTAATTACTCAAGAAGAATATGAAGCACGACGTTTAGAGCTTGAGAGAAAATATGGACCTAAAACAAAATTTTCAGGATAAAAAAACACGAGTTATTCTCGTGTTTTTATTTTTATGTTATATCTCTGTTTTTAAATACGGCAAAGGTTGTTATTCCTAAAATAAGTATTAGCGCCGAAACCAGTATTCCTACATAAAGAATTCCCGTATCTGCAAAAACAGGGGATAGGAAAACATTTGTCAAGAAGTTTCCGTTTTCAGTGTATTTGTTTAGGAAAGCTCCACCAAAAAATTTGAACAAATCTAAATTAGCAAAAATGTTATACTTTAACCAATTTGCGCCTGTTGCGATAAATGTGACAACTAAATTTGCAATATAAATAAATACTGAAACTGATACAGCGGCAACATATGATTTAAATATAGTTGAGATAAAGAAGGTTAACATTATAAATACAAAGATTTTTATAAGCATACAAACCATATAAATAAGTGTTAGTACTAAAGGCGATATAACTATAGGTGTTGTTGCATTGAATACTGTAAGAATGCTTAGGGAAGTTGTACCATATAAAATGCTTCCGGTAATAAATGTAACAACAAAGCTGATTGCTACAAACACAAAAGCAAAGAATAATGTTGCAAGTATTTTAGAAAACATAATTTTGTGTCTGCTGTATGGGCGTATTGCTAAAAGTTTTATTGTTCCATTTGCTTGTTCTTTTGCTATCATTCCAGCACCTAAAACAACAGTGAATGCTATAACAACAAAAGATATAATTTCTAAAGCAAAGTACATATAATCGTAGGCGTTTGTATAAATATTTGATGTTTTGTTAAAAGCAAAAGCATTTGCAAAATCACCATCGCCCAAACCATTATCTAGTAGGTATTCACTTTTAACAAGTATTTCTTTAAATTCATATGAAGAGAAGTTTTCATAACCAATATAACTTGACATTTGAGCATCAGATTTATTTGTTGCAAGTTGTAATTTTAAGTTGTTATTTAAAATGTTTGTTGAGTTTTTGTATGAGGCGACATATTTAATAACTAGTTGTTGCATTGCTTTTATATTTTCGTCGCTTAAGTTGTATGCTTCGTCGCCACTTGCTTTATTATATGCGTCAACAATAAGTTTTTCATATTCCTCAGAGTTTTTGCTTTGCTTATCTAAAACGTATTCAAGTTTTGTTTTAAGTGTAGTGCTGTTTAGTTCAATATTTTCGATTTTATTTATAAGAGCTTTTATTTCGTTTAAATATGTGTTTGAAGACAATACATCATCAATGTTTGTATAGTAATTGTAGTCAGATGTTTCTCCTTCGGGTTCGAGTGCTCTTATAAATCTTGTGACTAAAACCATTTCTATCTCATCATTTGTATCTTTGGTTACAAAGAATAATGGCATAGGGTATGGTTTATCCTGTGGTCCATCTCTGTATGCTGTATAGGTATTCCATAAGTCTTTTGCTGCAGTTGACAAATTTACTAGAGCAATACTTCTTTCATCAACGTCTTTGGTTTTAATGATTGTTTCGTGAAAAGTTTTTCTTGCATCTTCAACATTTTTAAATAATTCAAGTAACTTATCTTTAACTTTTGTGTTATCGTCAATTATTTCGGTTGTGTAATTTACTTGTTCTTGAAATAGAGCAGTGTAATCTGTTTTATATGTCTGAATATATTTATCATAAACCTGTATTACAGAACTTGTAGGAAGAGTAATGGTTGAAGAATCTGTTTTGTGTATTGGAGAAAACAACTGTGGCGAAACGGCTAAAAAAACAATTAAAATACCTGCCATAATAAATATGGCTGGAGATAAAAATATTTTTTTGATTTCGCCTAGAAATAATCTAAACATAATTTCCCCCTATTTTTTATTTTTTGGTGCAGGCAATGCCTTTGGTTGAACAGTTTCTAAGAAAATATCTTCAAGAGTTTTCTTTATTGCGTGAATTGCATATATAGAAATACCATTGGTAACAAGTAAAACAGATATCTCCGGTATCCTTGCTGGGTCTATTACAACAGTAAGAGTTTTATCTTCAATCGATATATGTTCGGGATTAAATTTTTCCATAATAAGCTTGCCAGCGTAATTAGGGAAACTTACGGTTACCATAATTGTTTGTGGCCCTGTTTCTTTCTTTGTTATGCTATCAATTGATTTGATGCTTTCGAGCCTTCCCATATTCATAATACCAACAGTATCACACATAAGTTCCATTTCGGCCAAGATGTGACTAGAAACTAAAATTGCAATTCCTTCTTCAGTAGCAATTTTTTTAAGGAAGTTTCTCATATCAATAATACCGTTTGGGTCAAGACCGTTTGTAGGTTCGTCAAGAATAAGAAGTTTTGGTGAGTGGAGAAGTGCTTGTGCAATGCCTATTCTTTGTTTCATTCCAAGCGAATAGTTTTTTATTTTGTCGTGTATTCTGTCTTCAAGTCCAACAATTTTGACAACTTCGTCTATTCTTTCTTTTGTAACATTTTTATAAAGTCCTGCAAAATATTTTAGATTTTCCATACCAGAAAAGTTGTTGTACATTTCTGGGTTTTCAATAATGCCGCCTACGTTTATTATAGCTTTTTCAAATTCGTTTTTAATTGATTTGTCGCAAATGTATACATCACCGGCCGTTGGTTTTGCAAGGCCTGTTATCATTCTTATAGTTGTGGTTTTTCCGGCGCCATTTGGGCCTAGAAAACCAAAAATTTCTCCTTCGTAAACTTCAAAGGAGACATTATTAACGGCGACCCTAGTGCCGAATTTTTTGGTTAAATTTCTAACTTTTAGAATAATTTTACTCATTAAACAAATCCTTTTAATGAATTATAACTTAAATAGCACCTTAGTTTTATTATATTATAACATAGGTGCTATTTAAAGTAAATATGCGATGATATTAAACATAGAATTTTTTGGTTTTAAGCAAAATAAAGTAAATAATACTCGAAACGACAAAGTTTGTTGCAAGTATTGTTGGCAACAACCAGAAACTGAGATATGCGACTTGATTTAGTGATGTCATTCCAACAAATAGGTTTATAGAGAAAATAAATACAATTGCAATTAGCATTGCTAAAAATTTGTTAAAAATACTTATATTTATTTTAAAGTTGCTCTCAATCTTTTTCTCTTTATTGAATAAATATGTTAAAGAATAGTAAATAGGGTAGATAAATGTTATGCCTAATGTCCAATAATAGAAAACATCATGACCATCGCCTAAAAGATTGTTGTTTTTAATTATAAAAAATGTTGCAACAGTTTCAATTGCCATAATAAGCCACAAAATCCAGGCGTTAACTATTTTTAATTTGTAATAATTGATATAGTTGCCTTTTTTTGTGTGTCTTGAAAGTTTTTTGTATTCTTTTAATTTTACACCATCATTTTTTAATTCTTGTACTAAATCTTCTTTTGTGACTTTTATAAAAGAATTATTTTGTGCTGGGTGGTCTATTTCTTCAACAGGTAAAACTTCTTCATCATGTTCGGAAGTTAATATATCATTTTGTTCTTCATCTTCTTGTAATCTTCCAAATTTCTTTAACTTGGATATTTCGTAAGGATCGTTTCTATTTGTGCTAGAATACAACTTGCCAAGGACATTTTGATATTCGAGCGAATCAGTTTTATTGTCTGTGTCTATATCATATGTTTCTTCTTTTTTAGTATCTACTTCTTCTGATGGGGAAGTTGAAATTTGAGCATTGCTTGTAGGAATATCTTCGTTTGTAATATTTGAAATAGGTTGAAGGGTGATTTTTGAAGTTTCTAATTTTTCACTAATTCTTTGGTCATCTTTTAAAACTTCTGGGAACTTGTCTAAGTTCGGTATTTGAATTTCGTGTGTAATTTCAAAATTTTCTTCTTTAAAATCACTCTTGTTTTCTTCGTTAAGTAAAGAAACAAAGTTAATACTGATTTTTTCCTTATTATCTTTTTTCTTGCTTTCTTTCTTATAGTCTGTAGTAGAAAAACCAAAATTTGCCTTCATAAAGTCATCAAGGTCTATTGATTGTTGACCTTTTTCTGATTCGCTCAATATGTGAGCATCATCATACTTCTTTTCTTCTTTAGGTTCATCTTTAGGAGTAGGTAATGGTTTTTCTTCTTCAATAACTTCTTTATTTAATAATTCTTTAGCAAAATCATTTTTAACTTGATTTCTTATTTCGTCATCTGTTACTTTTTCATATTCGCTTAATTGTAATTCTGTTGGTTGAATTGTATCTTTGTGTTTATCGATATCTGCAAATTTATTTGTGTATGATTCAAATGTAGGAGTTTCTTTAATAGTTTTTTTGTTTATTATATTTGCTGATTCATTAAATAAATCAAACTGTAAAAAACTAGAACTATCATCTTCATTCTCAATCTTTTTGATTTGATTTTTGCTTTGTGTGCTGTTTGTATTGAATAAACTTTCTTGATTTAAAACTAAGGTCCTGTTTGATTCTTCTTTTTCGGCAGAGTCTTCTGTTGATTGAACAGATACGCCTTCTGTGCCAAATGAAGAAGGGAGAGAATCAATCAAAGCATCAAAAGAATCCCAATCATTTTTGTGTTTTTCATACTTTTGTTTGCCTTTTTCGGTTATGCTGTAATAATGACGGCGTCCACCAATATCGCTGTCACCCCAATAAGACTTTATAAGTTCTTGTTCTTCCATCCTTCTTAAACTGCTATATAGGCTAGGTTGCTTTAAAACAAGTTTGCCGTTTGTTCTTTGTTCAATATCTTTGCAAATTTCATAGCCATATTTATCACCAGACAATAGGGCACTAAGAAGTATTTGAGAGATACTTCCACGAGCAGCTTTATTATTAGAGTTATTCCCTGAATTATTCATACAAAAACCCCTTTTTCTTTAAAAATATTTTACATAAACATCGCTTAAAAGTCAAATAATACTATGCAAAACATTTTTAATAGACAAAAAGATGTGCTAAAATAATAAAAAATGGGGTAGCATAGTACTATGCAAATATAATTATGATAAATAACGCAACAATAATTAGAGAGAAAAGAAAAACATTAAAAATAATAATTGATGAAAAAAAAGGACTTATAGTTGTGGCACCAATAACCACATCTTTAGATAAAATCAGTGAAATTTTAGAAAAGAAAAAGGTCTGGATAGAGAAGAATTTAAGAAAACAAGAAGAAGCAAAAACAACAAATTTTGACTTTACAACATATCGTAAGACATTGTTGTCAGGAAGAGTCTACAAACTTGAATTGACAGAAAAAATAAAAAAAATCTCCATGGGAGAAGATGTTATATATGTACCTTGCAATATACAAGAGAATATTGACAAATTCGTAAAAAAAATAAAAAAATGGTACAAAACTTTGGCTGAAATTGTTTTAAAAGAGAGAATTACTGTGCTATCGAATTCTGTTAAAATCCCGTTTTATACTATTAAAATAGGCGATTTTAAAGGGAAATGGGGCAGTTGCGACTCAAGTAAAAATATAAAATTGAATTGGCGCTTGGTAATGCTAAAACCTGACTTGATTGATTTTGTAATTTTACACGAATTGTCACACACAAAAGAAATGAACCATTCAGTAAAATTTTATCAAGTCTTATCAAGCATGGTTCCAGCGTGGAAGAGATATAGAAAAGAATTGAAGGAATATAGCTTTTTGCTAAATTTATACAGAAATTAAAAAAAAGGATTACTATAGAAATAAGCAGGGTAATAAAAATTTTAACAAATATTTAAAAATTTTTTAAGAAAATATCACAAAATCATGTAGAATATTGTTGGGAAGTTGGTAAATTTTTATATAAACCATGATTTGTAAACTGTTCGCAAAACACAACTTTTACGAATAGTTTGGTATATAAAACCGAGTTGTTTTAACAATGTACAACAAGATCTTATAATTTTTATATAATAAATAAAGAAATTGTTTTTTATATTCTGTTACAGTTTGTCTTATATTTTGTTAAAATATGTGAGCCAATATAAACTATATTTTATATAAAAATTCTAAAAACATTTTACTAATTTTTTATGGGCTTATTCTTATAAAAAGTGCTTATTTTATTCAAGGGATTTTCATCTTTCCATATAAATTCTGTTACAACGCGTCTAAATTTAATACAAATTTTTGTCATTTGTTCTATATAAAACTCTTTTAAATTTCTAAGGATTTTGACTTTTTGTAAAATTATTCTGTCTCACACACATATATATTTACTAGCTTTTTTATAAAATTTAGAATA
>JAZSQZ010000135.1:0-2866 GCA_045538175.1 Clostridia bacterium
CAAGTGATAAATGGAAAAAGAAGGCTATTCAGGAAATTGATGATATAATCTTCAAAATTGAAGGTGGATTTGAGGAAATTTAATTATGAGTATGTTTAATAACAATTATCTTAAAGCACATTTCGTTCCTAAAAACCCAGAAAAGTGCTTAAACTACAATGGAAAACGAGGACCAGTCCAGCCAATTACTTTTAGGTCCAGTTGGGAAAAAATATTCTGTAATTGGTGTGATTTAAACGAAAATATACTTGAATGGGGAAGTGAAATTATTGAAATTCCTTATATTTCATCAGTTGATGGCAAACAACATAGATATGTAACTGATTTTGTGTTTGTTTGTAAAGATAGAAACGGTGAAATTAAAAAATGGCTTATTGAAGTTAAGCCAAAATCACAGATACCTAATCTTAATGAAAATGGTCAAATCATTTTCCCAGAATTAAATAAAAAGAAGAAATTGACTGAAAAGAGAATAGCAGCCTGGCAAGAAGTTTGTAATGTTTTGAAGAAAAATCACGATAAATGGCAACAGGCCCGTGCTTGGTGCAGACGATATGGATATAATTTTAAAGTTGTTAGTGAAGAAGAACTAGGATTGACTTATCAACCAAAGAAAAAATAAAAGGAATGATTTAATCATTCCCAGATAACTCAGTCTTGTGTTTTTCTTCCCATTCTCTGCGGAAGTCTGCAGCGTGATGTACAATCCAATCAATAACCGCAGTTTCGCCCAGATCGTGGCAAGCCTTTTCACTTTCAATCCACTTATGTTTGTTTATTTCGTCAATTTGTGAGTCCATATAGGACTTCATTTCGTCTTTATTACTAGCATCCATATCAGTCCTCCACTTTTCACATAAAACAACTATACAATATATTTATAGTAAAATTGTAACATTTTGTCAATGGGTCTTATGTAAATTTTTGTTTACAAAATAGCTGAAAAGTTATAAATAACATATAGAATGTATGGAGTTTAATAAAATGGAATACAAAAAGTTATTTAATGAAAAATGTAGTGCTGAAGTAGCCCACGAACTCATTGAAGAGGCTTGTGGTAATGTCAAGAAACAGCACATGTATATCTCAGGTCCATTCTTACAAGCCGAAGATAGAAACCGTAATGGAAGAATATATCCATTGAAGTTAATTGAAAGAGAAGTTAAACTTTTCAACAAATTAATTGAAAATAGAGAAGCATTGGGTGAACTTGACCACCCAGATTATGCTGAAATCAAGAGTAAAGAATCTGCTATCCGTATTACTCAACTTGATATGGACGGCAAACTTGCTATGGGTAAGGCTTTAGTTCTTGATACTCGTAATGGTAAGGAACTTCAGGCATTGCTTGAAGGTGGTTGTAAGATGGGTGTTTCTTCCCGTGGTACTGGTAACCTTTTGGAAGGTAACATCGTTGCAGATGACTATCATATGATTACTATTGACGCTGTTTATATGCCTTCTGCTCAAGCTGCTTATACAGATGCTATCTATGAGTCTGTTCAGCAAACCACAAACTGGGTCTTGAATGAGTCCCTTGGTTTGTATGTTGAACAAAGTACTGAAAATGGTGTAACCAATAATGCTGATGAAATGGTTGGTGATATTCAAGTAACTTCACCACAAAAGGCACAAGAAATTCTTGCTGCTACTGAAGTGTTCAATAAAAGAATTGACCGCAAGGGTTCAAAAGAAATTCGTGATGCTTTCAAGGATTGGTTTAAGACCCTTTAATTGGAGAATAGAATGAGTACATTTAGAGAATATCTTGTTGAAAGCGGTTTTACATTTGAACAATATGCTGAAGAAGTAAGAGACGCTTTAGTTAAATTGGGTGACCGTTATAAAAACGCAGACCTTTATTTCTACGAAGAACTTGAAGAAGCATATAATAACAATGCTGAAGTCAATGCCACTGCTGCTGATATAGCAAGCAAATTTGATGAAGCATTTACTCCTAAAGAAGAAGATAATGGTCTTACACCTGAAAATGGTTATGAAGATTTTGAAAAAGAATATGGTAAAACTCTTCCTGAATTGGTAGATGATAACGAAAACTATGAAGAACCTGATATAACTGAAGCCACTAAAGATGACAATTTGACTGATGGTGAAACTTTTGATGAATGGAAGCTAAATGCTTTTAAATACATTGACAAAAGAGTAGATATAAACAAAGTAAAAGACCTTGGTAACTACATTAAGACCTTCTTGAAACAAGAATATGATAATGGAGAACCATCTTGGTTTATGGCAGCTGAGTCTGTTGTAAATTATGTTCGTATGAATTACAATGGCTGTCTAAAAGATAGAAGTTTTGCAACCAACATAACTGAAAATGCTGTAGAAGCGCCTAAGGTTTGGGTTGTAACCTTTGATAGTGAAGACGAAGCCATTGAACAGGAATATGAATTCTGTAAAGAAGGTGGTTATGACAGTATATTAGATGTTACCTTAAAAGGCAATACACTCTATATTACTGATTCTAAACTTGCTAAAAAAGTCGTTGCAGAATGGTTTGGTGATAAAGCTGAATTAGTAGATATTACAGATACTGAATTGGTAGAAGGAACATTAAGTCGTGAAGAATATAATGCTCGTTTCTACAGATTAGCCAGAATTATTTCAAGACAAGGTACAAAGTCTTATGATGATGTATTGAATTATCTCTTTGGATTAGATGAACTAGGTGAATACATTGATAATCCAGATATATCATTACACGAAATTGCTGACAAGATAAATAACGGCGAAATATTCTAAGTCATTTTTATATAAATAAAAAGCCACACTTGCAAAAGTAGTGGCTTATATTGCAATAAGTTTAAACAATAACACAAAAAATACAGACAAGTTTTTTATTATA
>JAZSQZ010000076.1:0-4769 GCA_045538175.1 Clostridia bacterium
CAGAATGTAGATTATTTGTTTGATGGTATTGCTATTCTTGCTGTTCCATATAAAATAGAAGCAAGTGACTTATATAATCCAATGATTGACTTTCAAAATCTTTATATTCTTGCTCTGCATTATTTTCCTGGTGAAAAATTAAAGATTTTACACGACCAAAATAATAAACTTGTATTCAATACTGAAATACACTTGTTCCTAAGAGACGATATTACAGTAGACACAGATGGTTTATATCCTGATAATGGAAAGATGTGTGAAGGTCTTCATATTGTGAATGATGGTACTTCAAATAAAAAATTAACAAACATAATGAGTTTGGGCGGCACAACAAAGCTGTTATTAAGTTAAGGTAATCAAATGGCAATAAACGATATTTTTTCTTATGATTCATTTGCTAAATTGAACATAATGACTGAAGCAAGAGAAGATGCTCCTGCTATTCCACAGATTATGTTTGATTTATCTAAAAGCGGTACTAAACATACTTGGAATGGTGATAGACTTGCTATTACCTATAATAGTGGTAACAATGCTTCATTGTTCCGTATTTCCGAAGTTACTGGAACATATAGAAATAAATTAAACTTTGAATTGCTTGGTTCAAACAACATTTTCTATGGTTCAGTTAAAGGAACTTCTAATAACTCCTTTATCTTTGCAAGCAATAACCTTATTGCTAATAGTGCTTATGATAACAACTTTATTAATTCTGATGGAAACCAAATATTCCCAACTCGTACATCAGGTATTAACTTTATTGATTCTGATTATAATACCTTAGCTTCCGGTTACCTTTATCATAAGTATTCTTCTGCCGCAAATATTTCTTTCTATCACTCTACCCATAACAGAATATTACCTCAATTTACATACATCAAAGGTATAAAAGGTGATAAAGGTGGTAGAACTCAAGAAGTTATTTCTCAAGCTCTTTACGATAACCGTGGCGAAATTACTGGTTATTCAGTAATATCAAGTTACAACGGCACTAATACTTACATTAAGGGTGTTAAAGGTGGTATTCTTCGCAATAAGACCTTGATTGACTCAGATTATAACCGCTTTATCGGCCACGATGATGTAAGTAACAATACTGTATTGATTAATTCTAATAACGGTTATTATCTAAACAATTTAAGTGCTAAAAATTCTGTAATAATTGGTAACGATTGGGGTTATATCAAAGGTGTTTCTGCTAATACTGTTGCTATTGGTAGAGGTTTGATTAACTACAATACAACCGCTGATAAGATTATTCTCGGTCAATTTAACAGAAACAGTAATGCTTCAGATGTATTGGTTGTTGGTGACGGTCACTTAACAGATGAATATTTAAATTCCTTGACTGCTGCAAACAAGAACTGGCAAACAAACGATACACAGTATAGAAATATTTTAAGTGCCTTAAGTGGTAATGGTTCACCAAGTGGTGATAATGGTCTTTACAGACACAACATTTTCACAGTAAACAGAAATGGTTATATCACAATTTCTAACTGGAATAATCCAAGTAATTCTGCTCGTTATGGTGTAAAAGGTATTACTGCTTATAATGATGGTGCAGTTTACACAATTCCATATAAGACACTTTATAATAAGATTAATGTAGGCGATGCTATCACCCAGATGCAGGAAACTGTAGATAGTTACACCAAACAGATTGACGATATTATTAAGACTATGCCTTCAAACTACTTCTATTCTGTTAAGGCTGGTATTAAACAAATACATTTAACAGAAGATGGAAGACCAACTGGAACCCTTCCAAGTAATGTTCAATATATTTGGAGTGCTATCTCTGCAAAGATGGATAATAACACAATATTGGGTATTACTTATGAAGGTAATCCATCAGATGAACTAGAAGTATATTGGGGCACAAAGAAGAAATCAGGTAATAACTTTGTTCTACTTGATGAAAGTGCTTTATCTGCAACAATTAAGCCATATTGTTCAAAACAATTCTTATTCGTTATCCCGTCAAAGAATGCCGATGCAAATAATGTTTCTGGCTTCATAAAGATAGATGATTAGTGATAAATATATAGAATATGAAAATAACCATTACAAACAAATGTAAAGAATATATCCTTAAAGCTGAAAATGGAATAAAATTTCAGGTTAAAGGATACGCATTCCTTGTTGATAATGAAAAGATTGTAGCTTCTGCAGGTGATAAATTAGCCGACTTGCAGCTTAAAAATTTATATAGAAAAGAACCTACCGTTGATGATGAACTTATTGTTTATGACCCAACTAAGCCAAGTAATGTAGATATACTTTATAAATTGTTTGACACTACTTATATTCCTTCTTTGGAATTAAAATCAGAAACTGGTTACAATTTTGGTTCATACAAGATTAGAGTAGACCAAGGTCTTGACCCAACTAAACCTGGTGGTTTTTGTTGCGAAGACTATAACTGTGACCGATTTGATGCTATCCTTGTTATTGGTGAATTGTGTACAGAAAACAGATATTATATAACTGAACAAGAAAGAAGTTTTCTTGCCGCTATTATTCAAAACGATACTGTAAGTGATGGATTTAAATTAGATAAATTAACACCTGATAGTGGTACACCAACTGCACTTGTTATTAACTGGCAATTTAACTTGTCAGAGCTTCCTAAAGTAGTTAATGCTGAAACTCACGAACCAGAATATAATTATGAAGCAACTACTATGTCTGCTGAAATATCAGATACTTATCTTGATTTGGTTAAGGACGCAACTCTTAAGGACCATCAAACCACACAAATTACAAAGAATAAGAATAATCCATTATTCCTTGTTCCACAAAGTGGTCTTAATTATGATGATGTTATAAACAACATAATTGATAATACAAATCTTGAAAAGGGTATTGAAACCACACAAAGTAATGTTGAAGGTGAATATTATCCTTCAAACATTATTCTTGCTGACGAAACAGAAAAGATAAACAACATTTGGAACTCTACCGCTTCAATAACTATATTTGACGACTACAAATCACCTATTGCTAAGCCACAGTTGTTATTAACTTATGGTAAAGCTGGTGAAGGTATTTTTAATTCTATTGCTGTTACTTATGATAAACCTAAGGGTGTATTCAGTATTAACCAAGCAACAGGTAATGATGATATTCAAGCTGAAATATTCCCAGAAGATTTACACGAAGAAAATAAACACTGTTTAGACCCAGAAATAAAACCATATAACCATACAGTTATTTCATCTTGGTCTGCAACATCTGGTAATAGTAGATATTTCAAGCTACATTCTAATGGTGGAAGTTATACAAATGGAACTCTTAATACATTTGAGTTCAATTCTTTCGGAAATAATCTTTCAAATGCAGTAGATACAACATTTTTAAATTCTAAACAGAATACTTTAGCAGGTGCTTATAACCTGATGTTTGTTGAGTCCAAAAACAACTCTGTTGAAAATATGAAGCACGCTTCATTTATTGGCTCATTTAATACTTTGATTGACACCACAATAAGTGATATTCTTGAAAAGGATAGATTAACACATCAAACCTTTATTGGTACTGATACAGTTAAATCACTTATTAGAAATCCTGGTAACACAAATCATATCACTTTTATAGGAAATAACACTTATTCACAATACAATAATCAATATAACGGCCCAGGTGGTGGTACAGTTCACGATGCAATTACACATCTTAGTGACTTGAAGACCATTAAAGGACGAGTTACAATTACTGATTATTATGATAGTGTTACAAAAAAGTACACAACAAAGAATACAACAGCTTCTATTGAATACTTGTCTAACGGTGGTTATTTAAATGAAGCTTCTGCTGGTTTTGTTGCGAATAATAATTATTCTGCATTGAACAATGAATATGCTTCATTGATTGGCTTCCAAGGACTCGTTTTAAACAAGAACTATTACAACAGAATAATTTATCCATATAGAAAATACATTGGTTCTTCTAAATCTTTGAATGAAGAACTTTATATGGTAAGCGCAGATGGAACTCACACACCAACAGCAACAAATCCAAATGATTATACTTTGGTGTTTGGTTCATATAATGCTTGTATTGACCCTTATGGTATTCATTCCTACAATCGTTCAATAAGTTCTTTGCTTGAAACTGAATATGGTTATTGGGAAGTGAACTTAAATTCACATTCATCTTTACAGAATGTTTCATCTGTTTATAAGAACCCAGCATCTGCAAACCCTGTTATGTTCCCATTGACTGCACAAGGAAGTTATGGAACAGTTCCATTCTCTTCATCACCTATTGGATTATATTTTAAGAACCAACAGGATAATTATTACTGTACAGCACCAGATTCTGTATTCAATGCAATTACTTCTGATGAAGGTGACTTCTCCTTGAATAAAATTGTTGTTGTGGGTGGTGGTGAATGTTACGATGAAACCGATTCTTCTATCTTTACTCCTGCTCAGAACGTAGCAAAGGTAAATGGCTTTGATTCTATTGCTAAGAGAATTGACTTATTCTCTATTGAACAGAACTCTTTCCAACTTGTACACAATAACAACTATGACTTAAATCCTTCCTTCTCAGCAACAAAGGTAGAATATATCCCTGGTATGTTTGCAGTCCGTGATTGGGAACCTATTGTACAAACTTACCATTACAGATTTACTTCTGCTAGAAATACAGATACACACGAAACTATAATTAAGAAGGACTTGGTTAAATCTATAAATAAATTCAATTTACAAAATGCTGTTTATACAACAAGTGCTATCTTGTTCCCAATGCAGCGTTCT
>JAZSQZ010000143.1:0-2393 GCA_045538175.1 Clostridia bacterium
TGTAATAATTACATCATAGAGTTTAGAACAATCTTCTGGGTGACTAGAAAAATACTTTGTCAAATATGAAACATACTTTCTTCTGCAAGACATTTCTATTTCGTGAAGTTTTTCATCGTCTTGCATTTCCTTTGCTTGTTCCTTAGTCAATGGTGAAATACCTGAATAAACAGAATCACCATAAATTTTTGCCAAATAATCACGAACAGGCTTAAAGTATTTGTCTGTCATGGTGTATGAGTCCAATCCAAATACTTTATTAAAAAATTCTGTTGAAGTATTATAGTAAGTTCCTTTATCAGTAGCAACAAATTTTACTTCAATGGCTTTACCATTGATTTCTATATCACCATTGGAGTTTTTTACTGCTGAACCAGTATGAACAACTGTTGTTCTTCTAACAAATCTCTTTTTTAGTGCTTTAACAGCCATTTGAACCAGTTCTGGTTCAATTAAATTTCGTTCGGCATAAGATAATTCTACTTTGCCACCAAGTGCACTTACAACGAGCTTTTCAAATGTTTCACCATAAAGGTCATTTTCGTTTCTTTGATGAAGTGCGGCTTCATCAAAGATTTCGCTCATATCTACCCAATCCGAAAATTTTTCCATATAAACTCCATCTTTATCTAAAGGTATTTATATGAAAAAAGGAGACCTAAAAAGGTCTCCATAAATTAAAGTATGTAAATCTACTTTTTAATTATCAGCCGCATAGTCAGGATAGTTTTCCATAAAGTAATCGTGGAAACCTATTTCCTTAATGAGTTGAATAATTTTATCTTTGTTGTACTTTATTTTATTCCAATTATCAGCAAACTGTCCAGGTGGAATTTTACATTTACCCTTATTTACTTTGGAAAATTGTATTAAAGCATCTTTCGTGTCTTGTGATATTTTCCAATCAGGTCCAAAATATCCCATAAAACGAAGAACCCTTATAATTCTAACTGGTTCTTTACCATTTCTAAATTTTTCCATAGTAGTGTCTGTGGCTCTAATTATTTTGTTTTTAATATCTTTAGTTCCATTAAGCGGGTCCACAATTTCACCAGTAGTTACATTCTTTGCAATCGCATTGACAGTTACATCTCTGTGGTTAAGATTATTCACAATTCCTTTTTCGTGCTTTGGGTCAGGATAAATTGTGTTAACTTCAAAACATTCGCCGTCCATATAACCGAGAATAATCACTTTTCCAGTTCTGAACATATGGTCAGCCGAGTCCCATATTGGAGCATTTTCAAATTCTTTACCTTCCATAGTTGTGAGAAGGTCAAAGTCCTTTGGTTCCTTACCCAACAATTCATCACGAACACAGCCACCAACATAATACAGTTCATTTGGTTTACCTGTATTTGGATTTTTAATGCTGGTTACCCATTTTTCAATTTTCTTTACACCTTCACGAGCTACTTTAGGTGAATGTTCAAGATTACTTTCTACAAGTTTTACACCGTTTTTCTTCGCATAGTCACGAAGTTTAGTCCACATTTTATTTGTATAACCCGTCAACTTTATAAACAAATCTCTGTCATTGTCTTTAATTGTTTGACGAACAGCGGTACCTCTAATATTTTCTTTACCTGGGTCATTCAAAATGTATTCGTAATCATCTTTTTCAAGACCAGGCTTTTGTGAATTTTTCGGGTCATACTTTCTACAAAATTTGCTGTATTCGTCTTCTCTATCAGGACCACAAATCAATACAATTCTTCTATCAGGGTGTCTTTCAGCAACTTCCTTCAATATTGAAGCACCAAAACTCTTCTGTGCAATAAATGAATCAATTAACTTATATCCCAATGATTTAATTGCTTCTTCAGCAATATCTTTCTTTTGTTCCAATGTGAACATATTTCTGTCACTATCTATTTTTTCCTTCTTTGGAACAATAGCAAGCACAAATTCGTCAATACCAGAATTGATGGCGGTTTCAAGTTGTTTCCCGTGTCCTTTCTTTCCAGTGAAAGGTGAGAAACAGCCCATAATAACTGCTACAGGCTTATCTTTAGAGGAGTAATAGTACTTGTTTACTTCTATTTCTTTTCCAGCATTTTTACCTGTATTTGGTACAACTTTTTTCTTCATTAAAGGCATATTATGCTCCAGTTACTTGTTTCAAGTATTTGTCAAAATTCATATTGATATAAGGAAAATATTCTTCATATTTTTTCATAATAGTATTGTATACTGTTTCATTGTCAGTATGGTCAAGCATGTGCTTTGAATACAAATTATAAATTTCCTTAATTCGTTCTTCAGTATAATTTTCTTTCATTAGCTGCAAACAGCCTTGGTAAGACCAAAATAGATTTCGTTCTCTTTCGTCAGGCTGATGGTCAAATAGTTCTTCAAAGATTTAAGTCGGATCGTAGCCATGTCGTTCTGTG
>JAZSQZ010000123.1:0-1671 GCA_045538175.1 Clostridia bacterium
TATAATCGTTACTGATTAAAGCGTCTAAATTCATATCATCTCCTATAATTCAATATCATTTAGCATATTTGAAGCATCTTCGTCACCATTATTTTTTGATTTTGTTGCTGTGAAAATGTTAGCAGTAGTCTGTTGAGCAGCACCACTGTTCAAATCGTAAATACGCTGTTTTTCAATGCTTACACCAATCGTTGCTACCTGTTCCTTATTGTTTCCATAACGGGTCTTTAACAACTTTAATTGATAAATTCCTTGGTCCTTAAATTCAGGAGTCTGTGTTACAGAAATAATAGAGTCAGCTTTTTGTGTTACACCAAATGAGTCTGCAATATCATTCAAACCAACTTCAGCAGCATTATAACCACCACGGTTTGTCTGTGAAGCAGAAACAATAGGAATATTCCATTCCTGACCAACAGCACGAACTTGTTGTGAAACAGTTCTAAGGATAGAAGCTTCATTCACATTTGAATTGATACGACCGTTAGGAATCATACAACCAATATAATCTACGAACATTACATCTGGTCTGAATTTCTTTTTGTCTTCCAAATCCTTCAAAAGTGACTTCAAAGCAAGAGCATTGGTTGAACTTTCAGGATATTCTTTAACAATCAAAGAATCTCCGTGAATACCTTTAAACTTGCTACACATCATTCTATATGCTTGTGCGAAGTCATTTTGTGACATTAGCTTGAACTGTGTTTGAGAAATATCAAACATATTCTGTGCGATACGGGAAGCAATCTTGTTTTCACTATCTTCAAAGGTCACATATAATACCTTGTAACCATTTTGAATAAGGTTAGTTGCAAGCGAACACATTATCAAAGTTTTACCTACATTAGTGGAAGACATTATCAAGTTCAAAGAACTTTCGTGTAATCCACCCATTAACATATCGTCAATGGTCTTAACACCGGGTCTTTAAAATCTTTTCCTTTGTGTTTGCGTCTTCATACAAGCGCTTCAAATCATCAAACACAGAGAAACCAATGTTTGTGTCAAAAGTAAATGTTTCAGCATCTGACAAAGAATCTGCAAAAGAATATGCTGGGTGAATGCCTTGTGTTACATACTTAACAATTTCGTTGCTGGCGTTGTAGCAGAGCTTCTTTCTAACAAACTCTTCAATTTCACTGAGCAAAAATTCAGTATTAGCTTCTTCGTCAGGAATATCCATACATTCTTTGAATACTTCAAGAGTTTCAACATTGTTGTTACGATTTAACAACTGTTTCGTTTCAAGGACATTAGGCATTCTGCCATACTTTCCATTGAAGTCAATAATCTCTTGGGCAACAATTTTACAATCTATATCACTGAACCAACCTTCGTTTAGAGAAGGTAAAACCTTGGAACAAACATCAGCATTACTAAACAAGGTTTTTATAATTAACTTTTCAAAATCATTATTCATACAAATTCAAATATAGAAAAATTTTTTGTAAGGGAAAGGATACTTCACTTTTTTAAGTGAAAAAATGCTGGGCAGACTTGCCACCCAGCATTTAATTTGTATTAATTATTCATCATCTTCATCGTCAGCATTGGTCTTGACAGGAACGGCAGTCTTACCGTTAATCATATCCAATACATTCTGTGAAGAAGTGATTAATTCCTGGTCTTCAAAGGCGAACTTAGCTTCAACATAGTGTCTGAAGTTTTCGG
>JAZSQZ010000149.1:0-9481 GCA_045538175.1 Clostridia bacterium
TTGGTATGGAAGTACCCGAATTTCAGGGTAGTGACGAAGTTGCAAAACTTGCAAAACTTAAGGATAAGTTGTATCTTGCAACTAATCTTGCTATGCAACATTACGAAGAAAACTTAAAACTTCCAGAAGCAGATGTGGCACGAAAATATGTCGAAAAAAGGCAAATTGACGCCACTAATTCACAAAAATTCCATATTGGTTTTTCAAATGGTTGGACAAGTTTGGTTGACTTTTTGAGAAAAAATAATATTTCACTTGAGATTGCAAAGCAAGCAGGTCTTGTGGAATCAAAAAATGGTAGATATTATGATGTTATGGCAAACAGGCTTATGTTTCCAATCATAAATACATATGGCGATTGTATAGGCTTTACTGCTCGTGCCTTAGAGCAAGATACAAAGTTTGCAAAATACAGAAATAGCACCCAAACACCTATATTTGATAAGAGTAGAGTTGTTTATAATATAAATAATATAAGGGAAATCAAAAAACAAGAAAACCTTGATTATATCATTATTGTCGAAGGCACAATGGACGTTATTGCAATGGTAAAGGCAGGGTTTGAAAATACTGTTGCGTGTATGGGTACAGCAATAACACCATTTCACGCAAAGGAGTTAAAGAGGTTTTCAAACAAAATTATCCTTTGCTTAGATGGTGATAGTGCAGGTCAAAACGCTATGTTTAAAGCAATTGATGTTTTGCTTGATAGTGATTTAGACGTAAGGGTTGTTGCTCTAAAAGAAAATTTAGACCCTGATGAATATATCAAAAAATATGGAGCACAAAGTCTTAGAAATGAAATTGAAAACAATTCACTTGTAGCACTTGACTATAAGATAATAAGACTTTCAAAAAGATTTAACCTAACAAACAATTACGAGAAAGGAAAGTTTATAAGAGAAGCATATACAATTATAAATACACTTTCTGGTGATGCTGAAAAAGACTTGTACTTAAAGTTGGTCAGCAAGCTTACAAATGTTTCAATTGATGTCTTAAGGCGAGATATGAATAAAGTTGCACCTGTAAGTGACGAAGTTGCAGAAGAAGTAAAAAATACTGCTGAAGTCAGAGAAGAAGGTTTGCAAAAAGCAATAAAATTTATTCTTGCTAGCATCTTACATAAAAAAGAATATACCGAAAACATTGACGAAGGTATTGAGTTGTATTTTAAAAACCCAAACCATCAAAAATTGTTTAACTTTATTATGGATTGTAAGCGTGAAGAAAAACCTTATACAATTAGTTCAGTTTTTGATATATTCGAAGTTGACGAAAATAAAGATATTAAAGATATTATTGATTTTAACTTTCATTTATATGAAGGTAACGAAAAAACGTATTTCTACGATAGTTTAAAGAGTATTTATAAAATAGGTATCGAACAAAAAGAAGAACAATTAAAAGAGTTGTACAAAAAAGAGCAAGACTTAACAAAGAAGCGTGAGATTGCTATGGAGTTAAGTAAAATCACTAAAATGAAAAATAGAAAATTGGAGAATGATTAGTATGTATAATGAAAGATTTCACTCTGAGGTAACAAGACTTATTGAAATCGCAAAGACAAAAGAAAGTTTAAATGAAGACGACATTATTTTAAAATTGTTAAAATATGACGCTTCAGCAAACGAAATAAATGCAGTTGTAGAGTATCTTAGAGAAAAAGGAATCACTGTCAACAAGGCAACACAAGTTGAAGAAGTTGATATCAATAAGATTGTTGGACAAGTTCAAGTTGACGACCCTGTAAAGATGTATCTAAAGGATATCGGTAAAGTTCCTTTGCTTACAGGGGATGAAGAAGTTGAACTTGCAAAAAGAATGTCAGAAGGTGATGAGTACGCAAAGAAGAAACTTTCTGAATCTAACTTAAGGCTTGTCGTTAGTATCGCAAAAAGATATGTTGGAAGAACAAGTATGCAATTCTTGGACCTTATTCAAGAAGGAAACTTAGGTTTGCTTAAGGCTGTAGAAAAGTTTGACTATACAAAAGGTTTTAGATTTTCAACATATGCAACTTGGTGGATTAGACAATCAATCACTCGTGCTATTGCTGACCAAGCAAGAACAATTAGAATCCCTGTACATATGGTAGAAACAATCAACAAACTTATACGTGTTTCAAGACAATTACTTCAACAACTTGGTAGAGACCCAACAGCACAAGAAATCGCAGAAAAAATGGGTATCACAGAACAAAGGGTTTGTGAAATTCAAAAAATTGCACAAGACCCTGTTTCACTTGAAAACCCTGTCGGTGAAGAAGAAGATAGTAAAATTGGTGACTTTGTTGAAGACGAAACAATCAAGTCTCCGGTTGAAACTGCAGCACAACTTATCTTAAAGGAAAAACTCCTTGCTGCAATTGATACTCTCACTCCAAGAGAACAAAAAGTTATTCGCCTTCGTTATGGCTTGGACGATTCACACCCAAGAACCTTGGAAGAAGTTGGTCGTGAATTTAATGTTACTCGTGAAAGAATTCGTCAAATCGAAGCAAAAGCATTAAGAAAATTAAGAGCTCCAAACAGAAGTAAAGGATTGAAAGGTTTTGCTGATGGTGAATAAGCGTATCGCTAAAATATGTGAACTTGTAACTCATAACAAAACAGCAGAAATTGGCGCAGACCATGGAAAAATTACTCTTGAACTTTTAAAACAGAAGAAAGTTGAAAAGGTTTATTTGACTGATATTAGTGATAAATCTTTGCAAAAGGCAAGAGATAATTTTAAAACATCTGGTTTTTTGTCTTGTGCAGAATTTTTGGTGGGTGATGGCCTTTTGGTTTTTGATAAACCCGTAAAAGAATTCGAAGCAATTATTGCTGGTATGGGTGGCAAGGAAATTATAAGTATCCTATCAAATGAGAATAGAGTAGATGGGATTAGTGATTTTATTTTGCAACCACAAAAAAATGTAGTACAATTAAGAGAATTTTTAATTAAGAACGGTTATAAAATCATTGTTGATACAATGGTTAAGGATATGGGGAAATTTTACAATGTTTTAAAAGTAACAAAAGGTGAAGATTCCTTATCAACACTTGAACTCAACTTTGGTAAAACAAACTTAAAAGAGTACAATAAAGATTTTGCTGAGTATATTGAAAAACAACTTAAGATGTTTAAAGATGTTCTTCAAAAAACAGCAACTCCTTGTAAACCTAAAAAACATATTGATATGTTAGAAGAAGTTTGTGCTATTCTTAAAAAGGAGAATAAAGATGTTAAATAAAGTATTGGAATATCAAAAAATTGAACTTGAAGTCATCAAATTAAAAGAAAAATTGGCTTCAAACCCTGCTAAACAAACATTAAACAAAATGTTAGCACTAGGTAAAGATGCTCAAAACAAACTTGTTGAACTTGAAAAACAAGCAAAAGCAACTATTGAACAATACGAAAAAACAAAAGAAGAATTTACAAAAGCTTGTGACAAATTAAATAACTTAATCAAGCAAGAAACAAATGATGTTCCTGAAGATAAACTTAGAGAAAATATCGAGCAAGCAAGTGCATTAAGCATTTTACTTGGAAATTTAGAAAGAAGTTTATCTTACCAAAAAGATGTTGTCACAACTATTATGAAAAATTTTGATTTATGCAGAAAAAATATTGTTGCATCAAAGCAAAAATATAAAGAAACAAAAGAAGAATACGACGCTTTTGAAAAAGAAATTCTTCCACAAATTGAAGAAAAGAAAAAAGAAATGGCCGCAATCGAAAAAACAGCAGATGCAAATCTTTTTACAAAATACAAACATTTAAGACAAGATGGAATTTTCCCTGTATTTGTACCACTTAAAGGAAACGCTTGTGGTGGTTGTCGAATGGAAATACCTGCAGCACTTATGGCAAAATTAAAAACCACAGGATACCTTGAGTGCGAACAATGTAGACGTCTTATATATATTGAACAATAAACCCTATAATTTAGGGTTTTTTTGTTTTAAAAATCTACAAATTTATGTTAAAATAGACACAGGACGAATAGATATAATTTATGGGCGAGATTATTGAATTTAAAAGAGACCATGGATATTTCTTTAAAAAAGGTACCGAAGCAATAGCTGTCGGTAAGTTTTTTGACGCAGTAAAAAATGTTAGAAAGGCAATTGAACTTTGTGATAACTTGTTTTTAAAATCTAGTTACTATCTAGTATTAGCACAAGCATATTCAAAATTGAACTTAGTTCAAATTTCAAACCGATGCTATTTCAAAGCTCTTGACTTTGATAGCTTTTCTCAAATTGCATTTTTGGGGTTGGGTGAAAATTTTTATCTTGCCAAAGACTATGTAATGGCACAATATTATCTTAATTTATGTCTAAGAACCGGCAATGAAGGACCTGTTATTGAGAAAGCAAATTTAATTTTAAAAGAAATAAATAAGTCTGGTAAAAGTTTTAGAGTAATAAAAACTGATCAGGAAGAATTAAATGATAAATATCTAAATATTGCTGAAAAGTATATGCTTAAAGGAAACTTTGATAAAGCAATCGAAAATTTCTTACTTGTAGATGAAAAGATTTTAGACGAGAAACAAAGAAACCAACTTAGAAGTGGTTTGTCATTTGCCTACTTTTTTACAGGTAACACTGATAAGGGCATAGAGTTGAGCGAAAGTGTAGATAACAAAACAACCTTAGACCTATGCAACTTGTTGCTTTTATATTATTATAACGAAGAAACAGAAAAACTAGAGTCTGTTAAGACGGAAATTTTATCAAAAGAAGATTTGTCGAAGGAAGACTTGTATAAAATTGCAATTTCTTTTGCTCATATCAAAGATCATAAGGTTGCAAAGGAATATGCTCAAAAAGTTTTACAAGATAATTCTTTTGCAATTGAAATAGAACACTTATATGCAATTGCATGCATAAATTGTGGCGAAAAAGATACTGCAAAAGCAAAATTATTGACTTTACTTACACTTGACCCAGAAAACGCATATATTTATAAAAAATATCTTAATATGTGTGACAAGCAAAATCTAAAAGAATTAGATTATGTTTTTGGTTTGCAATATGGAGAATATGTAAGAGTAGGTAGAACTATTAACAATTGGCTTGAAGCAGATGTGGACTTGTTGGACAAACTTGCAACAGAAAATGTGGACTTTTTGTATTACATTGTAAAACACATAACAGGTAAGGCTAGAAATTTGTTATTGCTAAAGTTGTGCGATATTGATAGGCCAGCATTATCAAGTTTTTTCGAAGATGTTTTGCTTGACCCAGCAGTATCAAAAACACAAAAAGTTCAAATTATGACAAGAAGAATATCAAACTATTCTTTAATAAAACAAAACTATGTTATAGACGATTATTATAATAGAATAGCACTCCCATCAACAGCTATGATGAAAATTAAAAACCCAAATTTGTTCTTAGCAGTAATTCTTGCAAGTGAGTTTTTGATGGATAAATTCCTAGGCGGTAACCTTAATTTAAAAACTGAAGTTTTTGCAGTTTTGAAGGCATTAGAAAAAAATGACCTAGATTTTAACAAATACATTTTAGCAGGCATTATTGTTTGGCTTTTTGTTAGAGAAAAAAGATGGTGCGAACTTAGAGTTGTTTGTGCACACTTTGCAATTACCGAAAAAGATTTGATAGATGCTTTAGAAAAACTAAAAATTGATTCAAATTTAATGGTATAAATTTTATAAAAACTATTGTAATTAGGTCAAAATTTTGTTATACTATTCTTAGTTTTAAGGAGAACACATTATGTTTTATCAATTAGGTGTGGATTTATTAACATTTTTAAACCAAGCTTTTGTCATTGTGGGCATGGCTCTTATTGTCGTGGGCGTGGCAACTGTGGTGCTTGCTAAAAGATTGACCCGAGTGGGAAGAAAAACTAATGATGTTTCAGATGATGATAAAATGCTTAAAACCTTTCGAGTGTTAGGATTATTGATTTTACTTGCTGGTTTTATTACAATTGCTGTTGGTATAATTGTTATCATCGCATAGTTATTTATAATAATTTAATAAAATTATAAAAACATAGAAACATTTTAGATTTTCTATGTTTTATTTTTTGATTTTTTTACAATTTATGATAGAATATGAAAATGATGGAGATTTATTATGGAAAAGAATTATAATCCTAAAGAATTTGAAGATAAACTATATCAAAAATGGCTAGACAAAGGTTATTTTAAGGCATCTGTTAACAAGGATAAAGAGCCTTTTACTATTATTATGCCACCACCTAACATTACAAGTAGGTTGCATATGGGACACGCTTTCCAACAAACCATTCAAGATATTATTATTAGAAGAAAACGTATGCAAGGGTTTGAAGCACTTTGGCTTCCAGGAACTGATCACGCTGCTATCGCAACTGAAGCAAAAGTTGTTGAGAAGTTAGCAAAAGAAGGCATCTCAAAAGAAGATATCGGCAGAGAAGCTTTCCAAGAACATATCCAAGCATGGTACAAAGAATATAAAAATGCAATCATTGACCAATTCAAAAAGATGGGTTATTCTTGCGATTGGGATAGATTGTCTTTCACTATGGACGAACAAAACTGTAGAGCTGTTAGGACTGTTTTTGTTCATCTTTTCAAAAAAGGTTGGATTTATAAGGGCAAAAGAATTGTTAACTGGTGCCCACACTGTAAAAGTTCAATCTCTGATATAGAAGTTGACTATAAAGATGTTAAGTCACACTTCTGGCACCTAAGATATCAAATTGAAGGCACTGACAATTATATCGAACTTGCTACAACTCGTCCAGAAACAATGTTAGGGGACACAGCTGTTGCTGTTAATCCAAAAGACGATAGATACAAAGACTTGGTAGGCAAAAATGTTATCCTACCTTTACTTAATCGTGTTATTCCTATTGTTGCTGATGACTACGTTGATATTGAATTCGGTACAGGTGTTGTTAAAATTACTCCTGCACACGACCCAAATGACTACGAAGTAGGTCTAAGGCACAACCTTGAAATCATCAATGTTATTGGTGAAGACGGCAAAATGAACGAAAATGCTGGCAAATACGAAGGTATGGACAGATTTGTTGCTAGAGAAGAAATCGTAAAAGATCTTGAAAAAGCCGGCAACCTTGTAAAAATTGAAGATTATTCACACAATGTTGGACACTGTGATAGATGTAAAACAATTATCGAACCTTTGATTTCAAGTCAATGGTTTGTTAAGATGGAAGAACTTGCAAAACCAGCAATCAAAGTTGTTGAAAATGGAGAAGTAAGCTTTGTTGAAGAAAGATTCAAAAAGATTTATCTTCATTGGATGAATAATATCAAAGATTGGTGTATCTCTCGTCAATTATGGAGTGGACACAGGATTCCTATCTTTGTTTGCGAAGATTGTGGTGAAATTATTTGTGAACTTGAAGACCCAACTGAATGTCCAAAATGTAAGAGCCATAAATTAGTACAAGAACCAGATACTCTTGACACTTGGTTTAGTTCTGCATTATGGCCACTTTCAACACTTGGTTATCCTGACAAAACCCCTGAACTTGATTATTTCTATCCTACAAATGTTATGGTTACTGCACAAGAAATTATACAATTGTGGGTTGCTAGAATGATTTTCAGTGGCCTTGAATATAGAGGAGAAATCCCATTTAAAGACGTTTTAATCAATGGTACAGTTAAAGATGCTATTGGTAGAAAAATGAGTAAAAGCTTAGGTAATGGTGTTGACCCTGTTGCTATTATCGACGAATTCGGTGTTGATACATTAAGATTCTCATTGTTTAATGGTGTTTCTATCGATATGGACTGCAAATTCTCAGACAAGAAGGTAGAAATTACAAGAAACTTCATAAACAAAGTATGGAACGCATCTAGATACGTTATTATGCAAGCAGAAAACGCTACAATAAAAGATATCCACGATGTAAAACTTTCTATTGCAGATAAATGGATTTTAACAGAACTTGATAACTTAATTGCAAGTATCGATAGAAAATTTGATAAATATGATATCGGTATGTGTGCAAGCGAACTTTATGACTTCTTCTGGACAAAATTCTGTGATTGGTATATCGAATTCTCAAAGGTTTCATTAAATTCAGGAAATCAAGAAGATAAAGACGCTGCTGTTGCAACATTATTGTATGTACTTAAAGCACTTATGAAGATGCTTCATCCATTTATTCCATTTATTACAGAAGAAATTTATCTTTCTCTTCCAGAACATGGCGAAAGTATCGTTATTGCAGATTGGGTAAAACAAGATAAAACACTTGTTTTCGAATCTGAAGCAAAATTTGTTTCTCAAACAATGGAAATTATTAGAAGCATTAGAAACGAAAGAAAAAATAAGGCTGTTCCTGATAAGCAAAAAATCGAATTGTTTGCTATCCCTGTAATCGATAGTAAAGAATTAAGAGAGTCAGGCGCATATATTCAAAAACTTACAAATGCAAGTTTAATGAGTTTTGTTGATTCAGCTGACCAAATTCCAGACAACTCAACACAACTTGTTTTTGAAAATGTTAAAATCTTCTTCAATGTTAACGAACAAATTGATAACAAAGCAGAGCTTGAAAAACTTAATAGAGACCTTAAAAATATCGAAAAAGAAATTGCAAGAGCAGAAGGATTGTTATCAAATGAAGGTTTTGTTGCAAAAGCACCAAAACAACTTGTAGAAACAGAGAAAGAAAAACTAAAATCTAATAAAGAATTTAGAGAAAATCTCTTAAAGACTATAGAACAATTTAAGAAATAAAACAAAAAAAGACATATTTAATATGTCTTTTTTTATTAGAAATCTTTTAAAATTTGTTTAACCCACTCATAAGTTCTGTCAATCGAACTCAAACTTGCTCTCTCAAGTGGTGAGTGTAAGTTGTAAATGTTAGGTGCAATTGTGCAAATTTCAATGTCAGGAATGTTTTGACTAAAAATTCCACCCTCAAGGCCTGCGTGAATTCCTTTAACAACAGATTTTTTGTTGTAAAGTTTTTCGTATGCATTTGCACAAATTAGTGTTAAATATGGGTTTTCTTTTCTTTCATAGAAAGGATTTGTGTCAACAATTTGCGACTTGATATTGTGTTTTGTTGCAAGTTCAATAATTTTGTCTGTATAAAACTTTTCGCTTGTTTTTTTAGAACTTCTTACAGAAATTCTAATTTTAACAACATTATCTTCTGTTTTTATATTTGCGATATTGCAAGAAGTGATAGGAAAGTTAGGGTCAATTGTATCATATTCAAGCACAGCATTTTTATAGTTGTTTATAAATGCAAAAAGATTGTCTGTTGTTTTGTTGTCAATGTAATTGTTTACAGTAAGACTATTTACTGAAAACTCTAATTCTTTTTCAAAATTATTGTGGGAAGCTTTGTATGCTTCTAGGATGTTTTCAATATTATCTTTTGTGTAAGTATCATCTACAACAAAAACGACACTTGCTTCTCTTGGGATAGCATTTATTTTGCTATTACAATTTATATTGCAAAGTTTTTTATTCTTAATAGG
>JAZSQZ010000050.1:0-52852 GCA_045538175.1 Clostridia bacterium
TCTGCTTGAGCAAGGTTTTCGTTGATATCTACAATGGCAATTTGGTCTGCACATTGATTTTGGGTGTGGGTATAGGCTACTGTTGCTCCAACGTGGCCGGCTCCGATAACTGTAATTTTGCTCATGTTTAATTCCTTTGAAAAGATGTATTTGTAATGAGAATACAATATTGATTATGAAAATCAATTGTAAAGACAAGAAATTCACTGTTTGTAAAAAAAAGTAAAGGTTGATGTTTGACATCAACCTTTGAGCTGCTACAGAAATTTGAAAAGTGTATAGTTTTTGCAATTTTAGGTTGATGTATTTTTTTTAGCTCCTCAATAGTTGTTATCGCTTTGTTTTTGCTTCGTAAAAAGGCAAAACGAACTTGACCTTATATATAATATATTATATTAACTTTGTAAGCTGGCATTGAGTATCTGGTGAAAATGTTCTGTTTGGAGGTTTTATGCCAAAATTTTCGGTTGTTGTTCCTGTTTATAATGTTGAAAAATATTTGCCTATGTGTATTGATAGTTTTATCAATCAAACATATAAAAACATTGAAATTATTTTAGTAAACGATGTTTCACCTGACAATTGTGGCACTATCTTAGAAGAATATGCAAAAAAAGATGACCGTATAAAAATAATCAATCACGAAAAAAATCAAGGTCCACTTTGTGCAAGAATACACGCTGTTGAAATGGCAACAGGCGACTATATAATGTTTGCAGATAGTGACGATACAATTGCACCTAACGCATGTAAAATTTTAGCAGATGCAATTGAAAATTACGGAACAGACATTATAAGTTATGACACAAATGTTGTTAACTTTGGAAAAAACAACGAAGAAGAATACAACTGGCAAAAATCTTGGTTTACAACACACTTAAGCGACAAACAAAGGCTTTTTGATGAAGAAATTTCAATTAAGTGTTTAAAAGAAAACAAATTTTCGTTTAATGTTTGGAACAAGATTGCAAGAGCCGAAGTTTGCAAAAAGACATATGCTATGATGCCAGAAGAAAGATATCTTTGGGCTGAAGATATGTTGATACAACAACACTTATACTACTTTGCAAAAGACTTTATACACATAAAAGACAAACTTTATAATTATAGTTTTGGTATAGGAATTTCAACTGCCAAACTAACCCATGAAAAATATATAAACAACTTCTTCTTCGATATAAAATTCTTGACCGATTTTCAAAATTTTGCTAAAGAAGATGAAACAATTAGGGCAGGCTATACTAAAGCAAGCGAATTTAGAAAACAAATTATGCTTGGTGAAATTCTTTATAAAGTTATCGATTGTGTTTCAAAAGAAAAAAGAGTTGTATACCTTAATAAGTTGATTGAAACTGTTGGCCTTGATGCTTTTGTGGAAACTATGATAAAAAGGTATTATGATAAAACTGAAAAGGTTGCAACCGTTTTAAATGAATTGAATATCAATGCCCCTAAAAAAGATAAAATAAAAAATATCGGTATTTTCTATCATCGTATAGGAAACGGTGGTGTTGAAAGAGTTATACAAAAAATCACACCTTTACTTCTTGACTCTGGGTATAATGTAACATTGTTTATTGAAGAAAAAAGAGATGATGACTACCCTATTGACAAAAGGGCAAAAATCGAACTTGTACCTAAGTATGAGTTAGATGAAGACAACTATCTTTCAAAGAAAAGGCTTGAAATATTTAGAGAAAAAATCAAAGAGTATGATATTGACACCATTATGTATCAATCGTCTTCTTTCAATCTTATGCTATACGACCTAATGCTCTTTAGGTCACTTGGTGTTTATGTTTTAACAACTGCTCACGAACTTTTCTGCCAAGAGATGTGTAACTCAATTCCAACGATTAACCAAAGACTTAAAATTCTTAAAAACACAGACCTTATTCAAACTCTATCAAAAACAGAAGAAGTTTTCTGGACAAATCTTGGCGTAAATGCAAAATACATACCAAACCCATTAACTTTTGACCCTAAAGAAAATAAAATAGCAAAGAAAAAAGAAAAACTTATTGTTTGGGTTGGAAGATTTGCACCACATCAAAAGAAGCCAAAAGACGCAATCGATATTTTTGAACAAGTTTATGAAACTGACAAAGATGCCCGTATGATTATGTTGGGCAAAGGTGAAAATGAAGATGAAACAAATGATATTTTAAATTATATCAAAAGTAAAAAACTTGATGGCGTTATCGAAAATATCTACGATAATGATATTAAAAAATATTATGAAAAAGCTTCTTTGCTTTTGGTAACTTCAACTTATGAAACTTTTTCTCTAGTTCTTTCAGAAGCAATGAGTTTTGGTTTGCCTTGCGTTACATATGATATGCCATACCTTGAATTGTTGCAAAATAATGAAGGTGTTTTAACTGTTGAACAAAGAGATATTAACTCTGCAGCACAAGAAATTATTGAACTTTTAAGCAACCAAGAAAAACTTGATAATATGGGCAAAAAAGCAAAACAATTTATTGAAAAGTTTGCAGAAAACAAACCATTAGATTCTTGGAAAAAAGTATTGGCAGAATTGCCTAACAAAAAACAAACAAAACAAGATTTGGGCTACAACAAAATTATTGAAGAAACCATTTTTGAGCACTACACCGTAGGCACAAAAGAAATATTTAATAATTATGTCTTTAAAAACGAAAACACAAAACTAACCTTCTTTGCACGAGCAAAGAGATGTTTAAAAGTAAATGGTGTTTGGGGGACATTTAAAAAAGTTGTTAAGAAAACCTTTAGAAAAATAAAAAGAATTTTATTTAAAAAATAATAAAAAACCGATGGAAACATCGGTTTTTTTGTTTACTTTAAAATATCACAATTTTTTGTTTGATATGTTTTCGCTTGCACAAACTTTTTTGTTTTGTAATCAAAATCGTATTCTATACAATAAATATTTTTGTCGCTATTAAGCAAAGTTTTATATATCTCAACTTGGGATTTAAGGTCGTCTTTTTCATATACTCTAAAAAGACAATTTAATGATTTTTCAAATGCAGGTTGTCTGTGGTCATAAATACCTTCAAAAACATAATCGCCTGTGTTTTCGTCTAACCTTCTTTCTTTTGTGTTTAAGGTATATTTCCACTGTTTTTCTAAACTGTTTCTGTTGTTTAACTCATAATAAAACCCAAAATCGTTTGCAATTGTTTTTAGTATAAAAAACCTAAACTCTTCTTTTTTTGTTGTGTTAAAAACAAGATCTTTTGCATTGCTCCTTTCTCTTTTTGTGTAGGCTACATATCTATCATTTTCTTCGTCGTATCCAAAGCCATTTGGAAGACTTGTGTGACATAAAACAAACTCAAAAGGAATTTCCATTTGTTTTATATCGTCTAAAAATTGTGCTTTTAGGTCGCCACAAAAATCAAATAAAGTTTCTAAACTTTTTTCGCTATATTCTTTTTCCATATTTTCTCCACTACTATATTAACATATTTTTAAAATAAAACAAAACTTGAAAGGCTTTTTGTTTGTTTTTATTTTTAAAACCAAATATAATGATTATAGGAGAAAGAAATGCAAAAGTTTTTTAAGAAAAGCGAAATCGGTTTTGCAATATTTTGGATTGTTTTATACATAGTTTTATCAAGCGTTGCAGAAGAAGTTTCAAACATAATCGGTGTGGCAAAATCTATAACTTGTGCTGTACATATTTTGATGAGTTTAGTTTTGCTTTTATGGATTTTAAAAAACAAGCACACTGAATACCTTGGTTTGTGCAAATCAAAAGTTGGGGCAAAATACTTGTTGTTTTATATCCCACTTGTTGTTATGATATCCACAAATCTTTGGTTTGGTGTTGAAAGTGTTTTTGGGGTTTTAGAAAGCATTTTGTTTGTGATAAGTATGCTTTGTGTAGGGTTTTTGGAAGAAATCATTTTCCGTGGGTTATTGTTTCGTGCTATGGAAAAAGATAGTCTAAAATGGGCAATTGCTGTGACAAGTTTAACTTTTGGCATAGGACACATCATAAACTTAATTTCTGGCAGTCTCTCTTTGCTATCTGGAGTTTGCCAAATTGTATACTCTTTTGCAGCAGGATTTTTGTTTGTTATTCTTTTTTACAAAAGTGGCACACTTATCCCTTGCATAATCACACATAGTGTATTTAATGCCTTGTCTGTTGTGTTTAACAATTCTGCAATGACAACAACGACAGAAATTATACTTGCAGGTGTTTTGACGGTTTTAAGTTTAGGATACGCAATAATAACAATTTTATTAACAAAAAACAAAACAAAAGAAGAAAAAACAGAGATTAAAAAGACACTTTAGTGGTGTCTTTTTTGATGCCTTATTATTTGATATATTTTTTGGCTGTGCTATAATGTAAATATGAGATTAAGTTTAAACAACATTTCGGTATCGTTTGGCGAGAACAAAGTTTTAAAGAATATTGATTTTGTGGTTAACACTAAAGACAAGATTGCTTTGATTGGCAGAAACGGCTCTGGAAAAACAACCCTACTTAGAGTTATAACCGGCGAGCAAGAGATTGATGCTGATCAAGGCAACAAAACAAATCAAATTCAAAAAACGGGCAAATTTGAAATTGGATACCTAAAACAGATTGCTTTTGAAGACGAAAACGAAACATTTGAAGATGAGATTTTAAAAGTTTATAAAGATATTTTAAGCCTTAAAGCAAGAATTGAAAAACTTGAAAACGATATGCTTTTAGGAAACTTCAACAAAGACAGCGAAAAGTATGAAGAGCTTCTTAGAACATTTGATATTCTTGGTGGATATGTTTATCAAAAAGAATATAACACAGCAATAAAAAAATTTGGGTTTTTAGAAGAAGACAAAAATAAAAAACTCAAAGAATTTTCTGGTGGACAAAGGACAAAAATTGCCCTTATCAAGCTGCTTTTAGGAAGACCTGACCTTTTGATTTTAGACGAACCCACAAACCACTTAGACCTAAACAGCATTGAGTGGCTTGAAGAATATTTGCAAAGTTACAACAAAGCAATAATTGTTGTTTCTCACGATAGGGCTTTTTTAGATAAATTTGTAAACACGGTCTACGAAATTGAAAGAGGCAAAATTAAAAAGTATGCTGGAAATTATTCTGCATTTGCAAAAGCAAAAGAATTAAACTACGAAAAAGATTTAAAAGAATATGAAGCCCTAAAGAAAGAAAAAGAAAGATTGCAGGCGCTTGCCGACAGATTTAGGTATAAGGCCACAAAAGCAAGTATGGCACAAAGCAAACTTAAACAAATCGAAAAAATGGGCGACATTGAAAAACCAGAGAGTGCCGACACAAAAGTTTTTTCGGCACACACAAAACCAAGGATTGAAAGTGGAAATGATGTTATGTTTGCCCAAGACATAGAAATTGGATACGACAAGGTTTTGTCAAAACTTTCGTTTAGAGTTTTTAAGGGCGACAAGATTGGCGTTGTTGGTGGCAACGGGCTTGGTAAGTCTACCCTGCTTAAATCTCTTGTTGGTAAAATTCCTTTACTAAAAGGAAAAATCAAGTTTGGCACAAATGTGGAGATAGGATATTTTGACCAACAAACTGCAACAAACAACATTTCAAACGAAACAATTTTGGACCACTTTTTAAGATTGTTCCCAGACACCGACACAGAAACTGCAAGGACAAATTTAGGGGCTTTTTGTTTTACGCAAGATGACGTTTTTAAAAACCTAAGAGATTTGTCCGGGGGCGAAATGGTGCGCCTTGAACTTTGCAAGCTTTTAAAGAAAAGACCAAACTTTTTAATCTTAGACGAACCCACAAACCATATGGATATTGCTGGAAAAGTGGCACTTGAAAGTATGCTAAAAAACTACGAAGGCACAATCATCTTTGTTTCGCACGATAGATATTTTGTAAACAAAATTGCAGAAAGCTTGATTGTTTTTGACGGAGATGAATGCAGGTTTTTAAGAGATACAAAATACAGCGAATATGAAAAAACTAGACTTGAAAAAAGAGAAGAAAAAGTCGAAATAAAAAAGAAAGAAATTGTAAGCATAGACGAAAAACCTGCAAAACAAAATCTATATTTAGAGTCTAAAGAAAAGGCAAAAAAAGACGCAAAAAGAAAAAAAATAGAAAGACAAATTTCTGCCCTTGAAGAAGAAATAAAAGAGATTTCGAAAAACTTTGAAAACCCTGAAGTTTTTAGTGATTACAAAAAACTTATGGAATTTCAAAAACAAATTGAAGAAAAAAATAGCGAAATCGAAAAACTTACAGAAGAATGGTTTTCTTTGGAAAATTAAAAAAGACTACATCTGTAGTCTTTTTTAGTTATAAAATCTTTTTACGATTTCTCTCACGACGCTTTCATCTTTTTTGACCCACTCAAACATATTTGTGTTTCTTCTAGCAATTAGCCCAGCGTTTTCTAGTCCGTCAATAATTCTTGCGCCTTTTGAAAACCCTATGCTTAAAGTTTTTTGAATACGTGCGATACTTATTTGGTCGAGTTTTAACAACCTTTCAACTGCCTTTTCGTCTGTTTCAGGTTTGTTTGCCATTGTAATTCCGGTTATAAATTTAACAAAGTCGATATCGTTTACTTTCGCATATTCCATTAAAAAGTGCATAAGAATTGCATCTCTCATCTCTTTTGGAAAGTCTTCAATTGCTGGAAAGACCCATTGTGTTTTCTCTCCATTTGTGTTTATTTGTGTACAAATTTCTAGGTGTTTTATGCTTTGCTTTGTACCATTTAAAATTTCGTCTATTGTAGTGTTAAAAAATTCTGCAAGTATAGGCAATGTTTCAACATCTGGAAGGCCGTGGCCCTTTTCCCATTTAGACACAGTTTTTGGTGACACAGAAAGTTTTTCTGCCAAAGCTGTTTGCGTTAACTTTTTGTTTTTTCTAAAATTTGTGATTCTTTCTCCTACTGCTTTTGCGTCAATCATATTTTTCTTTTCCCCCTTTTTTAACCATTATATTAAAAAGAAAAAGCAATGTAAACCTATTCTCAGTAGTGTTTTTTTCTACTCTGCGTAGGAATTTTTAAAAATTTATGCTGTTTTGACACATTTTTTGTTTTGTTGGGTTGTTTGTTTTGAATAAAACAAAAACTTTGTTATAATGCAACTTAGGAAGAAAGCAATGCAATTTAAATTACTCAACATACACAAGTTTGTTGGCAACTTCGCGACATCGCTTGTTGGCACGTTTATACCACTGATTATTTATAACGCTACAGGGAGTTTGCGCCTTGCAGTTTTATTTTTGTTTGCCCAACACGTATGTCGTTTGATTTCGAACCATTTGTTTAAAAACCTATATAACAAGTACCCACAAACTGCACTTATAATAAGGGTTATACCTTTACTTATATACAACATTTCGCTGATATTTTTAAAGGATTTTATTGTTGTTGGTATAATTATTGTAGCAATAAGTTACGGAATGAATTTATCTTTTAAAAACAACGCATATGGTGTTTTATTAAACTACACAAGCAGAAAAAAGACATCTCGAAACCTTGCCGTTTCAAGAGTTTTTGACGCTTTAAGTGCAATTGTTGCAAACGTTGCAGGTGGTCTTTTTATCGATTGGAACCAAACTGCCTTAATTATCTTTAGCACAAGTTTATATGTTTTAAGCGTTTTACCTGTATTTATTTATTACTTAGTAAACAGAAAGAAAACAGGCTTTAACAAAGACTTTACTTCAAACGCTGCAATCGCATATGATATGGACCCTGCCTTAAAAGAAAAAAGAAAGAGTATGGTCAAAAAATTTGTTATACAATATTTCTTGTTCTACTTTATTTTCTGCGTAATCGACCCATTTACAAATATCTATACCCTACACAGATTTATAACAATGCCAACCTTTGCACAAGCAGGATACTTAACAGCGATTTTCCAACTTGGAAACTTGATACCTGTACTTATTATAGGAAAAGTTGCAAAGAAATTTGACTTAAAGAATGTAAACACATTGTTTGGACTTGTATGTGGAATTCCACTTGCAATAATACCTTTTATACAAAGTTATATTCCTATTTATATTTTAGTATTTATTTTTGGTTTTGCATATGCTGTGTGCTCTTACTTTATGATGGACTCTCTTATGGTAAAATGCAAAATCATAAGTGGCAACAACGAAGCCCTTATGGCAAGGCAAGACGGAATCATCGTAGGACAAATGGTTGCGCCTATAGTTGTTATGATTTTCAACTCGACAATACCTGTATTCCTTGTAATGCCGGTTGCACTTGTTGTATACTCAATCTATACACATTTTGTTGAAGAAAAGTTGAGAAAAGACCTTGTAAACTATCTTGAAAACAACGAAATAGAATAAAAAACCGATAGATTTTCTATCGGTTTTGTTTTTTGTAATTTTAAAATTTTATTTATTTACACGGCGTTGTTGTTAGAAGATTCTTCCTTTTTGTCGTCTTGTTTGCTAAGTTCTTTTGAACTCATTGCGATAATAAAGCAGAAAACAACACCTGCGATACCACCGACAATTCCAACAACTGACCAGATAGGGTCAAGGACAAAAAGTACGATGTTTTTTACCATAAGCAAAACAAATAAAAATGCTTCGATAAAATAAACATACATTCTTCTTTTGTAAAACTTAGGTGTTCTTTTGATTTCGTAAAGTGTGTCGCCATCTGATACTAAGCCGGTATCATAGATTTCGTCGCCACACCATCTTGCTAGGGTCCAGATTGTTACGATACCAAAAGCAGGGATTAGGGCAATCCACATAATGTTAAAAACGGGTGTTGTTAAGATAGATAAGTTAACCCAAGCCAAAACACCATACAACCCTAAGAAAAGCACATATATAAGTGTAAAAAATGTTAAGTAGGCCACTCTGCCTATTTTTTGTGATAATTTTGTATATTTCATATATTAGTCCACCTTATAATTCTCTCATTGAATCTGCATATACATCACTAAAAGCCCTTTGACCCATTTCGTTTGCTGTGCTATCAAACCTTGTGATAAAGTGTTTGGTTTTAGTGATAAAGTCGTAGGTATCAAACTTTTTGATAAAAGCAAAATACTCGTCTTTTAACCTTTCGATTTCGCCACCTTGTTCGGCCTGCTTTAAATCTTCTTCGGTGTTATAGGTAACATACAAACATCTTGTATCGATAGCCTTCATAGTTGCAGGGTTGAAAACCTTTTCTCTAAAACCCTTAAACTCGTCAAAAGAACTTCTATAAGTTGCATACATTGCTTTTTCTTCAAACGGAACAAACAACAAACAAAAACCTTCTTGCATATCTTTTGGGTGTGAAACATTGTGTTTGTTTAAGATATCGCTGATTGCCTTTCCGTCAACAGGGTAACAAGGAAGCCAAGGACCTTTTTCTGCCATTTCGTTAAGTTTGTTATATTCGGCATTTGTTTTTAAAAACACACGACACATCATAAACTGCCCTTCTTTGCCTTTTGCAAAAAAGACTTTAAAAACAGAAACACCATATTTGTTTTCAACATAATTTTTTATTTCTTCGATTGCAGGCTTCTCGTTTTCTTCACAAACATAAGAAACAAGCTCTTGGACTTCTTCTAGTTCGTTCATACAGTTCTCCCTAAATAAAACTTATTGTCTATATAATAGTATACCATTTTTACTATTTTTTGAATAGCAAAACAATAAAAAAAACCGACGGTTTTCCATCGGTTTTGCTTTTTATTCGGTTGGGTCTTGGCAAGTTAGTGGACTAAGTTCGGCTTCGATTGCTGTTGCATCTTTTAAGGTTAACCCTGTTGATAAGAAGTTTTCACTAACAACACCTTTGATTTTAAACATATTTTGTGACATACAATATTCAGGTCTGTCAGTTGAATAACTTACCATAATCAAACCATCTTCATCGGCAAATTGCATTGAAAATGTGTCTAAACTATATGGAAGACCTGTTTCGTCTTTGTTTTCAAAAAGTTGTTGTGCTGCGTTTGGAGTGTTTAACCAAGCGTTTGTGTCTAGTGCACCTTGTTGAAATTTGGTTGAAGTTGTGCTGGCAATTTGAGCCTTGCTACAACCATAGCCTTCTGTTAGGTCAAACTTTTCGTCATATGTAGATGTGCTTGCAAAGTTTACCCTGTGTGCTGTGTTATCTGCGTTTTCGGTAGCGTCAACAACATTAACTGTATATGTTGGACCACCATATTCTCTTGCATTGTTTTGTCTAACAGTTATTGCAGAAAAAGCATTTTTATCTTTTGCTAAAATTGATATGCCTTCTTCAGTTTTTGCAACTGTAAAATTTGATGTTATAAACTTTTTTGCTTCAGCTCTTACAACAACTTCACTTGTTTTCTTAGCAGGGTTAAAAGAACTTAGTTTTTGCAAAACGGTTGGAACTTCTCCAAAAAAAGTTTTTCCGTCTGTAGGTATAGCACATAAATTTGAAACGATGTCTTCCGGAACACCCAACTCCTGTGCTAAAAATTTGTAATTAGGATTTGCCATAATTAAATCTCCTTTTTACCACCTATACAATTATACCATAACACATAAAAAAATCAAAATTATAACAATAAAAAACCGATAGGGCTCTATCGGTTTTGTTTACATATATTTTCTCATATAGCGTGGTTGGTATTCATCATAACCGTGTTTTTTGTAGAAAAGTCTTGATTCCCAATAAACAGATTCTTCGCCCAAGTGAATTTCTAGGCGTGTATATTTTTGTTGTTTTGCATATTCTTCTAACGTTTCTAACAATTTTGTGCCGATACCTTGCCTTTTAAGGTTTGGCATAATAAACAACCTTTTTATTTCTGCAAAATCGTCTGTTGGTAAAATTCCAATACTGCCGATAACTCTATCGTCTTCATTAACAGCAAGCCAGAAATATCCACCTTTTTTAAAATAACTTTCTTCAACGTTTAACAAATCGTCCCTTAGGTGTGGCACTGTCCCAAGGGCGTTTTTTGCTGTTAGATTCATAAAAATCATATCGTCTCTGTATTTTTGTTCAAATTTAATTATCTTCATATTTTTATTATATCATCTTTGGGCACTATTTCAAAAGGGTTTAAAAAAAATATTGTTGTTATTTTTAGTTTGTTTTTTTGCTAGATATTATATGATTACATAAAAGGAATATTATGAAATAACTTTCTAAAAACGCAACCCTTCTTTTGTTTTGTTTAGGAATAAATGCCATAACAAACAAATTTGTTATATAAAATTTATAAATTTTTAAAATAAAAACCTAAGTCGTATGACCTAGGTTTTGTTTTTTAGCAGTCAGCATAGTTTACAAGTGCGACACCTGATTGTTTGAATAATTCTACAGCAAACTCATCTGGATATCCGTTTTTGTAGATAACTTTTTTAACACCAGAGTTTATAATCATTCTTGTACAAATAATGCAAGGTTGATGTGTTACATACATTGTTGAGCCTTCCAAACTTACACCAAGTTTTGCTGCTTGGATAATTGCGTTTTGCTCAGCGTGGACAGCATAACAAACTTCTTGCATTGTTCCACTTGCAATGTTTTTGATTCTTCTTAAGCATTCGCCCCTTTGTGCACAACTCTTAATACCTTCAGGTGCGCCATTATATCCTGTTGTTAAAATTCTCTTATCCCTTACACAAACAGCGCCTACGTGTCTGTTTGATTGATAACAACTTGACCATTCTGCAACGGTTTCTGCCATTTGCATAAATCTTTCGTCCCATTTATCCATATAAATATTCCCCTTTTGTTTTTGTAAATTTCCTTTACAATTATATATTTTTGTATGTGCTTAGTCAAACATTTTATAATTACAATTAAAAACAAAAAACCGATAGGAAAACCTATCGGCGTTTTGGCGGGAAGACCGTTATCCAATCCTAACACCAAAATCTATATTGGCATTAAATATATTAAATTGCAAATTAAATTGGATTAACAATACTTTCGGAAATATCTTTTATTTTTGTTAAATAATATAAGAAATTTTGGCAATTATTATTCGTTAGGTAATCTTCAATGGTAATTATGGCACCAAAGGTACATTTGTTATAAAAATTTTTTAATGCCTTTTCACTTCTGTGACAAATTAAATTTCTCATTGCCTCCATTTTTTTATAGTCACTTAACATTGTAGTTTCAAACAAATTAGAATATGGGTTTTTTATTATTCCTCTTTCAAAGACATCAAGATACATATAATTTATAATATTTATGGTTATAAAACTCTCTATTTTTGAATGGAGTTTTTCAACAGCTAGTTCGTTTTGAAATTTGACAAGTCTTTTGGGTTTGAAATTAAAATTTGACTTATATCCAATAGCATATTTCTTATAGGAGTCTATTATAAACTGTTCTAGTTTGACAAAGCATTGCAAAAAAGAGTATGTTATATTGTCTTGAATTATTGTTCCATTTGATAATGCCATGTTTGCCTTATAAATTTCGTTGTCAATAAAACTTTTTAATGATGTATTGTCTATAATTTTAGCCATTGGTTTCTATCCATTCTTCAAGAAATTTTATTCTAAATTCTTTTGAGGATTTGTTTGTTGAGTGTCTTTGATGTTTATCTTTGAAGCCATTTAAAGAGATAAATATGTTATCGTTTTCGGATAACTTGTCAAGGTGACTAATTTCATTGCTTAATTTATTTAAGGCTGCAGAAATTTTATTACTGTGTAAGTATTTGCAATTTTGATTTTTATTGGCGATAATTTTAAATACATCATAAAAATACACTTTTGAAAAGAAAATGTTTTTAGGTGTCAAGTTTGAATATATTGAATAAAGTTGAGCTAAAACATTTTCGAAATAGTTATATACCTCAAATTGTTCTTCATATAATTCGTTGTCTTTATAGTATTTGTCTAAAGATTGTTGTGTTTCGTCTATTATCCCTGTTTTTAATTCCATCATTAAATAGGAAATAAACTCAACATCTAACATTCTTGAAAACTTTTTATCGCTGAAAATGTTGTATGATTTAAAGAATTCTCTATACATTGTTGCTATTTTATATGCTGAAACTTTAAATTCACCGGTGAATTTAGCATTGCGCAATTCTTGTCTGTTAAGTGGAATACTATTAGAATTTAATCTTGCGAACATGTCAAAAACAAGAGAATCTTCTTTCTCTGTTATTTTCTCAACGACCAATTTGTATGTTAAGAATGTCTCTTGTTGTTCTTCGGTAAGGTTATCAAAGGTTTTCCCACCTAACTCTAAATTCTGCGATTTTTTTATTGCAAATTTATTATTATAAAATTCTAAGATAGCGTTTATTCTTTGTTGTCCATCAACCAGCTCGCGAATGGTGGTTCTATTTTTTAAATCAAGCTTATCTCTCATAAAAATTGGTGGAATTGGGTAATTTCTCATTATTGAGTCTATTAAATATGATTTTGCAGATTCTGACCATACTTTATTTCTTTGATAAACAGGTTTTTCTACAAGTTCCTTGTTTCTCTCCCAGCTTATTATTTGATTTATATCAATTGTTGTAGGTAATCGTAAATTATTCATTTTTAACTCTCCAGACATAAGACCTCGCTTTATTTTTTTTAATCTCATCTTATGTATATTAACCATTATATCACATTATTTTAATTTTTGTATATATTTCAATTAAAAAAGAAGAACTATATTTCAAGTTCTTCTCGTGGGTTTTATTGATTGGATTGCAAATGAGTGTAGACTTCATTTGCTGATAGGTTAGAAAAGTCGCCACCTATTTCGGCAAAGTTTTTTAAGTCGGTGGCAAGAATAAAGGCAATTCTCTTTATCTGTTTTTGACTTAATTTTGTTTTGCCTTGCTTTAATGCTTTTGTATTAAAGTTGTAATTAGCGGTATTTTCTGGTATATCTTCACAATCAATAAAACATTGTTTGTCAATAAGTTTCATAGTTCATATTTTTTAAAATACAAAATCTATTCTTGCAGCTTATTGACTTTAATCCATGCTCTATTAAAGAGCAATTATATTATAGCATAAATAAAAAACAAGTTCTATATATTCTGCAAAAAAAGACAAGTGGGTATCCCACTTGGTCTAAAATAAGGGGAATAGACATGGTTCAAAATTGAAACTCTATGTTTTTTGACTGTGTCATCTGAAAGCCTTATAAAATAAGGGTTTTAGATGGTCAAAATCTAATTTTGAGTCTATTCCTTATCCTGCTTGTTAAAATTATTCAATCAATCCGGCATTTTTGATTGACTCATCTAATTTTTTCATAAGCATACTTGCAAAGATTAATCTTTCTATTGCTTGTTCTTTAGTTAATGTAGTATTTGCATGTGCTTTAGGATTTCTAATTCCTTTCCATAGACCCATAAATAAGAAACGGTAACCTTCTTGTTCGTCTTTATTGCTTTGAGTATCCAAGTCTTTAGCAGCAAAAAGCAAGGTTTTTTCTTTATCGCTATTATAGAGATTTGCAAAAAGATCTGAGCCATCTAATTCTTTTTCTTTATATTTTTTAAATAATTTTTTTGATCTATAATTAATCTCTTTTATTGCAGATTCAACGGCCTCAGCGTAATATCCGTCTACAAATTTTTTATAAGAAGTTTTATATATAACAGGGTGTAAAAGTTCTTCCCAATTATAAGAATTAGAAGTTTTGATTCCATCAATTACCAGCTTATTTCGTAGAGCTCCCAAAATGCCTCTTAAATAGCATACTTTTTCACTATCAGATACTCTTGTTGCATTGTAAACTGATATAAAACTTTTATATTCTTGTGAGTTCGTTCCTGCAATAGATAAAATGAGTTGTTGAACTTCAAATACTATTTTCTTATATGTTGAATAATGGTTATTATCACATAAAGCAATGAGAGAGTCGATTCTTTTTATAAGTAAGTTTAAATTTTCTTCCATATTAATCCTTTGTTATTTCTTAAATATAAACACATACTCATGCGCTAAAAGTAAAAAGTTATATTTTTGGCTATTTGTTTTCCAAAAACCAGTGGCTTTGCAATTATGTTGTTCTTTGATTATTATTTCTTTTTGCTTGAAACCTGCATTTATGAATCTTTGCATAACTTCAAAACCAAGCGGTTGAACCATGCCATTTTTGCGAGTATCTCCCATTACAATAGCACAAAATTTATCTTTTTTTAAAACCCTATAACACTCACTTGCTGCTTTTTCAATTTTCACAAGAAAATCTTTATATTTTAATTGTGATAAATCCCCATCAATACCTTCGCTATATTTAATAATATCGGCATAAGGTGGGTGTGTACAAATTAAATCAATACTTTCATTTCCCAAATCAAGAGAACAAGCATTTCCTAATTTAACATCAACATCAACTTCATTATCACAATAAAAGTTTAATTTATTTTTTGTTATTTCAACAGCATTAGGGTTAATATCAATACCAACAGCATTGCGATTATTTAATTTGCATTCAATTAGAGTAGTGCCACCACCAACGAATTGGTCTAATACAACATCTTTTTCTTTTGAATATCTTAAAATAATATTTTTTGCTATGTATGGTGAAAAATTACCACGATATTTTGCATCGTGAGTTGCCCATTTGCCACGATTTGGAAAACTCCAAACCGTATTTGTCTCTAATTCAAAATCGTCATAAGATTTTTTCATTTTTATTACCTACAATCTTTACACCATGATTGATTTCTTATTTTTTGATTTCCCATATTTCGAAACCCAAAAGCACTTAGGGGCTTTTCTTGTTTACAATGTGGGCAAATTCGAGTGGGTTCGCTACCATTATACCCATTAGTCTGAATAACAGGTCTTTTTGTATTTTTAGAATCTTTCGTCATTTAATTCCCCTTTATTTCATAATTTCCTTTAATTTACCTTGTTCAAGTTCTTTGATATTATAAATGTTTTCCATTACATCAAAAGTTTCTTCTAAATTGTTTTTTGCTCCTTTCCAACCCAAACCATCAGTAATCCAAACAAAAGCAAATCCTTTAATATCTCTTGATTCTTCAGCTAGCATTTTATAACTTCTAGCAGTTTCATTTAATTTAGAACCATTGCTTGAATAAAAGTTTGTTTCAAAAACATAAATGCAATTATTAGTTTTAACTACATAATCAAATCTTTTAGCAACTTTACCGAGATTTGAAAGAGCCGACAAGTCAATATTCCATTTATCTTCAATATCTTTCAAATACATTTCTTTAAAATAGTTTTTATCTTTTATAAATCCTGCCTGCTCAATAAAACCTTGTAATACATCTTCCATAAGATGACCACCACGATTCTTTCTTCCATTTGAACCTAATCCAACCTCAACACCAGTTGCATAATCTACTAAATTATTTACTAAATGATTTGCAATCAAGTCAAACAGTCCTGTTTTTCTCATAAACTTTTTTAACAACTCAATATCATCAATATTAGTAAAGTTATATTTTAACTTTTCACCATCATCTATAACTTTGATTTCTTTTTCTCTTACAGCAATAAGTAGTGGTAAACATTTTCTTATCTCAGGATATTTTTTGAATAAATTATCAAAATCAGTTTCAATATTTTTTGAACCTATTAAAGAATTTATAATATTTAATTCAACCTTAATTTTATCGATATTTTTGTAAACAACATTAAAATCGGTATAGTATTCATATGTTGCAATACTATCAGTAAAATTTAAAAACCATTCATTAAAATTTCTTTTCATTAGTTATTTTCTCCTTTTGTAGTTCATTACAACAATTTCAGTTATATCTCCACGCTTACTAGCTTGGCAATTTATCATCCTTTTAGCAAAAACTCTTTCTATTTCAAAACCACTATAAATATCATCAAAGAAGTTGTCTTCTTCGTTTGTATTTTTAGGGTCAGAGTTTGAAAGCATTAACAAACAATTTTTGTTATCTAATATTTTATAATTCTCAGCAAGTTTTATTTGGTCATTATCATCAAATCCAGATTTATCATAACTTACAAATGAATTTTTTTCCATAAGTGGTCTATATGGAGGGTCGAAATACACAAATGTATTATTATCTGCCCTTTCGAGAACTTGTTCATAACCACCAAAGCTTATTTCAACTTTTTGTAATAGGTCAGAACATAATCTCAAATTATCTTTATCGCAAATTAGAGGATTTTTATATTTACCATGTGGAACATTAAATTTTCCATCCTTGTTAACTCTGTAAAGACCATTAAAGCAAGTTTTATTTAAGAATATAAAATCTGAACATTTTTCAAAGTCATAATGTCCGTTTAAGTGAATTTCATTGTATCTATCTCTGACTTTGTAAAAATAATTAGTTCTAGCTTCGCTTGCTAAATATTCTTTTTCTAAAATATCTAATTGTTTTATTACTTCTTCAACATCAGCTTTTATACAACGATAGCAATTAATAAGTTCTTTGTTAATATCGTTTATATATGCTTTCTTAATTCGGTAGTTTTGTAAAACATTAAAAAGTACAGCTCCACCACCAACAAATGGTTCAATATATGTTTCAATCTTTCCTTCAATAAGTTCTTGTGGGAATAGTTCTTCAAACTTGTTTAAAAGTTGCCCCTTTCCACCAGCCCATTTTAGAAAAGGTTTTGCAAATCCTTTACACATATTACTTCTCCTTTATTAGCTCGATTATTTCATCTAGTCCACAATCAAGTGTTTTGCAAATCTTTACTAAAACATCCATGCTCACTTGTTCGTTCTTGCTTAATTTTGCAAGAGTTGATGTTGCAATATCTGCTTTTAATCTTAAATCTGTTTTTGTCATATTTTTGTCAATTAACAATTTCCAAAGTTTGTTATAAGATATACTCATTGCTTTACCTCATTTTATAAATCTAAAACAATTATAAAACTTTTTGCTTGACATTGCAACAAAATATTCGTACTTGCGAACATATTGTTGCAATTTTTATATTATTGCAGTATAATTAGCAAGAATAAGGAGTTGACCTATGATAAATAATATTTTAGATACAATAAACAATTATCTTAAATTTATTGATGAATATAACTATATCAAGGATTTATCTGATATATCACATAAAATTATAAAAATTATAACCTCACTAAAAGAAAACGATATACACAAATGCGATAAAATTTCTAACGATATAGTTAATAATACTGATTTTGAAAATATTGTTTTAATGCCGGCAGATAAAAAACATATGAATGCTATACAACGAATAAAAAGCAATTGTTACTACCTAATTGAAAGATTAACACTTTTAGCTTTTAATAAAATCTCTAAACACGAGTTGGGGAAAGAGGTTGATGCTGAGAATAAAGAAATATCTGTAATTTATAAAACACTAGAATTATCACTAAAAAATAAAAATAAAAAATAGTGTTCAAATCCCTTCTTCTCCGAGTTAAAACGATTTGGTACGATTTGAAATGTTTTTTGATTTTCGCAAAATCAAAATTAAGATTATTAAAAAATCAAAAAAGAGCCTAAATGGCTCTAAAAACAAAGAATGTTCACCCAGCCTCTGGAAAGAGACAAAAGTGAACATTGCCTTGGCGGAGAAAGAGGGATTCGAACCCTCGCACGCTGTTACACGTCTACTCCCTTAGCAGGGGAGCCCCTTGAGCCACTTGGGTATTTCTCCAAATATTAAGTTTACCACGTTTTTAACGGGTACTTCGCTAGTTTAACAAGTTTTGGGGGTTATGTCAATAATTTTATTAAATTTGTGATTGTTTTTTTGAATTTTTATGTAAATTATCCACAAAATTTGAACTGTTTGTTAAAAACAAAAAATGTGGAAGTTTTTTAAAAGTATTTAAAACTTATAAAATGTTTTATGCCCTGATTTATAAAAGGCTAAGTTTTTGTGTAATTTTTGTTTTTAGTTTATGGTAATTACAAGAATATATGTTATAATGCGTTTTGTCTAGAAAGAAAACAACAAAATAAAAATACAGCAATTTGACTTGCTGTATTTTTTTGTTTTAAAATCATTATAATTTTATACTTGGCAAATTGGGTTATCGGTTGCAAAAGATTCCATAACGCTTGTCCACTTTTCGATAAGGTTTTTAAAGGACTCTTTTGTGTACCAAGCGTAAGGGCTTGTTATCATAACATTGCCTTCGTAATTTGCGATATCGTCGTTTGGAGACTCGAAAGCAAGTCCATAAATTTCGTTTGCTTTGACTTTGTTTAAAAGTGTGTTAAGGTTGAAAACTTCTGTGCCGACAATTGATATGATTGAAGCAGATTTTTTCATAGAATCTATAAGTTTATCTGTAATGATGAGTTTTGTTTGACCGTTTACGGCAAATGTTGGGAATATGAAATCACAAGTTTCAAACAAATCTTCAAGTTCTTCGTACTCAAAGTTGTCGTTTCTGGTGTTTTTTGACCAATAGGAAACTTGCATACCGATACCCTTTAAAAGTTCGGCAAGTCTTGTGCCGATTGAACCAAGGCCAAGGATACCTGCCTTTCTACCGGAAACTTGTCTTTGCATCATTGATTTTGTAAAGCTTTCCTTCCACTCGTTTTTGATTTGGAGTGGCAATTTTCTAGCAACGGCAAGCATCAAAAACATAGCGTATTCTGCAACGGCATCGGTTGAATATTTAGGGATATTTGTAACGATAATTCCCTTTTGTTTACAGAACTCTAAGTCGATATAGGAATACCCTGTTGTTTGAAGAACGATACCTTTGAGATTTGGGATTCTTTCGATCACTTCGTCAGGAAATTTCCAGCCGGTATAATCTGGGTTTACGGCGATGATTTTTTCTTGATTTGAATCCATAAATGGTGCTTTTGTAAGGTCGACACCGACTTCGTCAATAAAAGTAACTGTGCCTGATTTTTCGAGTCTTTCGATTTGCTCGGTTGAAAAATCTTCTTTTTTTGAGATTATATAAACTTCCATAAGTCCTTCCTTTTTTATACCTTAATATTATCACAACGACAAAACTTAGACAAATATTTTTTGTCGGTTGTACTGTTTTTTGTTTATACACATTTTGTTTTTGACAAATTGAGCGCCCTTTGACTTGTTTTTTTTGTGTATAAGTTTGACTATCTTTTATTTTTTTTGTTATGATATGTATATATAAATATTATTATTTAAAACTAACTAAAAACAAGTTCAAAAAAAGTATTTGGGGGTAAGTTATGAAAAAATTCTTATCAATATTTTTAAGTGCTATCCTTATGGTTGTTTCCTGCTTTGTTGTGGGGGCTTTTGCACTTGGTCCTGCTAAGGCTGAAACCGTTACAAGCCCTACAGAACCACCTATTCAAGATGGCAAAACTGTTATCACAAACCACTATGCTGATAACATCAACTTTAGCAAATCTTTATATGCTGTCTTATCAAGGATTTATGTAGAATCTGGAAATGAATTAGGTCAAGGTGGCTCTTTCCCAACTGACGCATTTAACTCCTACACAACACTTAATTTAACACTTGGTCAAGGGCTACTTGAGGACTATCCTGCAAGCAACAAAATCACTTCTCTTGTAGGTATGGAATACTTAAGTTTAAACAGCCTTACCACCCTTAAGATTGACGGACATAACATCACAACAGTTTACAAAGATGACTTGTCTGCAATGAACAAACTTCAAACATTATATATCACAAATTCTAATGTTGAATCTTTTGCACTTTCTCCAACATTGACACAACTTAACTACCTTGATTTGTCAGGAAACAAGTTGACAACTATTGATGTTTCTACACTTGCAAACAAAGGCACAGACGAAACAGGAAGACCTTATTGCAACTTAAGCAGAAACAAGTTTGAAAAAACTGAAGACATCAAACTTCCAACTGCTTATCCACTTAGAGCGCTTGATGTAAGTTTTAACAATCTTGTAGGCGCAACAAAAGAAGATTTTAACGCAAATAAAGTTTCAATTCTTTTACAAGGTTATTCACCAGAAGCAGAAGTTGTTTACGGTCAAAAAATCTATGCTGCTGATGGCTTTATTAGACACGAAACAGGTGGCATTGTTCAAAACGACGAAATCGAAAATCTTAACATCAAAGTTTTCTTTAGCGAAGAAAGTTCTTTCTATGACACAATGAAAGATGTTCTTGCAGAATCTGTTGATGGATATGTAACAATCCCTTGTGGTAAACTTGTTTTAAAATTCTACGAAGGTCAACAAGAAATCACAACTATTGACCCACTCAACGCTATAAACAAAAATGTTTTGCCACCTTCACCTACAGTTAAAGGTTTTGTTGGTGGAAAAGAAATCACAAATCTTTCAAGTGGTGACAACATCACATTAAAAGCAGAGCTTGCTTTGACAGGCACATCTCTTGACCCATTTATCAAAACAAATTCTGTTGTTCAAATGAAGGTCGGTTTAAACGGCGAATATCAAACAGTAAACTCTCTTGATTTTACAAAAGGTGGAAGATATTCTGTTGCAACAGTTATCACTTTTGACGGACTTTCTTCAACAATTGTAAACACAAGCGTACAAAAAAATGACTATACAGGTCTTACCTGGGCTGTAATTATTGCAGTTATCTTGGTTGCAATTATTGCTTCTTTATTCTACCTTTTAAGATGGGTAAAAGAAGGTGCAGTTGTTGCTCCACTTACAGAAAAAGAAACAAAACAAATCTACAAAAAACACGGTTTGGAATATTATATTTCTGACCATCGTGACCTTCTTGAAGAAGGAAATGAAACACCTGCTGGCGAAAATCAACCAGAAAGCGATAACAATGATGACGACGAGGTTATTGGTTTATAATGAAAAAAAATGATAAAAAACAAGTTTTACTTATAACCGGTGCCTCTAGTGGCATTGGAAAAGCTGCAGCTATTTTGTTTGCAGAAAATGGCTGGAAAGTTTATGGTGTTGCAAGAAAGGACTTTAACCTTCCTAATGTTACGGCTGTTTTGGGCGACGTAACAAAAGTTGAAGATATGAAAAAGGTTGTTGAGTTTGTTTTAAAACAAGAAGGACAACTTGACTTGCTTATAAACAACGCAGGTTTTGGTATTTCTGGTGCTAGCGAATTTAGTAGCATTGACGATGTTAGAAAAATATTTGAAGTAAACTTTTTTGGTGCTGTATCCTTAACACAAACAGTGCTTCCTTTTATGAGAAAGCAAGGTTATGGCAGAATCATCAACACAAGCTCGGTTGCAAGTGTTATACCTATCCCTTATCAATCGTTTTACTCAGCAACAAAAAGTGCACTTGACACTTGGGCAAAGGCTTTAAGAATTGAGGTTGCGCCTTTTAACATTAAAGTTTCTAATGTTTTGCCGGGAGATACAAAAACCGAATTTACACAACGCAGAGAAAAAAGCAAAAACGATATTGATGGCGTTTATGCAAAGAAAGAAACAAAGTCGATTGCAAGAATGGAAAAAGACGAGCAAAACGGTATGCCACCGATTGCTGTTGCAAAAGTTATGTATAAACTTGCATACAAGAAAAATCCACCTGCAACAAAAACTGTCGGCTTTGGATACAAGGCAATAACCTTCTTAACAAAGATACTTCCAACAAGGTTTATGCTTTGGATTGTAAAACTTTTATATAACTAAAAATAAAATCACGAACAACAATTCGTGATTTTTTTATTTTGGTATATTTTAAAACACCACCCCACCCGACTGCAAGGTACAAACAAAAAACCCTAGAAAATATCTAGGGTTTATCGATTTTAAAAATTTTGTTTTGCTTGTTTTCGACTAACTATTTTTAAATATGATATATTTTTATATATATTATATATAGTAATCAAAAACCGTTTGGTTTTTAGTCGTAACCTTTTTTCTTTCTGTTTTTTCTGTTTTTTAAGGCAACTCTTATGCCATAAAACATACCTAGTTCTCTTTTTGCAAGGTTTTTGACTTCGTCAAACTGTGCTTCCTTATCCTTTAGGGTATTTGCAAACAATTTGTCGTTTCTGTACCTAAAACGAAATCTTCTCATTCTTCTAATAGCGTAAAGGTTTGCATCTCTTTCAACAGGTTGCATTGAATAAAATGAGTATGCATCTTGATCGCTTGAGGTGTATCCTTGGAAGTTCTTTTTCCATTTTCTTGCTTTTGAGAAAAAGCCAAGTTTTTTCTTTGTTGTGATTGCGTGGTATTGGAAAGCGTGTCTGCCTTCGTGAAACAATGTTGCCATACCATAATATCTAAACTCTGGACGATAAACAAATTTTGAGTTTAATTGAATTTTGTTTTCAGCACTGATATGGACACCGTTTGAAGTTTCTTCCATTTCTCTAAAAACAACCTTGCAAGCATCTCTTTTTTGTTTTTTTGCTTGTATATTTTCTAGTTGTTGATAAACCTGTGCTCTTTTTTCAGGTGTCAACCTTTTCCATTTTCTTTTTTTGAATTTGTTGTAAGTTAAAAATCTAAAAAACATAATCTTACCTTCTCTTTTGTTTTAAGTGATTATATCACATATTTTTCTAAAAACAAAACTAAACTGCCTTACAACCTAAAATTCCTGCATCGTTTTTTAGGGTTGCAATCTTAATTTCTACAATTGGGGCATTTTTATACCCGTAATATTCTTTTTGGCAATATGCTTTTATTTTGTCGGTCAAAACATCTTCCCAATTACTTATGCCACCACCAAGCAAGATAACTTCTGGTCTTAAGATGTTGCAGATACTTAAAATACCTTCACTTAAATATTCTACATATTTGTCGACAATTTTTACTGCAAGGGCGTCGCCCTTTAACAATTCTTTATAGATAACTTCGCCATTGATTTTTTCTAAGTCGCCACCGACAGCGGCATATAAACTTGATTCTTTGTTTTTTTCTAAGGCTTTGATTGCTTGTTTTTTAAGTGCTAAGGCTGAAGCATATGCTTGAAAACAACCTTTTCTGCCACAGTTGCATTTTGTGCCGTTAAGCTCGATAACCATATGGCCGATTTCTGCACCCATACCTTGATTGCCAAGATACATTTCGCCATTTACAATTATACCTGCACCAACACCTGTGCCGAGTGTTAACATAACTGCGTTTTTATATCCCTTGCCTGACCCGAATTTTACTTCGGCTGCAGTTGCTAAGTTTACGTCGTTATGAATTTCGGTTTTAATTTTTAATTCTTTTGTTAAGATATCTCTAAGTGGTAAATCGTCCCATTTGAGTGCTGGGCAAGTTGTTGTGCCCTTATCACTGTTAACGATACCCGGGCAACCTGCAACAACTTTGTCTATATCTTTTGTTGTTAAGTTGTTTTCTTTTAAAAATTCGTTAAACTCGTCTACGATTGGTTTGATTTCTTGTGGCCAAGTTGTTGTTAAAACTCGTCTTGCGACAATTTTATTGTTATCATCGACAAGGCCATATTTTATGGTTGTGCCACCGATGTCTATACCGATACTATACATATTTATCCCCTTTGTTGTTTTTAGTATAGATTATTTTGCTTTTATCTTCAAATCATTTGGGCATTTTGTTTGACTAAATCGTCTTTTTTTTCGTAATATAATTATGTTTAAGGAGTTAAAATGAAAAGAGCAAGTGGCGTTATGATGCACATATCGTGCTTACCAAACAAATATGGCTTTGGGTGTTTTTCAAAAGAAGCATATGAGTTTGTTGACTTTTTAAAGGCAAGTGGTCAACACTATTGGCAAGTTTTGCCTTTTAACCCAACAAATGAGAGTGGCTCGCCTTTTCAATGCTACTCCGTTTTTGCAGGCAATCCTTCTTTTATTGATTTGACTGAATTTTTAAGCGATGACGAAATTGTTAGCCTTGGGATAAAAAAGGAAAAGACTGTAAATTTTGAGAAAATAAATTCTACACGCCTTATGGCTCTAAAAAAGATTTATAAGAAACACAAAAACCAAGATGAAATTGACGCATTTAGGTCTAAAAATAAATTTTGGATTGATGACTATGCAACATTTATGGTTATAAAAGACGAGCATAACGGAATCCCTTATACAGAATTTCCAACACGACTAAAACAGCACAACACAGAAGCTGTAGAGAGTTACAAAGTTGCAAATAAAGATAAGATTGAGTTTCATATCTTTGTACAAATGTTGTTTTTTAAACAATGGGAAAAACTCAGAAAATATGCAAACGACAACGGCATAAAAATCATAGGTGATATGGCTTTTTATCCTGCAAGCGACAGCGCTGATGTTTGGGCAAACAGAGAATATTTTTGCTTTGACGAAAATGGCGACCCAACAGGTGTTGCAGGCGTGCCACCTGACTATTTTTCAGAAGACGGTCAACTTTGGGGCAACCCTTTGTATAACGTTGAATACTTAAAGAAAAACAACTATCGTTGGTGGATAAAGAGATTTGAACAAGCCTACAAGTTTTATGATATGGTACGCCTTGATCACTTTAGGGGTTTTGAAGCTTTTTGGTTTGTAAAATATGGCGCAAAAACTGCAAAAGGTGGCAAATGGGTAAAGGGCTTAGGATATCCTTTATTTAAGGCACTTAAGGATAAAAAAGTTCCAGAATTTTTGGTTGAAGATTTGGGAATTATTACCCCTGCTGTTGAAAAACTTATAAAGAAAACAGGTTTTCCTAATATGAAAGTTTTTCAGTTCGCTTTTGACGGAAACCCTAAAAATGCATATTTCCCACACAACTATCCTAAAAACTGTGTTGCATACATCGGCACACACGACAACAACACTTATGTGGGATTTTTAAAAGAACAAAAACCTGAAGTTTTGGCAGAAATAAAGGGATACTTAGGGCAAGCAGAAAACTCAACTTACGAAGACATTACAGATGCGACAACTTTGATTATGTTAAACAGTCTTGCAGACCTTGTTGTGCTTACAATACAAGACCTTTGTTACCTTGACGAAAGGTATAGAATGAACACCCCTGGAACTGTTAACAACAATTGGAATTTTAGGTTAGACAAGAAACTTTTAACCCCAGAACTTACAAAAAAACTTCTAACTTTAACCATCAATTCTAATCGATATTATGAATAATTTAGGCACGCTTTTTAGCGTGTCTTTTTTACTGCATTTTTGTCGATTTTTGTCAAATGTTTTTGGGCATATTTTAGTTGTATTTTGTAACAAAATTTAGCATTGTTTGTTTGACATTATTTTCGCTTTTTATTACTATAATAATATATAATTACTATTACTATGGGCAATCTGGTTTTTTGTTCTTTTTAACACTTTTAAAACGAACTTTTAAGGGGAAATTTATGTTATCAAAAGAAGAATCAGTTTTCTTGTTTAACCAAGGCACTTATTATCACTCTTACGAGTTTTTAGGTTGCCACTATGGTACTGTTGACGGTGTTGATGGTGCTTTTTTTCGTGTCTGGGCACCAAGGGCAAAATCAGTTTGCGTTGTAGGCGATTTTAACAATTGGACAGAAAATATAAACAAGTGTAAAAAAATTGGCACAAGTGGTGTTTGGGAAACTTTTGTTCCTAACACAAAAAAATATGACAAATACAAATATCAAATTTTAACAACAAAAAATAAAAAACTTCTCAAAGCTGACCCATATGCATTTTACCAAGAAACAAATGGCAAAACTGCATCTATGGTTTATAACTTTGAAAACTACAATTGGGGCGACAAAGAATATCAAAAGATTAAGCAAAAACAAAATGTTTATGAAAGCCCTATGAACATTTACGAAGTAAACTTTCTTTCTTGGAAAAGAAATGAAAATTACGAATACTATTCTTACAAACAACTAACAAAAGAACTTATCCCATATGTAAAAGAAATGGGATACACTCACATTGAAATTATGCCACTTACGGAATACCCTTATGATGGCTCTTGGGGATATCAAGTAACAGGTTATTTTGCGATAACTTCAAGGCTTGGCACTCCTGAAGAATTTATGGAGTTTGTTGACACTTGTCACCAAAACAACATTGGCGTCATATTAGATTGGGTACCGGCACACTTCCCTAAAGACGATTTTGGTCTTATCGAATTTGACGGCAAACCATTGTACGAAAACTCTGGTTGGGACAGAATGGAACACAAATCTTGGGGCACAAGAAGATTTGATTATGGCAGAAACGAAGTACAAAGTTTCTTAATATCTTCTGCAATGTTGTTCTTTAGAGAATACCACATTGATGGCCTAAGGATTGATGCTGTTGCATCTATGTTATACCTAGACTACGACAAAAAAGAAGGAGAGTGGCTACCTAACTCTAAGGGTGGAAAAGAAAACTTAGAGGCAATTGCGTTTTTACAAAAACTTAACGCAGCAGTTTTTAAGGAATTTCCAAACGCTCTTATGATGGCAGAAGAATCAACTGCTTGGCCACTTGTAACAAGACCTACGAATGTAGGTGGGCTTGGTTTTAACTTTAAGTGGAATATGGGCTGGATGAACGATATGTTAGATTATGTAAAGACTGACCCATTTTTTAGAAAAGGCAGTCACAACAAACTAACATTTTCGATGTTTTATGCATTTTCAGAAAACTTTGTGTTGCCTATTTCGCACGACGAAGTGGTACACGGAAAATGTTCCTTAATGGAAAAGATGGCAGGGCCATATGATGAAAAGTTTGACGGATATAGGGCATTTTTATCATATATGTTTGCTCACCCCGGAAAGAAACTCACCTTTATGGGAATTGAGTTTGGACAGTTTAAAGAGTGGGACAACGGTATGGGACTTGACTTCTGTTTGTTTGATTTTGAAAAACACAGACAACTTCACCACTTTGTAAAAGACTTAAATAAATTTTATTTAGAACATAGTGAACTTTACGAAATTGATTTCTCTTGGGATGGTTTTAGTTGGATTATCCCTGACGATAATGTACAAAATGTTGTAGCATTTATTAGGCGCAACAAAAAGGGAGAAGAGCTTATATGTGTTGTTAACTTCTCACCTTCGCCAAGAGAAAAATATAAGGTTGGCGTAAAAAGTGGAACTTATGAAGAAGTATTCAACAGTTCTAGGGCTGAGTATGGTGGAAAAGAGTTTTTAAACGGAACACTTAAAACAAAGAAAGGCGCTATGCACAACCAAAACAATTATATTGAATTGACTTTACCTTCTTATGGAGCAGTATTTATTAAAAAGAAAAGTTCAAGAAAAAAAGGAGAAGCAAAATGAAAAAAGAAACTGAACAAAAGAAAACCACTGCAGTAAAAACTGCTCCAAAGGCAGAAAAGAAAACTGCAACCATAAAAGTTGCAAAGCCAAGAACAGCAACAAAAACTGTAACTGTTGTAGGCGACACAAAAAAGAAAACTGCAGCAAAAACCACAGCAAAAACAACAACAACAAAAAAGGTTGCAACTGCAAAAAAGACAACAAAAAAGGCTGTCGAAGTTGAAACTTCTATTTTTGAAAAAGCAAATCGCTTGCCAAAAGGTAATGTTGTTGATATTGAAGAAACAGCAAACAAGAAAACAAAAGTCTTGTATGTAACTTCCGAATGCTTACCATTTTGTGCAACGGGTGGCCTTGCTGACGTTGCTGGAAGTTTACCAAAATTTATCGCACAAAACGACAAAAATATTGATATGAGAGTTGTACTTCCACTTTACTCTGATATTCCTTCTTGCTACAGAGATAAATTTACTTTCCACGGACACAAAAACATCTCTGTTGCTTGGAGACAATTGTATCTTGGTGTTTTCTCTTACAAGATGGGTAATGTTACATACTATTTCTTGGATAACGAATATTACTTCAAAAGAAATGGTGGTATTTATAGTTACTATGACGACGGCGAAAGATTTGCTTATGTTTCAAACGCTGTTATCGAAATGCTTTCTATGATTGACTTTGTGCCTGACATTATTCACGCAAACGATTGGCAATCAGCACTTATTCCTATTTATCTTAAAACTCGTTACAAAGACGACCCTACTCTTAACAAAATCAAAACTGTGTTTACACTTCACAACACAGAATATCAAGGCAAATTTGATATGAAGATTATCGGTGACGTTTTTGGAATTGACGCAAGATACAAGAACCTTCTTGAATACAACAAAGACTTAAACCTTGTAAAAGGTGCTATCGTTTGTTGTGACAAGTTTACAACTGTTAGTCCAACATATGCTCAAGAAATTTTGGTTTCTAAAGAGTTTAGCAACGGGCTTGATTCAATCTTAAACGAAAATAATTATAAAACAAGTGGTATCATCAACGGTATCGATTATGAATTCTATAATCCAAAAACTGATGACACTGTATTTAAAAATTACGACATTGATTCAATCGAAGCAAAGAAGGATAACAAGGTTGAACTTCAAAAGATGTTTGGTCTTAATGTTGACCCTGAAATTCCTATGCTCTCGATTGTAACACGTATGGCAAACCATAAAGGTATCGACCTTATCAAAGGTGGTATTGAACAAATCTTATCACAAAGAGTACAACTTGTTGTTGTTGGAAGTGGTACACAAATGTACGAAAACTTCTTTAAGTATTTAGAACAAAAATATCAAGGCAAAGTTAAGGCTGCAATTGGTTATTCTAACACACTTGCAAGAAAAACTTATGCTGCAAGCGATATCTTTATTATGCCTTCTCGTACTGAGCCTTGTGGCCTTTCACAAATGGTTGCGTCCCGTTATGGAGCTGTTCCTATCGTTCGTGAAACAGGTGGCCTTAAGGACTCTATTCGTGACTTTGGTTGCGAAGGTGGTGGAAATGGTTATACCTTTACAAACTACAACACAAGCGACCTTGTCTACTCTATCAACCGTGCCCTTCAAGATTTTTATAACAAGGACACTTGGGTTGAAAAAATCAAAACTTGTATGAAACAAGATTTCACTTGGAAAAATTCTTCTATTAAGTACATCGAACTTTATAGAGATCTTGTTTAATTTAAAAAATAAAATTTATATTTCATTGGCTTGGGGGAAATTGTGAGCAATAAAAAAATTACTGAAAAAGACGCGATTTTACAAATAAATCAACAACTTCAAAAGTACTACAATATTTCTTTTGAAGACGCAACAGACACTCAAATTTTTAAGGCACTTGCAAATATCGCTATGGACGAAATGTTTAAAAAGCGTCAAAAATTTAGCGCAAACTGCAAAAAGAACGACGGTAAGAGTGTCAACTATCTTTGTATGGAATTCCTTATTGGAAAAACTTTAAGGACAACACTTTTTAATCTTGGTATGGAATCTGCTTTTGCAAAGGCATTAAAAGCAAAAGGTAGGGACATAAACACTTTATACAAACTTGAAGACGATGCTGGCCTTGGCAACGGTGGTTTAGGTAGACTTGCAAGTTGCTTTCTTGAATCTCTTGCAACCCTTGACTACCCTGTAACCGGCCACTGCATTAGATACGACTTTGGTTTGTTTAAACAAAAATTCTTAGAAGGAAATCAAACCGAACTTCCTGATGAATGGCTACAAAGTGGCGAAGTTTGGCAAGTTCCAAGAGATGATAAGGCTGTAAAAGTTCTTTTTGATGGCTATATCACAGAAAGAAGAGATGAAGACGGTCACTTAAAAATCGATTACCACGATTGCACTGAAGTTCAAGCTTTTCCATACGATATGATGATTACAGGTTACGACTCTAAAAACATCGCTGTTTTAAGGTTGTGGTCTGCAAGAAGTTTTAATACTTTTGACACAAAGAAATTCTCTCAAGGTGAATATACCCAAGCACTTGCAGAGAAAAACCAAATCGAGTTAATAAGCAAGGTTTTATACCCTGCTGACGACCACCCAGGTGGAAAGTCACTTAGACTAAAACAACAATATTTCCTATGCTCTGCTGCAATGCAAAGTATTGTTGCAACACACGTTAGAAGATACAAAAACTTAAAACTTTTGCCTAAGTTTATATCAGTCCACTTAAACGACACTCACCCTGTAATTTGTGTTCCAGAACTTATGAGAATTTTGATGGACGAATACGAATTCTCTTGGGAAGATGCTTGGAAGATTGTTACAAAAACTGTAAGTTACACAAACCACACAATCTTAAAAGAATCTCTTGAAACTTGGGACGAAAGTTTGATTCAAAGAATCCTTCCTAGAATTTATGTAATAATAAAAGAAATCGACAGAAGGTTTAGACTTGAAGCAAAAGAAAATGATGTTCCAGAAAATGTTATTAACACTATGGCTGTTATAAACAACCGTAGAATTAGAATGACAAATCTTGCTGTTATTGCAAGTCACACTGTAAATGGTGTTTCTAAACTTCACTCAAACATCTTAAAAGACGATTTGCTTGTTGATATGAGCAACTACTATCAAAACAAATTTACAAATGTTACAAACGGCGTAACACACAGAAGATGGTTATGCGAAGGAAACCCAAATCTTTCTGGTCTTATCTCAAAACTTATCGGCAAAAAGTTTATTAAAGAAGCAAAAGAGTTAGAAAAACTTGAAGACTTTATTGATGACGACAAAATCATTTCTCAAGTCGAAAATATCAAGTACTTAAATAAAGTTGCTTTTGCAAAATGGCTTGAAGAACATCAAGGTGTTGAGATTGACCCAAGCACAAGATTTGACGTACAAGCAAAGAGAATTCACGAATATAAAAGACAACTTTTAAATGTTTTAAAAATCATTTATATTTATTCTGAACTTAAGAAAAATCCTGACGCTGATATTACCCCACAAACATTTATTTTTGCAGGAAAGGCAGCAGCAGGTTACATTAGAGCAAAGAGATTTATCAAACTTATAAATCAACTTGCAAAAGATATCGAAAAAGACCCTAAAATTTCTAAGAAACTCAAAGTTGTTTTTGCAGAAAACTATTCTGTAACTATGGCTGAAAAACTTATGCCTGCAACTGATGTTTCTGAGCAAATTTCTCTTGCTGGTCAAGAAGCAAGTGGTACAGGAAATATGAAGGCTGTCCTAAACGGTGGTCTTATGATTTGTACTGCTGACGGGGCTAACATCGAAATCACTGAAACTTGTGGCAAAAACAGTTCGTTTGTTTTCGGTATGACAAGTGACGAAGTTGACAAGGTTTGGGATTCTCACTACGACCCTACACAATACTACAACACAAATCCAAAAATTAAGACAGTTATCGAAATGTTAAACAAAGGCTTCAATGGAGAATCTTTTGAAGACATTTCTAAATACCTTCTTGGTACTTCTGGTGTTGGCGACCCATATATGTGTCTTGCAGATTTTGACTCATATTTAGACGCACACGAAAGAATGGATGCTCTTTATAGAAAACCTATGGCATGGCACAGACAATGCCTTAAGAATATTTCTAAAATGGGTTATTTCTCATCTGATAGAAGTATTGAAGAATATGCAAAAAATATTTGGAAACTAAAGAAAATAAAATAACCATACAAAGCCTTAAAAGGAGAAGAAAATGTATAAGTTTAACCCGATTTATAACAAGTTGCCTGGTGGACCAACCTTAGAGAAAAAGCCCGTACAATACGAGCTTAAGATTGCAAAACTTATAGGCTCGACTGCTGTCAATTTTGTGTACTGCCCTGACTTTACTGAAGACAAGATTGTAGTGCCGATGGAAGTTGTAAAAGAAGATGACGATTATCTTACATACAAAGTTGAACTTAAATACAATTCTTCTGGTCTTTATTGGTACTACTTTGAAGTTTTCCAAAACGAACACAAATTTTATCTTCAAAAAACACCTGATTTTGAAGTTGAGCCTGTAGGCGAAATTGAGCACAAGTTTGAACAACTTGTTTGCAAGACAACTTCAAGGGCTGTTGACACCTTTAAGGGTGGAATTATGTATCACATTTTTGTTGATAGATTTAACAAAGTTGGAAAAGTTAAACCTAGAGAAGACCTTGTTTTAAGAAACGATTGGGGTGGAGATTTAACAAAAAACACTGAAGACTTTTTGCTTTTAAACAAAGAATGTTTCGGTGGAAACTTAAAAGGTATCGAAAAGAAACTTCCTTATCTTAAATCTCTTAATGTTTCAACAATTTACCTAAGCCCTATTTTTGAATCAAACAGTTATCACAAATACAACACAGCAAACTATGAAAATATCGACAGTATGCTTGGAAGTGAAGAAGATTTTGTTTCTTTAATCAAAAAAGCAAAACAAGAAGATATTAGAATTGTGCTTGACGGTGTTTTTAACCACACAGGCGCTGACAGTAAATACTTCAACAAATTTGGTCACTATGACACAGTGGGTGCTTATCAAAGTAAAAAATCACCATATTATAATTGGTATACTTTTGACAACTACCCTGATAGTTATTCTTGCTGGTGGGGTATCGACACTCTCCCACAAATTAAAGACAACAATCAAAGTTTTTCAAAATATATTGCCGGCAAAGGTGGTATCATTGAAAAATACATGAAGATGGGGATTTTAGGTTTTAGGCTTGATGTTGTTGATGAGTTAGACGAAAAAACTTTGCTTGCAATTTGTAAGGCAGCAAGGGGCGTAAAACCAAACTGCTTGCTTATCGGCGAAGTTTGGGAAGATGCTTCAAACAAAATCGCATACGACACAAGAAGACATTACTTTAACGGCAATCAACTTGATTCTGTTATGAATTACCCACTAAAAGATGCAATCATAGATTATGTCACAACAGGAAATTCAACAAATCTTAGAAACACAATCTATATGTTAAAAGACCACTATCCAAAAGAAATTAGAGATAGCCTTATGAATATCTTGGGCACACACGACACAGAAAGAATTGCAACCGTGCTTGATAGATGTGCAAAAGAAAATCAAAGGGGCGATTGGGTTAAACTTTTAAAAATTGCTTCACTCTTACAATACACAGTTATGGGTGTACCTTGTGTTTTCTATGGAGATGAGCAAGGTGTGTTTGGTGGAAAAGCACCATTCTGCAGAGTATGTTTCCCTTGGAATAAAGAAAACAAAACAATCAAAAATTGGTACGAATTTTTGGGTAGACTTAGAAAACATATTGCCTTTAAGCACGGCGTACTTAATGTACTTAAAAGTGAAGGCTCACTTTTTGGTTTTGAAAGAGTTATCTCAAACCGTAAAGTGTTGATCTATGCAAACGCAGGCAGTGAAGCAAAAACTATTGAGCTTGACGGAGTTTATACAAACTACGAAACAGCAAAACAAGTTAAGGGCAAAGTTAAAGTTTTACCTTTCAAATACTTAATTTTAACCAAATAAAATACACGGATTTTCCGTGTATTTTTTTTATATCTAAAAAATAAAAAAGCAAGTGAAAATCACCTGCTTTTATTTTTATATACTGAATTTAACAATATAATATGTTGTGTTATCAACTCTCTTAAATGAAAAGTCTTCTGCATTTAAAAGACCACTGCCAAGGCCCAACTCGTTTGGTGTACCGATAAAGGCATCAATAATTATATCTCCAACAGATACACCCAACTCGTCTGCGTCACTAAGACCTAAGATACCTGCGATTGATGTTACAAGAGAATTTGTTTTTTCAGTGTCCAAGTTGTTGATTTTTGTGTTTTCTGCTTTTAAATCATATTTCCAAGGGGCTGTGTTGTCTTTTGTAAGAATAATATCTGATGTTAGATATAATTCGTTTGGAAGAAGTTTCTTAAACAAATTTAGTGGAAAACTGTTCATATAAGACTTGATATCTTCTAGCGAGAATCTTACAACATAATTGATTTTTACTGACTTAAATTTGCCACCAGCTTCGGTATATTCGCTAAACTTAATTTGACAAAGTTCCAAACCTTTAATCATATCGGCTGCTTCTTCGCTTGTGGTTGCATATTTGTTGAGTGATGCGTCTAAGATACAAGCAATTTGTTTATCGGTTAACTCCAACTCTGTATCAAAAAGTAAATTTTCTAATCTTTCATAATCAATAGAAATACTACCATCACCACCACTTACAATTCCGGTCTCGCCTGCTCTAAGTTCGAAAATGTTGTTTAGGCTGTTGACCATATCATCATTTTTTTCATAGGTGTGTGTAATAATGGTTTCTGTGTTTACGGTTGTACCAAGTTGTTTTAAACTTGAATATGCACCTAAGATATCAATACCAAGTGCATATTTTGCAATCAAATATAAACCAACAACAACTAAAACTATTGCAAGTATTATGCCGACAACAATTTTTACTATTGTGCCACCAACTGTTCTTTCCTTTGCCATTTTATCTCCTTTAATACAAAAATAATTATACACAATTTAAAAACAAATTGTCAATAAAAGAGAATACCACAAATAAAAAACCACAAGTATAAACTTGTGGTTTAGTTGAGAAGTCTATGCACGAAGCCCAAACATTATTCTCTGTCAACTCGTTATTTAACAGTTGCTCCCCCCTTCGGGGGTAAACGGGCTTTTATAATATAACATAGGTGTTTTAAGATGTCAAAAACTTTATCTTTGCAAGTTGCACAAAAAAACACAACCCAAAAGTTGTGTTTTTAAATTTGAAATTATTTTTCTTGTTTTTTCTTAAAATCTGCTCTGCCACGCATTGTGTGGTCTAAGATTTGTTTTCTCATTCTTAAACTTGCAGGTGTGATTTCAAGAAGTTCGCCATCGTCTAACATATCGATATATTCTTCCATAGTTGGTTTTTGGATAGGTTCGAGTCTAAGTGCGTCATCACTAGAACTTGAACGAGTGTTTGTAAGGTGTTTTGTTTTGCAAACGTTTACAACCAAGTCTTCGCCCCTTGGGTTTAGACCTACAATCATACCACCATAAACCTTCTCACCTGGTCCGATAAAGAGTTTGCCGTGAGGTTGAGCGTAGAACAAACCATATTGAACAGCGTCCCCATTTTCAAATGCGATAAGTGTGCCATAGTTTCTTCTTGTTAAATTGCCTTTCCACTCTTGATATTCATAGAAAACGCTACTCATAATACCTTCACCACAAGTGTCTGTTAAGAATTGACTTTTGTATCCAAACAAGCCACGAGCAGGAATTAAGAATTCAAGACGTGTTCTTGAGTTGTTTGAAGACATATTTAAAAGTTCGCCTTTTCTAGCACCGAGTACGCTTATAACTGCACCAGCCTTGTCGTCTGGAACATCAACAACCATTCTCTCAATAGGTTCATAAGTTTTGCCGTCAATTTCTTTAAGCAAAACCTTAGGCATACTTACTTGGAATTCATAACCATCACGCCTTAAGTTTTCCATTAAGATTGAAAGATGCATCTCGCCCCTTCCTAAAACACGGAAACTGTCAGCACTGTCTGTGTCGTATACTCTTAAACTTAAGTCTTTGACTGCTTCTTTAAAGAGTCTATCTCTTAAGTGTCTTGATGTGCAGAATTTACCTTCTTTACCAGCAAATGGACTGTTGTTTACCATAAATGTCATTTCAACACTTGGTTCGCTGATTTTTACAAATGGAAGTGTAACAGGGCTTGCTTTGTCACTTAAAGTATCTCCAATTGTAATATCGTTTGCACCAGCGATACAAACAATGTCGCCAACTTTTGCAGACTCGACTTGAACTCTTTTCAAACCTTCAAATTGGAACAAACTTTGTACTTTAAATGTTTGATTTTTGCTTTCGTCGTGGTAGTTTGTAACGCTTAAGTTGTCGTTTACCTTAAGGATACCTTGTTCGATTTTACCAACAGCAAGTTTTCCTAAGAAGTCGTTTTGTTCGGTTGAACTAACAAGCATATTAAATGGCTTGTCTTCTTCGCCCCTTGGACTTGGAATATGTCTTATAATTGTTTCAAACAATGGTTCAAGTGATTCTTCTTGTTTTGCAGGATTAAGTGAAGCTGTACCTTGACGTGCTGAAGCATAAACAATAGGGCTGTCAAGTTGTTCATCTGTTGCGTTAAGGTCAAGCAACAACTCTAAAACTTCGTCGCCTACTTCACGGATACGGCTGTCTTTTCTGTCAATCTTGTTGATAACGATAACAATTTTGAGTTTAAACTCTAATGCCTTTTCCAAAACAAATCTTGTTTGTGGCATAGGGCCTTCTGCTGCGTCAACAAGCAATACAACGCCGTCAACCATCTTCAAGACTCTTTCTACTTCTCCACCGAAGTCTGCGTGCCCTGGGGTATCGACAACGTTAACCTTTATGTCCTTATACATAAAAGATGCGTTCTTTGATAAAATTGTAATTCCTCTTTCACGCTCTAGTGCATTTGAGTCCATAACCCTATCTTGAACTTCTTGATTTTGTCTAAAAACACCACCTTGTTTTAGCATTTCGTTAACCAAACTTGTCTTACCGTGGTCAACGTGAGCGATAATTGCAATATTCCTTACTTTTGTATTTTCCATTTTATTTTCCTTTATGAACTTAAAATTTAAAACTTTTTAAAAAACTCCGTTTATTTTAAACCCATTTTTGCAATTTGTCAATTGTTATAATTATATAAATATATATAATATTAAAAAGCCACATTTAAAGCCCGAAATTTGCCCCTGTTTTTCTTTTGTTTGTGGGAATAAGTTTTGGGCTTAAACAAACCTTATTTTGTTTTATTTGACCTATTTTTGCTTTTTTGTTAAAATTTAGTTAAGGTAAAATTATGAGCAAAAAACAAAAAAATTATACAAAACTTAATGTTTCTATTTACGAAAAAGAAGTTTTTGCAGATTACGGTTACGATAATCACGAACTTATCGACGACACCCTTGTTGAAACCATCTATAAACTTGCAGACACAAAACCGATTAGAGAAAATCTTGAACTTGTTATTGCAAAAAAAGAAGATGTTTCATTTGACGAAGAAAGATTTAACTCTGCATACAAAAACACTATCCTAAACAAAATCACATCTCTAACACACGAAGTTGTTAGATGCTCTATTGTGGGTGTTTTGTTGCTTTTAATCGGCACAGGTCTACTTTGCGTAACAGAATTTTTGTTGCACGATATAGATAATTTTTTATATCAATTTGCAACTATTCTTTCTTGGGTTTTCTGTTGGGGTGGTATTGAAGTTTTGGCAATACAACTGACTCAACTGCTTATCGAAAAGAAAAAGTATAAGCGACTTTTAAAAAGCAAAATTTCTTTTAAAAACTAGGTGAATTATGGGCGAAATCAAAAAAATCGGCGTTGGTGTCGGTGTTATGATTGTAAACAATAAAAATCAACTTCTTTTAGGACTTAGAAACCCTGAAAAAGAAAAGAAAGAAGGCGAACTTACAGGAAAGGGCCTTTGGACAATGCCTGGTGGCAAAGTCGAAATCGGCGAAACCTTAAAAAGTGCTGCAATTAGAGAAACCGAAGAAGAAACAGGAATTAAGGTAAACAACCTACAACTTGTTTCCGTAAGTGACGACATTGAAGAAACTTCGCACTATATCACAATCGGTTTTATGACAAAAGACTTTGTTGGCACCCCTGACACAAAAGAAAAGGACACAATTGTCGAGTGGAAATGGTTTGATTTTGATAACCTTCCAGACAACCTTTATGGTCCTTCAAAAAAGATTTTACAAAACATAAAAAATAATAAAATATACTAAACCGACCAAAAATAACAAACCCTACACTTCTTTATTTTAAAGGAAAGTAGGGTTTTTGTTTTTTTGTATAAAAATTTTTAAAACTCGTTGGTTTTCAAATAAAAAATTCAACCCGTGCGACGTTTTTTTTTAATTGCCTTTGGGGCTTGGTTGAATTCTAATATTGATATATACTCTTTTAAAAAAATTTGTCAAATATGCTGTAGACCACACAAAGTTGTGTTTTTATAAAAAGGAATAAAAAAAGTAGGGATTAAACCACCCTACTCAATGCCATTCTCGGCGGGTGACACAACAATAATTGTGTCCTGACAACAAGTTTAAAACTTGTATGTCATTATTGTATATCATTTGCCATTATATTGTCAACCCATTTTTAAATTTAGCACAACGCTTATTATTTTTTGTGTGTTTTTATTGACTTTTGGGGTGTTTTGTGGTATAATATTTGTAGATAAGCAAACAAGTTGAGATGAAAAGTTCTCAGTGTTTGTCTTTTTTTATGGTAATTTTATACAAATTTATAAATTTATAAAAAAGTTGTAAAAAGTTATTGCATTTTTTTTAGTTATTTGATATAATTTGCAAGTCAAATGACAAATGAGTTGTGTTTTTATTATTTTTATAATATTTACAAGTTTTTGATCCCCTTTTCTCCCTTCCTTATTTTCAAGACTTGTAAATAACACAAACACTCAATAAAAACCTGTGTAAGTATTTACACAGTATATGCGAGCGTGGCGGAACTGGTAGACGCGCACGTTTAAGGGGCGTGTTCGAGAGAGTGTGAGTTCGATTCTCACCGTTCGCACCAAAATGGCAACCGAAAGGTTGCTTTTTTGTTTTTATAGGGGTTTTTAGGGTTTATCTAAACAAACTTCTTTTAAAAAGCCCCAAAAACATCTTTTTAACGCTTGCCGACCAAGGATTACAAATGCTACTTCCCTTTAAAACAAAGGGGAATAGGCTGATTTTATAAATTTTTGATTTTTAAACAAAACCGAGCAGTTTTTAAAAAACAAACAATGCTCTAGTCAGAAATCAAATTTTAACTTGCTACAAAAAAAGAATTGTTTTTATAACCAGATAAATATAAAAAGACATATCTAAAACTTTAGATATGCCTTTTGTTTTTTACTTTTAAAAAAGCACCTATAAATTGCTGTCGACCCTAAAGTCAAAAAATAAACCCCTTTAAAATGCGGGGGTTTAGGAAAATCTATCTGGTCTAAAAAAATTCACAAAAACTAATCGGTTTTAAAAATTAAAATAAAAAAAACACATCTTGCGATGTGCTTTTTTGTTGTGGTGATCCCGACGGGACTCGAACCCATGATACCACCGTGAAAGGGTGGTGTCTTAACCGCTTGACCACGGGACCATATCTTTTTGTCTTTTGTATATTGTTATGTATTCTTTTGTAAGCAACCCTTAAAAGAGTTGTGGTAGTGGCGGTAAGATTCGAACTTACGACCTTTCGGGTATGAACCGAATGCTATAACCAGCTAAGCTACGCCACCAGATATGCTCTGCTTTTTACGGGTAATGAAAAGCATTGCAGAGTGTATTATATAGGAAAACCCACCCAAAGTCAACAATTTTTATAAAAAAAATCAAAATATTTTTTATTTTTTGTTTTTTTGTACATTTTATACATTTTTTGTAAAATTTAAAAAACTTTTCCTTATTTTTTCCTTTTTTTAAAAACGTTTTGAATAATTATATGTGTGTGATATTATTTAATTACAAATACAAGGAGATTATTATGGATAAAGAAGTTTTAAAAAACATAAAAGACCTTGAAAAAAACGCAAAGAAGTATGGCAAAAATAACCCCAAACTATATTATGAGGTTGGAAAAGTATATAAAGATTTAAATAAACCTAAAGTGGCAATGAAATGGTTTGAACTTGGTCACAAAAACGGGCACGAAGAATCTAAGGAAGAACTTTTAAATATTGATGACCTTGGTTGTTATCTTAAACTTGAGAAAAAGTATAAATTTGTTGAACTTTACTATAAAATCGGTTGTATATATAAAAACAAAAACCAAATGCATAAGTCTCTTGTTTACTTTTGGTCTGGTTGTAAATTAGAAGACCCTAATTGTTGCTATGAATATGCTATGGATTTGGGCAAATACGGGAGCAATCAAGAAAGAAAAGCAGAGTATCTTGTAAAAGCAACAAAGGCAGGTCATAAAGAAGCAGAAAAAGAACTTCTAAAAATGAAGCCTAAATATAAAAATGATGCAACTGAAAGCGAAAACAAAAACATAACAAACAGACCATCTTCATCAAAAATTTACACGATGAATAGTAATTGGAATGTTGACCTTTTTGAGCCATACGGTTCTGGAAGTCGTGACCAAATATTCTTAAAGCAACATACAATTGTAAAATGCCCTGCTTGCAAAGGAGAACTTGAACTTCAAGAGTACACTCCTAATGGCGAATTATACAATGAATATATAACTGTTTACGACAAGGGCACTTCTAGTGAGCATTATGGCTCGAAATTTAACATTTACACAAAAGAGGGACAAGCTATTGTAAGTGTTAATAAATGTAAAAAATGTGGTTATGAATTTAAAACAACTCGACATACAATCTTAAAAGAAAAAGAGAAAGAAAGTTTTAGAAATATGTTAAAATCCTATGGTCGAGAAACAGAATTACACGCAAAAATCACAATTGAACACGAATCGATAAGTCCTTGTGATGACGAACTTAAAAAATTCTTAAAAAAATCTGGTGGCAAGTTTGACGGAAAACTTTGATAAAAAAGAGATAGAAAATCTATCTCTTTTATTTTTGATATTATTTATTGTAAATCTCTTCTTTCAAAACTCCGATAAATGGAAGGTTTCTGTATTTTTCGGCATAGTCAAGGCCGTATCCTACAACAAATTCGTTGCCGACATCGAAGCAAGAGTATTTTATTTCGACAGGAACTTTGCGTGCTTCTTTTTTGTCGAGCAATGTGCAGACTTTTATGCTGTTTGGTTTTCTAAGTTCTAGGGCTTTTATTAAGTAATCAATCGTTTTGCCACTATCAACGATATCTTCGACAAGCAAAATATCTTTGCCTTCGACTGAAAAATCAGCATCTTTTATAAATTTAATATTACCTGATGTTGTACCGTTTCCGTAGGAAGAAATTTCCATAAAATCTAAAACGACATCGGTTTTCATATTCCTAATAAGGTCGCTATAAAACAGGATACTGCCCTTTAAGATTGCGATAAGTGTTGGGTGCTTGCCCTTATAATCTTCGTCGATTTGAGCAGCAACTTCTTTTACTCTTACTAAAATTTCTTCTTCACTAAAAAGTTTTTTTGCTATGTCTTTTTCCATAATCTTTCCCTTTATGTTTTAATGATATAAAATTAAATTGTTTTTGTAAAATAACTTTTAAACATTTTCTATTTTGTTGCATTAGTTTTTTTGTTTGTTTATAATTTAAGTATGGAAGATTTTGTTTTACGAACTTGTTGTTTTACGGGACACAGACCCAACAAATTTCCGTGGGGGTATGATGAGAGTGACCCTAGGTGCATACACTACAAACAACAACTAATGGATATTATTATAGCCCTTTATAAAGATGGCATAAATTGGTTTATTGTGGGTGGTGCTCAAGGCTTTGACACTTGGGCAGCAGAAATAATAATAGAGCTTAAAAAAGAACACAAAGATATTATTTTAGAAGTTGCGATACCTTGTAGGACACAAGATAGTCTTTGGCCTAAGAAATCAAAAGAAAGATACAAAAACATAATTGATAATGCACAAAAACTAACCATAATTTCGCACGAATACACTGATTCCTGTATGCAACAAAGAAATGAGTATATGCTAAAGAAATCTTCTGTTGTTGTGGCAGGGATAATTGAAGGCGTGAAGGGTGGAACTTTTAACACAATCAAAAAAGCACGCACCTTAAACAAAAAGATAATTGTTGTTGGAGAAAAAGAAAAACAGGAAGAGTGGCGTTTTTACATAGAAGAACAAGGTGAACTTTTCCCTTTTTCTCTTTCACTTAAACAACTTAACAATATTGAAAAAGCAAAAAAAGACAAAAAATAAAACCGTGAAGTTTTCACGGTTTTTTGTTTTCTATTTAGTTATATTATTTGCAAGTCTTTCCTTTTCGCAGTCTTCCATATAGTGATCAGCAACGGTTGTTGCTTTGCCGTACTCGTGGATTCTACCATTTTTAAGCCAAAGGGCGTGTGTGCACATTGTTTTTATTTTATATATATCGTGAGATACAATTATAAATGTGACGCCTCTTTGTTTAAGTTCGTTGATTTTGTTTTGACATTTTAGTTTGAAGTTGTTATCGCCAACTTCTAAGACTTCGTCAACAATTAGGATATCTGGCTCGACTGCAACTGCAATTGCAAAACCAAGACGAGCAAGCATACCTGACGAAAAGTTTTTGAGTGGGACTTGCATATAATCTCTAAGTTCAGAGAACTCAACAATACTGTCAAACTTTGCAATCATTTCTTTTTTGCTAAAACCAAGTATTGCGCCATTTAGGAAGATATTATCTTTAGCGCTTGCTTCCATATCAAAACCTGCACCGAGGTTAATAAGAGGAGCGATAACACCTTTGGTTGTAATTTTGCCTTTGGTTGGCTCTAAGACCCCTGCAATAAGTTTAAGCAAGGTACTTTTACCTGCACCGTTGTTGCCGATAAGACCCAAAGATTCGCCACGCTTTACTGCAACACTTATATCGTTTAAAACCCAGTATTCTTTAAAATGGAGTTTTCTTTTTATAAGACGAATAAAATATTCTTTTAAGTTATCCACCTTTTCTGCAGCCAAGTTGAAAAGCATTGAAACGTGGTTAACTTCGATAATTCTTTCGCCCGATTTTTTTGACTCGACCATTTTTTTGTTTTCTTGTTCAACTGGCTCTTCTGTTCTAATTTTTTCCATAATTCACCTTAAATATGTAATATGAATTTTCTACTCTTCCAGTTGAAGATTAAAATTCCTACAAGTAAAAATTCCAAACCGATACCATAACAAATCCAATTTTCAAGCAAACTTGGTACGATACCGCTGATTGTGATAGCTCTAAAATATTCTACATAATGATACATTGGATTGAATTGCATTATAGATTGCAAGAAATCTGGCAAGTCACTTACGGAATAGAAAAGTGGTGTGCAATATGTCCATAATGTCAAGAAAACTGAATACAAGTGCTTTGTATCTTTAAAGAAAACATACATTGTAGCAAGTATTAAAGACATACCAAGTGTAAACATTAAAAGTGATGGTAAAAATGGTAATACCATAAGGATAGTAAGTCTTATAGGTGTTCCCAAAACCAACATAACAATGAGCAAAGCCACAAAAGAGAAGCAGAAACTTACAAATGCTGAAAGCAAGTGTGATACAGGGAAAATAAAGTATGGAATTTTAACTTTGGTCAAAAGCCCTGCATTTCCTTCGATACAAGTTAGGCTTTGTTCGGTTGATGCTCTCATTAAGTTAAAAACAATGTTGCCTGTAAGCAAATATACAGGATAATTTTCAATTCCCCTTCCAAAAAGTTGTGAAAAGACAACTGCCATAACGGCCATATTTAAAAGAGGGTTTAAGACAGTCCACAAAATACCAAGTACAGAATTTCTGTATTGGCTTTTAACGTTTTTCTTAACCATTTCGGACAGAATAAATCTTGACTTAAAAATATCCTTAGCAGTTCCCTTAACTACTCCCACGACTTTCTCCTAAAAAATTTAAACACCCTAACGCTTAGGGAGAATTCATATCTTTATTTTACACTTAAAACCTTTTGGGGTCAACTGTATTTTAAATAATCACACATACCCTTCTATTATTGCTTTTAATTTGACTATAACAAAGTATTTTGCTAAACTATCTACAACAAAAAAAGAACAAAAAGAGGACAAATTATGGCTTTAAGGGAAGGTTTGAAAAAATACTTCGAAAGTATTTGGGCATTTGTTGTAGTTTCCGTTTTGGTAGTGCTTGGTTGGCAGTTTGACTTGTCACTTTATGTGGTTTGTATTTTATCGGTTTACTGCTTTGTTGCTTGCCTTGTTTGTGACGAACTTACCCCTATTCTTTTCCCTGTTGTATGTGTGCCTTATATGATAAGTTCGATTGCAGGGCTTACAAATTGGATTGTTTATGGCGTTGCAATTTTATTTTTCTTTATTGGAATTTTAGTTTTTGCACTTTTGCATAGAGATAAAAAACTAAGGAAAGGCAGAATGTTTTGGTTTATACTTTTAGCCGACTTTGCTTTCCTTATAGGTGGAATTTTTACACACTTTAACATCTTAAACTTTCTTATGATTCTTGGCACATCTCTTATTGTTTTGCTTATGTATTGGTTGTGTATAAATTATACCGGAAACATAACAAGATTTTTGGCAAAAAGTTTCTTGTTTTTATCCCTTATAATCATTGCTGAAATGTGGTTGAGTTATGTTTCTCTTGGAGATATCGCTACAGCATTTTCACAAAAACTTGTACGCATTGGTCTTAGCGAAATCAACACTGCAAGCATTTATTTATCTCTTGGACTTATGTCAACACTCTACCTTGGTTGTATGAAAAAGAGAGATTATCTATACTTATTCCTTTCACTTTTTATTCTTGCAAACATTGTTTTTACCTTCTCAAGAGCAGGGCTTTTGGTAGGTGGAATTGTATTTATTTTGGGCGTAATTTACTTCATCTTAAAATCGCCTAACAAAAAATTACTTTTAATAATTGCTTCTTCACTTGTTCTTGTTGCTCTAATTTTTACAGCAGTTTTCTTTGATAAAATTGCAACAACACTTTCTTGGTACCTTGAAAAAGGTTTTTCAGGAAACGGCAGAGAGCACCTTTGGGCTTGGTGTATTGACAAGTTTAAGCAATATCCTTTTATGGGTGTTGGTTTTACAACAAACGAGATGGTATCCTTTACAGGATTTAACCTTATAAATCCTACAACAAATATTATTTATGCTCACAATACAGTTATTCAAATACTAACAGTTTCTGGTGTCTTAGGACTTATCATTAGCATACCAACATATATTCAAAAATATCGTTTACTTTTCACAAATTTCTCAGTTTACAAATACTTCGCATTTTTACAAGTGTTTGCAATCGAACTTTCAGGTATGCTTGACTCTTCAGCATCAACACACATTGTTTTAATTGTAACAACTTGGATTGTTGTTTGTAGCGCAGAAAACGAAACTGAAAATCACAAGTTCCAACACGTTACAAATACGGCAGAAACAAGGCTTGCTTATAATGTTATAAAAAGAGTTGGCGATGTTACAATTTGCCTTGGCGTGTTTATCGTTTTCCTACCTATATTTATAATTTTATTTATCCTTACTGCAATATTTGTTGGCGTTCCTATTTTCTTCGTCCAACCAAGACCCGGAAAAGATGGAAAATTGTTTAACTTAATCAAATTTAGAAGTATGACAAATAAAAAAGACGAAAATGGAAATCTTCTACCAGATGGACAAAGAATCACTTGGTGGGGTAAATTCTTAAGAAAAACAAGTTTGGACGAATTGCCACAAATTTTTAACATTATAAAAGGCGATATGAGTTTGATAGGCCCTAGACCTAGACTTGTTGCCGATATGGTTTTCTATGACGAAAATGTAAAAGGACTTTCTATAAGACCTGGACTTACAGGGTTGTCACAAGTTAGTGGCAGAAACCTTAACACTTGGGAACAAACTTTTGAGTACGACAATCAGTACGTAAAAGAAGTTGGTTTCGGTATGGACTTTAAGATATTTTTCAAAACATTTGTTGTTTTGTTAAGCAAGGAAGGCACATCTTCTGACGGCGAAATGCCACGAGATTATCGATATGCTGATTACCTACTTCGTATCGGCAAAATAACACAAGAAGAATATGACGCCGGTCAAGAAAAGGCAAAACAACTTATAGAAGAATTCAAAAACAAAAAGAAAAACAAAAAGGAAAAAACAGATGTTCAAAAATAAAAAAGTAATGATGTTGGCTTCCACAGACAATATGATTTGGCAATTCCTTCTTCCACACATTGAAGAAATGAAAAAGAACGGAAACACAGTTGAATGTATTTGCAAAAAAACAGGTTTTTGGTTTGACGAATTGCAAGAAAAATATGGTTTAAAGTGCTACAACTTACCATTTAAGAGAAACCCTTTTTATCCACAAAACCTTGTCGCTTACCATAGACTTAAAAAACTACAAAAAGAAAACAACTACGACCTAATCTATTGCCAACAACCTGTTGGTGGCTTGATGGGGCGCCTTATTGGAAGAAAATTTAAAGTTCCTGTATTTTATACAGCACACGGATTTTTCTTCTTTAAAGGCTCAGGCTTTAAGAAAAAACTTCTTTATGGCACAGCAGAAAAACTTCTTGCAAGGTGGACAGACCAACTTGTAACAATAAATGATGAAGACTTTGAAAATGCAAAGAAAATGAAGTGCAAAAAAGTCTACAAAATTTCAGGTATAGGCCTTGACTTAAATAAATACGACAACAAAGAATTCAACAAAGAAAACTTAAAAAAAGAACTTGGCGTTGACGGCAAGAAAGTTATCCTTACAGTTGCAGAGTTTATCAAAAGAAAGAATCATAAAACAATGTTTAAAGCTTTTGAAGAATTGAAAGAAAGAGATGACGTTGTTTATCTTCTTTGTGGTTGTGGAAAGTACAAAGACAAGTTTGAAGAATATGTAAAAGACAATAAACTTGAAAAGAAAATTAAATTTTTAGGCTACAGAAAAGATATTGATAAGATTATGCAAATATCTGACATCTTTATGCTTTTATCCTTCCACGAAGGCTTAACACTCTCTATTATCGAAGCAATGCACTTTGGCCTTCCTGTTGTATGCTCCTGTGTTCGTGGCAACAAGGACTTGATTGAAGACGAAAAAGGTGGTTTTGTTGTACCTGCAACAGATTTTGAGCGCACAGCACAAAAATTAACCTATCTTCTAGATAACCCTACCGTTTGCGAAAAGATGGGAAAACTTAACCAAAAAAATGCAAAGCAATATAGTATAGATAATGTTATAAAAGAACTAGACAAAATCTATGACGAAATTGATTTTGATAAAAAGAAAAACAAAAAGAACAAGTAAAAAACTTGTTCTTTTTTTGTGAATCATTGGTTTTTTTGATTCCTTAAAAACTTATAGGTTTTATCTCTTTTCCTTTGTTTTAAAGGGACATATTTTCCGACTGCCTATTTTTAAAATAGTTGGTCCAAATTACCACTTTCTTAAAATGTAAACTTTAAATGCCCAAAACATTGTATAAAAGAAACCATCTTTTCTAATTTTTCTTTTGACTTTTCCCCATAGATTATCTGGGCGTTTACCCCATCTTAGATTGTCGTCTATGCTCTTTTGAATATTTTTATAGACTCCGTTTTCGTCTATTTCGCCTTCGCCGTAGCATTTTGATAAAAGCTCAAAGGCTTCGGTCTTGTTTTCTTCTTCTACTTCAAAACAATAATCATAAACAAGTAAGTCACGATATTTCTTTTGGGTTGTTTCGATTATTTTAAGAAATTTTTGGTCAGCATCTTGTTCTTTTAAGAATTCCTTTAAATCTCTAAACAACAATCCCATAAAACAATATTGTTTGTATGCGCCGTATGAGAATTTTTTGCCACCTGTAACGCCACGACCAAGGTTGTATTTGTATAATTTGTCTTTTATAACCCTAAATGATTTTGCAAAGTAGGACAACATAAAGTATCCATAAAGGTCTTCACCCATAACGATACGGTCAGTTATGACTCTGTTATATACTTTTCTGCAAATATCTGCTTTTACTGCCTTGCCGATAACATTGTATGCGTACTTATCTTTTTTAAAGCACTTAAGCAAAATGTCTTCACCGAAATATTTTTGATTAGGCACAATAAAGTGATGCTCTGCTGCAATTCTTTCAAGTTTGCCGACATTCTCGGTACAACATAAATCCATACTACACATAAGTATATCGACAGGGTCTTTTGTAATTTCCCTATCAAAAATCTCCAACATATCAGGTTTTAGAGAATCGTCACTATCTAAAAAAACAAAGTATTCGCCTTTTGCTGCGTTGACTGCAGTCACGCGTCCTGCAAGTAGCCCCTTGTTGCCATCGTGTTTTATGACCTTAATTCTTTTATCAGTTTTTGCAATCTTTTCTAAAATCTTAGGCGACTTGTCTTTTGAGCCATCTTCAACACAAATAATTTCGTAGTCTTTGAAAGTTTGATTGATTGCAGAGTTTAAACATTCTTCCAAATAATCTTCAACATTGTAAACAGGAATTAAAATTGAGAATCTTGGATTTGACATAAAATAACACCTCTTTTAAATATGGTTTAAGATTTGTGGAAATTCTACAAAGCCTGCATCTGTGTTTAGGTGTCCACCATCTTTTATTAAGACTTCGACAGCGTTTATGTTTTTTGCAAAGTCTTTAAGATAATCTAATTTAAGATATGGGTCGTTGTTAGAATAAAAACAAATACGCTTGTCGCACAACTCCCTAAAACTTGTTATGTCTTCTAAAAACATAGTTTTATTGATTTTGTCTAGTTCTCCACCGATTAAGCAATTAAAGCCACAAACAGATATAAGGGCACCTATGTGTGTGCCTGTTGTTATACAATATTTTACAACAAAAGCAGGGGCTATGGAGTGACAAACAAAAATCGTATCTTTGTTTATGTACTCTTTTTTTGTTTCTAACACTTCCTTCCAAGTGTCAAAACTTTGATTTTGTGGGGTTGGATAATCAAGGTTAAAAACCCTATACCCACCCAAAACAAGTTTGTTTTCAAGCCACGAAAACCAGTGTGCTTTTGAAGAACTTTCGCTTCCGTGAATAATAAAACAATTTTTCATTTTGTTTTTCCTTTTTTGATTTTTAAATTAAATTTATTTAAAAAATCAATAATTTAGGGGCTGACCCATTGGTTTTAAATTCACCCGACTGTTTGGTACTTCCCTTTGAAACAAAGGAAAACACGCAAAACCGACCATAAATTCTTAAAAATTTTTTATAAATAAGACATTTTTTATTTTCGCTTTTAAAATATATTTATCTATATATATTTTTAAAGTTTAAAAAATATGGTCTAATCGGTCGGAAATTTGATGTTTTAAACCATTTTTAGTTTATCTTTTTTATTATTTTATGTCAATATAATATCAATAAAAGACCACTTATAATATAGATTGATAAATAAAAAAACCACAAGTATAAACTTGTGGTTTAGTGTAGGGCCTCACAACCTAAATTATTTCAACCACCTGGTTACCCTGTTTGACTGGACATATCCATTCCAGTTTCAGATTTTTTATCTGCCGTGGTGTTATAAATATATATTATTTGAGTTTGTTTGTCAATGATAAATAGAAAAGGAAAACCTAAAAAAGCAAATCTTTCTGGTTTATGTGTTGTTGATAGTTTAAATGCTTATGGTAAGGATAAAAAATTGAAAAAGGTGTTTTTGTTAGTAATAAAAGTTTATACGATAAATTATAAATAAAAAACCACTAGTATAAAACTAGTGGCTTAGTTGAGAAGTCTACACCAAATTTGCCAAATGTTCTTCTCTGTCAACACGAGATTACCTCTGTTGCTTCCCCATACAGGGGCTGGTGGGCTTTAATAAGTTATCATAAGGGATATTTAATGTCAAGTGTAAATTATAGTCTTAATAATAAAGGTGTAAGATTACTTGATGCAAAAGATGCTTGGGTTGTATCAAAAAAGGGTGTTGTCAAACTTAATCCTAATTATAAAATTATTGGCAAAATAGAAATGACTATGCCTAATATGATTTTAACTGCAAGTGAGAAAGTTAAACAAAAAGAACCCTAAAAGTAGGGTTCTTTTTTATTATTCTTCGGTTAAGACTTCGTCTTCTTCTTGGTGGGCTGTGACTGATGCACAAACAACTTTGTAGGTTGGGTCCTTAATTCTCATGATTCTAACACCTTGAGTGTCTCTACCAATCTTGCTGATTTGTTTTGCTTCAAGTCTAATAATTGTGCCACTGTCTGAGATAAGCATTACATCTTCGTCTTCTTTGATTTGTTTTAAGTTGACGAGTTTACCTGTCTTGCTGTTGAATACGCCAGCTTTAACACCCTTACCACCACGGACTTGCAATCTATAATCAGATGGGTCGCTTCTCTTACCGAAGCCGTTTTCTGAAATTGTTAAGATTTGGCAACCCTTTTTGATAATTGCCATATCGACAACATAATCGCCTTTGTTCATCTTGATTGAGCGTACACCTTGGGTATCTCTGCCCATAGGTCTAACGTCTTCTTCACTAAATCTAATACACTTACCTTCGTGTGTTGCGATTAAGATTTCGTCTCTGCCGTTTGTTTGGCTGACAGACATAAGTTGGTCGTCGTCGACAAGTTTGATTGCGACTTTACCGACTTTTCTAATGTTTGCAAATTCTTCAAGTTTTGTTTTCTTGATAAAGCCGTTCTTTGTAGACATCATAAGGTAACCATTTGCTCTTTCGCCAATCTTAATGATATCTGTAACAGTTTCGCCAGGAGTAAGTTGAAGAAGGTTAACGATTGCTCTACCTTTAGCAGTTTTTTGTGCTTCTGGGATAATATATGCCTTCTTGCAATATACTTTGCCTTTGTTTGTAAAGAACAACAACTCGTCGTGAGTGTTTGCAACGAACATTGTTTCGACAAAGTCTTCTTCTTTAGTTTTGTGTGCAGAAACACCTACACCGCCCCTCTTTTGTGTTTTGTATTCGCCAACAGGAAGACGTTTGACATAACCAAAGTGAGTAAGTGAGATAACAACATCTTGTTTTTCGATTAAGTCTTCGATATCGATATCGTTAAACTCAAGGTCGATTTCTGTTTTTCTAGGAGTTGCATATTTTTCTTTAATTTCTGTGATTTCAGTTTTAACAATATCTAAAACTTTTGCTTCGCTTCTTAAGATTGACTTATATTCAGCGATAAGTTCTTCTAATTGCTTTAACTCTTCTTTAATCTTATAAACTTCAAGGCTTGTTAATCTTTGAAGTCTCATATCTAAGATTGCGTTTGCTTGTTTTTCGGTTAAAACGAAAGCTGAACACAATTTTTCGCAAGCTTCGACCTTATCTTTACTTGTTTTGATAAGTTTTACAAGTTTGTCGATGTTTGCAAGTGCGATAACCAAACCTTCTAATATGTGTGCTCTTTCTTGAGCGCGCTCTAAGTCGTATTTAGTTCTTCTTTTGATAACTTCTTTTTGGTGTTCAAGATAGTGATACAACATTTCCTTAAGGTTACAAATCTTTGGTTCGCCGTTTACGAGTGCAAGGAAGATGATACCATTACCTTGTTGCATAGGGGTATGCTTATATAAAAGGTTAAGGACAACTTGTGGGTTTACGTCTTTTTTGATATGGATAACAACTCTCATACCGTCTCTATCTGATTCGTCGATAAGGTCTGAGATGCCTTCGATTTTCTTATCTTTAACAAGGTTTGCGATTTGTTCGATAAGTTTTGCTTTGTTTACTTGGTAAGGAAGTTCGGTGATAATAATTTTGCTCTTTTTATCGCCTTCTTCGATTTCAGTTCTTGCTCTTAAAACGATGTTGCCACGGCCTGTTTTGTAAGCGTTTCTAATGCCTGCACGACCAAGGATAATACCTTTTGTTGGATAATCCGGTGCTGGAATAACTTTCATAAGGTCGTCGATTTCGATATCAGGATTATCAATTAAAGCGACGATGCCATCGATTACTTCGCCAAGGTTGTGTGGTGGGATATTTGTTGCCATACCAACAGCGATACCGTCAGAACCATTAACAAGAAGGTTAGGGAATCTACTTGGAAGAACGACAGGTTGTTGAAGTGTTCCATCGAAGTTTGGATAGAAATCAACAGTTTCTTTGTCTAAATCTCTCAACATTTCGCTTGCGATTTTTGACATCTTTGCTTCTGTATATCTCTGTGCAGCTGGTGGGTCACCGTCGACACTACCGAAGTTACCTTGACCTTCGATAAGTGGATCTCTCATAGAGAAGTCTTGTGCCAAACGAACCAATGCTTCGTAAACAGCAGAGTCGCCGTGTGGGTGGTATTTACCTAAAACGTCACCAACGATACGAGCGCATTTTCTGTATGGCTTGTCATTTGTAAGGTTGAGTTCGCCCATAGCGTACATAATTCTACGGTGAACCGGTTTTAAACCGTCCCTAACGTCAGGGATAGCACGAGATACGTTTACAGCCATAGCATAGGCAATGAACGACTTTTTAACTTCGTTATTAACTTCAACGTTGATAAGTTTTGTCTTTTCTAGCGTCTCTTTAAATTGAGCAGAAAGTTCTGAAACTATTTCCTTTTTAGCCATTACCTATACCTCCTTAAATATCTAATTCCGTTACGAGTTTAGCGTTTTCTTCGATAAATTCACGTCTTAGTTCTGGGTCATCCCCCATAAGTTTTACAAACGTTTCATCAGCGGCAACAGCATCTTCCATCGTA
>JAZSQZ010000068.1:0-3967 GCA_045538175.1 Clostridia bacterium
GTGATTAAGTTTAATCTTCGTAGAAGTTCGTGTCACTTTTCGGTAAAGGACACAGGATAAAAAATAATATGATAAATTATAGTCAATTATTAGGTGATGGATTTAGTGAATTTGATTCTGCATTCAATACAATTCAGAACACACTGAACGGCGTCGGCAAAACAATAGATAAAGCCATAGAGAAGGTTAATATTCCTATGAACATCTATAAGAATGATGATGGCTCTCAGGTGATTGAAATTGCTGCAGTTGGTTTGAAAAAGGAAGATATTAAAATCACCATTAAATCAGAAAATGGTAATTCATACCTTTACATTAAGTCAACAGTTCCAGAAAAAACATATGAACAGAAAGCCACAGAAGAAAAGCGTGTTTACTCTGTTCGTAAAATCAAAAATCTAGCTGACCTTGATGTTCGCATTTGGCTTCCTGCCACATTGGATTTGAAGAACATTAAGCGTAGTTTGGAACTTGGTTTGCTTACAATTACAATTCCTGCAAAGGAAGAAGCACAGCCAATAGAACTCACTATTGATTAAGTTAGAATAAAATAATAAAATAACGGGTAACCGATAAAGTTACCCGTTCTCTTTTTCTCTAAATGTAAAGGTATATAAATGGCAAAACAATTTAAGTTTGATATTAAAGCCCGTGAAAGTCTTTTGAATGGTGTAAATCTTTTAGCTGATGCTGTAAAGACTACACTTGGTCCTTGTGGCCGTAATGTTATGATTGATAAAGGTGTTGGTGCTCCAGCTGTTACCAAAGATGGTGTAACCGTTGCAAAAGCTATTGACCTTGAAGATCCTTATGAAAATCTTGGAGCCCAAATGTGTAAGGAAGTTGCTTCCAAGACCAATGATGTTGCTGGTGATGGTACTACTACTGCTACTGTTCTCGCTCAGGCTATTGCCCGTGAAGGTTTGAAGAATGTTGCAGCTGGTGCTAATCCAACCGAATTAAAGAAGGGTATTGATAAGGCTGTAGCTGACATTACTAACAACATTTCTCAAATTGCTAGAAAGATTGAAGGTAAAAAGTCTATTGCACAGATTGCTACAATTTCTGCTAATAACGATTCTGAAATTGGTAATTTGATTGCTGATGCTATGGAAAAAGTTGGTGAAGATGGTGTTATCACAGTTGATAGTAGTAAGACTGCTGAAACAACTCTTGATGTTGTAGAAGGTATGCAATTTGGTACTGGTTATATCGCACCATATTTTGTAACCAATGCTGAAAAGATGAACTGTGTGTTGGAAGAACCATTCGTTCTCTTGTATGATAGAAAAATCAGCCAGATGAATGATTTGCTTGGTCATTTGGAATATGCAGCTAAGAATGGTAAGCCACTTTTGATTATTGCTGAAGATGTAGATGGTGAAGCTCTACAGACTTTGATTATCAATAAGATGCGTGGTACATTAAAGGTTTGTGCTGTTAAGGCTCCTGGTTATGGTGAAAGTAGACTCCAAAATCTACAAGACATTGCCGTTCTAACTGGTGGTACAGTTGTATCTGAAGATACAGGTGTTAAACTTAGTGAAGCTGAACCATCATTGTGTTTGGGTAAGGCAAAGAATGTTACTGTAACTGCTTCTAATACCACTATCGTAGAAGGTGCTGGTTCAAAGGAAAAGATTGCTGAACGCTTGATTTCTTTGAAGAATTGTCTTACACCTGAACTCAGTGAATATGAACAAGAGAAAATTAAGACCCGTATTGCTAAACTTTCTGGTGGTGTAGCTGTCATTCGTGTTGGTGCTCCAACTGAAGTTGAAATGGGTGAAAAGAAGGACAGAATTGATGATGCTCTTCACGCAACTAAGGCCGCTATTGAAGAAGGTATTGTTGCAGGTGGTGGTGTTGCTTTAATTCGTGCTTCCTATCAATTAAATCCTCTTGATGGTTCTGAAGATGAAAAGACAGGTTATAAACTTGTATTGAAAGCTGTAGAAGAACCACTCCGTCAGATTGTTGCTAATGCTGGTCTTGAACCTAGTGTGGTAGTAAACGAAGTTAAGAAACTCAGTGGAAATAAAGGCTTCAATGCTAAAACCAATGAATATCAAGACTTGGTTGAAAACGGTGTTATTGACCCAGCACTTGTTACAAAGACTGCTTTGAAGAATGCTGCTAGTATTGCTTCTATGCTTCTCACAACTGAATGTATCATTACAAATGTTCCTGAGAAGAAGGAAACAACTACTGTTCAAATGCCTATGATGATGTAACAGTACAATTAAAAACTTTAAATAAAGCCAATGGTTGAAAAAATCATTGGCTTTTTCTATATTATTTTTATGCGAGAAGAAACTACTATTGAAGTAAAAAACTATATTAAACAAGTTTTTCCTGAACTTAGATTATTGAATCTTTATGGCTGTGATGAATACATCATTGATATTCACTATACAGACGCAAAAGATGATTTTTCAATGATAAGAGTTTATGATTATCAAGTACAGATTGGTGCTGGTTTTATTATCGTAGATGATATGCTTAAACCAGCAGAGTCTGATTGGCCTAGTACACCAATTTATAAAGATGATGAAGATTTACCCAAAATAAAACAACTAATTGACCAGATGAAAAAGCAATATGTAAAATTTAAAATTTATTTAAAGAAACAAGAAATTGAGAAAGATTTTAAAAAGAATGTAAATAAAAAATTACAAAACAGTGTTTGACAAAAATACTGTTTTTTATTATATTTCTTGTTATGAAAAAACATATTGCTATATCATTGATTTACAGATTTGCAGAGAAACATCGGTTACGAACTGGTGTGTATGCAAACAAAGGTCAAAAATTCATAAGTAACGAACAAGGAAAATCTATCATTGGTTTTACTAATGAAGGTTTCTGGGGTTTTTCAAGAGAATTGTCGCTTTTTAGAAGAGGTGACTTGATTGAACCTACTAATGGATTAACTTATTGGGCCTGCCGTAACAACATTCATACTTGGGGTGATGTATCACGATATGAATTTGAAAAACTTTTAGAAGAAGAATTTGAGAAAACGAATAAGTTCTTCTGTTTTATGCTTGACAATTATAGACAGTTGGTCAAGGAATATAAAGAAAAGCAATCACAGTACAAAATGAAAATTATGTTGGGTGATTTTAATGAAGCTAAATGAATTTGAAAAACTACTTGCTGATAAAGGATTTGTAACCAAAACAAATCCTAACAGCTCACAGTGGAAAGATATTTTCTTGGGTACTTGGTTATTTGGTAAGTATGAACCTTGGTCTTATCAACCTCGCTTGTTAAGTCATTATGGTTTGCATAAACTACAGCGAATTAAAAAACTTGATGAAAACAAGCTAGGACCTTGTTTGGATACTTTTAAACTTATTGTAAAAGAAAAAGAAGTCAAACGAAAACTAAAACAACTTAATAAAGATTTTGGAGATGAAAATGGAAGGAATTTACCCGATTGAAAGATGTCCAGTACCTGTTGAATACAATGCTATGATACGCAGAATAAAAGCAAAATACCCTTATTTAGAAGGGTGGTATCACCACTGTTTAACCGGTCCTATAATTAGCGGCCGTGAAATTGAACAGCCAGAACGATACCTTGATGCTTTAAGTTTGCCTGAAAAGGAAAACCCATTTGGTTCTTACCGAATGAAACTCATTGACTGTAACAAGGAATTGGTCAATTTCAGACGATATAAGTATGCTGGTGAATTGCGAATAAAGCACCACGAAAAAATTGATGCTCGTAACTGTTCTATCTGGTACATTGAAGACCACATTGAAAAGATGATGAAAGTGATTGAAGAAAAGCGACTGGAAAAGAAAATGGTTTTTATTAATAACCGAAAGAAAGAAATGGAAAAGGATTTTGAACTATGAATTTTAAAGAATTTGCGAGTAATCTGGAAATAAGTTTGGTTGGTTACGAAAAAACGGCAACTAAAAATGGAACCTATTATGCAATAGAAGACTGTAATGT
>JAZSQZ010000129.1:0-2830 GCA_045538175.1 Clostridia bacterium
GGTAACAAATAGAGAACTAGCCAGTGTACAAAATAAATCCAGAGACAGAGTTGTAAGAGACGATATTTTTAACCACATACATAACGAAGTTAAAAAGAATGTAAATGAATTTATATTAACTGATGCAGGAAAATATATTGATGAATGCTGGCTATTCTTTAATTCAACTAAAAAGCCAAGAGAAGAAATGACCGATTATGAGAAAAAAGAATTAAAAGATAATCGTGCTTTCAAATTGAGAAAAAAAGAAGGTAAATTCATTTTACCAATAGATTTACAAATTAGACTTAATGATGTTATTGGTCCTTATAATAAAACAGCCGATTAGGCTGTTTTATTTTCTTTATCGTAAAGTTTAATTCCTTCTCTTATTCGTTCAATAGCAGGATATTTTAATACCATTCCAGCTCTTAAATCATTCCACACATCTGAAACACCATTAAACCACATTAGAAACCACCAGTAGTTTGTTGTTCCATATAAGCGTTGTGAAATAATATCTGGGCGACCTATATCCACATCACGAACCATATAATAAAGAACAGAACCAAAATCAAAGTTACCGAAGTCCATACTGCCAAGGTCATATTCCTTTACACCTTCAACATCTTCTTCGCTTAAATAATTGGTTCTGTATGTAATGTTTTTCATATTTTATTTATGAATTTTTCTTCCATTCTTTATAGAAGGAAACTAAATCAGTAATACTACTCATTGTCTTTTCAACTTGGTCTAACTGATTTAAAGATGTATTGTACTGAATTTCAAGAGTATTATAATTTTCTTTTTGTTTATTCAATTCAGTATTAAGTTTTGTCACTTCATCTTTTATCTTTGCAAGCTCTGACTGTAAAGATTGATTTTGTTCAGTTGTCTGATTAATACTATTCACCATAGCATTAAAATCCATCTGTGTAGAAATTAATCTTGCATTTGCTACTTCTAGTGCTTGTTTGGACTCAGCTAATTGACCTTCCAAATCTTTATTTTTCCAAGATAGACTTTCGTTATTTGCTCTTGTCTTTTCGGCAAGCAATAAAGCATCAGTAGCTTCTTTTGTTTTGTCTTCATAAACTTTAGCTGATGACTGTTTCAATTCAGTCAATTCTTTTTCCAAAGTTTCTGCTTTGGTTTTGGATTCTGTGTACCAATTCATTATTTCCTGAAATGCTTCATCAACTGCTTTTGACTCATAAGCTTCAAAATCTACAACTTTATTTTCAGGCCAGACAGTTCTCTTGGCAGGAATTCTATTCAACTTTTCGTATTTCATATCACAATCTCCTATGAACTTTTATTATGTATAATATAGTAAAAGGACCGATTTATATTTCGGTCCTTCATTTTTTGTTTGAGAAAGAACTTAGCCAACAAAAATACAGTGCCCAACTGGTGATTCTTTATCAATTCTTTCAATAGCAGCATCGTATCGTTCTTTATAAGATGAATACAAACTATCTGCATTCAAAGTACCACCACCAGCAATAGTTAGACTGTACTTTCTCAAAGCATTCGTCCAGATCATCCCGGCTTTACATACAACCAATTCTTTAAACCAGAAATCATTAAATATCTTGCTTGAGTGTTGGCGCTTTACTACTTCCATTAAACCGTGTACTTTGCGTCTTGGTGTAGGCCATACTGCTAATTCTTTTTCTTTTTGATTGTAACTAACTTGGTAAGCTTCACCAAGGTCAAATTTAACTTGTTCCAACCAAACTAATTGAGCATTAAAGTTACCCATAACATCGCCGTAAGACGAGTCACCATAACACATACCATTAAAGTTCCAGTTGTTCATTCCCATCATTGAATCATAAAGAATGTTATGTGGAACTGTAAATAATTCATTTATATTTCCCAGCCAGTTAGCAGTTTGAAAATCTACAACACTTTCAAGTTCTTGGCAGATTTTATAATGGGTTCTACCTGGAATAAGTTCCATACACAAGTAATCACGATAGGAACCTTCTTTATAATAATATCTCCAAACATACTGAACAGTATCTCTAATAATATCCAGTAATTGCTGATTAGAAATTTCAATACAAATTACAGGAGCACCTAATTGACCTTTAATGTAAGTAATTAATTGTCTTACATTTTGGATTTGGTGTTCTGCCATAAACTGGTCTTGGGCAAAACAATAATCCTCCTTTGGCTGGTGCTTAACAGCATGGTCTGGTGTCATTATACTTCTACCAGGACCAGGAGTTTTTGTAGGACCTTTTGGTGGAAATTCACTTGGTAAAGGTCCGTTTTGTTTCCATTCCATTCCCATATTCTATAAACCTCTACAAGTATTTATAGCTTTCCTTGTTCTTGTAAAATGTACAGATCTTCTAAGGAAATATCCATTGTTGAACCATCTGGTTTTTGAATATTAACTAAGCTATCACCTGTTAAACAAGCATATTCTTGCATACAAAATTGTTCACCATTATCTTTTACTTGTTGGTCCCACCATTTTTGGTCACGGCCTTCTACTTCGTGCCATTGTACCTTACAAGGAATAAATGAGTTCTTACCTTGTTTAGCCTTTTGCCAGATGTTATAAAAGTGGTTCATACCCTTAGGGGTTGAAATCAAAATCATCATAGCATCTTTTTTAGCAGCCTGGGTTGGGAATACTGACTGCATAAATGCAGTAGCCATATTATCATCAATGAAGGCAAATTCGTCCACAAGCAATAAGTCAATAGATTTACCACGAACAGATGAACTTGAACTTGCACCAGCAAATATCTTAGTTTCATTTTCCATAGTAATCTCACCATTATTCCATTTCTTTAAGCCTTGTTGTAACCATAATGGGAGTTTAATATAAGCA
>JAZSQZ010000100.1:0-5059 GCA_045538175.1 Clostridia bacterium
TAAAACAAGGCGACGAGTCTGCAAGACAAATGTTTATATTTTCTAATATGCGACTTGTTTTAAGTGTTGTGCAACGATTTACAACAAGAAAAGAAAATATAGACGACATATTCCAAGTTGGTTGTGTAGGGCTTATTAAAGCAATGGATAATTTTGACGAAAGATTTAACGTAAAATTCTCTACTTATGCTGTCCCTATGATTATAGGCGAAATAAGAAGATATCTAAGAGACAACACAAGTTTTCGTGTAAGCAGAAGCCTAAGAGATATTGCATACAAAGCACTACAATCGAGAGCAAAACTTACAGAACAAAACAAAAATGAACCAAAACTTGATGAAATTGCAAAAGATATAGAAACACCTTTAATTGATGTTATAACTGCACTTGATGCAATTGCAGACCCCGTTTCTTTATATGAACCCGTTTACAACGACGGTTCTGAAGCAGTTATGGTTATGGACCAAATTGGCGACAACTTTGTAATAAACGAAAATTTAATAGAAAAAGTTGCCCTAAAAGAAGCACTTATGAAACTTGGAAAAAGAGAAAAATAGATTTTGTGGCTTAGATATTTTATCGGTAAAACCCAAGTTGAAATTAGCGACGAAGTAGGAATATCACAAGCACAAGTAAGCAGGTTAGAAAAAAACGCCTTAGAAGAAATAAGAAAAAATATGTAAAAAACACCGATTTAAACGGTGTTTTTTATTAAATCTTTTTTAAGACGATTTAAAATCTTTTTTTCTATTCTTGAAATATAACTTTGAGAAATTGAAAGCATATCTGCAACTTCTTTTTGTGTGTTTTCTTCGTTTCCCATAAGACCAAAACGAAGAGTCATAATCTGTTGCTCACGATAATTAAGTTTTTGAATTGCTTCCCATAAGAGTTGTTTTTCGGCAGTTTTTTCTATATCTTTACTAACAGTATCCCCTTCTGTTGACAACAAGTCTGCAAGCAATAATTCGTTGCCGTCTTTATCATAATTTAACGGCTCGTCCAAACTTACTTCACATCTTCTTTTGCTTACCTTTCTTAAGTGCATCAAAATTTCGTTTTCAATACATTTTGAAGCATATGTTGCAAGTTTTATATTTTTATCAAAATTAAAAGATTGTACTGCTTTTATAAGGCCAATTGCACCAACTGAAATTAGGTCATCTAATTCTACACCACTACTCTCAAATCTTTTTGAAATATATACAACAAGTCTTAAGTTGTGCTCAATAAGTTTTTCTTTGGCACTCTCTTCACCTTTTGAAAGCTTTTCTAGATAAAGTTTTTCTTCTTCAGCTGTTAGTGGGCTTGGAAGCGCTTCTTGCCCACACACATAACACACAATTTGTTGCGACAAATCAAAAATGTCTTTTTTAATAAATTTTGAAATCAACTTTAATATTTTCTCTTTTATTTTCATATATCCCCCAAACTTGTCCTTATTTAAAAATATGATAAAAATTTTTATATTATAACTTTATGGCATAAGGGTTAAGTAAGGCATCAAAATTTGCCTTATCTCCAAACCCTTTAAGTGTTACGCCCAAAACAACATCTAACTCTTGTTTTTTTGTGCCGCTTATTAAAAAAACATCGTCAGGCTTAAAAACAAACATTTTACTTTTGCCACTCACAGTTTTATATTCAATGTGATACCCTTTGTTTTTATCTGAATCAAAAAACAAATCTTTAAAACAAAATTTTCCTAAGAGTTTGTTATACGTTAAAAAATTTATGATAATTACAGGTTTATTAGAAACATTGTCAACAAGCATATTACCCGTATCTAAATAAGCTTTTAGTTTGATTTTTTTGCCTTTGTTTTTAATTTCTAAGTCATAAACAAATTGTTTAATTTTAAATTGCTGAATTAACGACTTTATTGCTTTTATTAAGATGAAAGAAAAGCACCATACAATCAATATCGATAGTATTGATTCTATGTTTGATAAGTTAAATTTAAAACCTAAAATTAAAGATATAAAGCTACATAACTTATCAATTAAATGGTAAAAAGATAATAAAGCAATGTACGATAACAAAAAACTTTTAGTGTTAATATTTTTTAAAAAGACAAAAACCGAAACAGCGAAAAACAACAACAATATAAAGTGATATAGCCTTTTAGGTATAGGGTGCATATCTATGTAAACTTTAAACGCGGAAAAAAATAGAGATGAAAACAAAAATCTTTTTTTGCTTATTTTAATATTTACAACATAACAAAACAGTAAAAATATCAAAGACAAAAATAAAAACATATTTAGAAAATAATCTTCAATAAAAATCTTCATACTTAAATCATAAGACATTTTATTTTTTAAGTCACTTTAGATTTTTTAAAAAAAAGATAAAAAAAAGACAAGTTTTTAATAAACTTGGCCTTTAATATTCAAATCAGTTAATTATCTTTTTTTGTCACGAATTCTTTGAAGGAATGGTGGTACAACGTCTGGCTCGTCGACGTATACAATTGAAGATGGTTTCTTTGGAGCTTCTTGAGCGTCCTTTGTTTCTTCTTTTGTTGGTTGATTGTTGTTTGCAAGTTTGTTCATATATTCATCATATGAAGCTGCATTAAATGCGTCAAAACCTGCACCAACGCCTACTTTTGTTTCAGGCATTTTTACTTCGCCTTTTTTATTAAAACCTGTTGCGATAACAGTGATTTCAACTTCTTCGCTCAATGCTTCGTCAATACCTGCACCGAAGATAATGTTACAGCTTGGATCAACAACTTCTCTAACAAGTTCAGCTGCTTCATCAACTTCGTCAATAGGCAAATCTAAGCCACCCTTAACATTAAGAAGGATACCTGTTGCGCCTTCGATAGTTGTTTCAAGAAGTGGACTTTGAACAGCTTGTCTAACGGCTTCGATTGTTTTGTTGTCACCTTTACCACGGCCGATACCCATATGAGCAAGACCTTTATCTTTCATAACTGCTTTAACGTCGGCAAAGTCAAGGTTGATAAGGCTTGGTGTAACGATAAGGTCTGAAATACCTTGGATACCTTGTCTTAATACATCGTCAGCACATCTAAATGCTTCTACAATAGGTGTACCTTTTGGAACGATTTTTAACAATTTATCGTTAGGGATAACAACAAGAGTATCAACATATTTCTTTAAGTTTTCAATACCCCTTTCAGCATTATCCATTCTCTTTCTGCCTTCAAAACCAAATGGTTTTGTAACAACAGCGATTGTAAGAATACCAAGTTCTCTTGCAATTTGTGCAACAACAGGTGCAGCACCTGTACCTGTTCCACCACCCATACCAGCAGTGATAAATGCAAGGTCGCAACCCTTTAACATTTCGTTGATAACAGCTTTGCTTTCTTCTGCTGCTTTTTGACCGACTTCAGGGTCAGCACCAGCACCAAGACCACGTGTAAGCTTTTCGCCAATTTGGATACGGTGTGTTGCTTTGCTCATAAGAAGTGCTTGTTTGTCTGTGTTGATTGCAACAAATTCAGCACTTGTGATGTTTGCAGCGACCATACGGTTTACTGCGTTGTTACCACCACCACCGATACCGATAACTTTGATGTTAGCAACTTGACTAATATTATTTGAACTATACATAATTCTCCTCCAATTCGTATAAAAAATTATTAACTAAATATTTTTTTGACTTTACTCCAAAAACCTTTAGGTTGTTTCAATTCTTCTTGAACAATTGCAAGGTTTAAAAGAGAAATTGCCGATGTAAGATGTGGCTTATTATATTGTGTTGTAGGTGAAGACATAATCTCAACATTTCTACCAACATATTTTGCAACAAGGTCTTTTGCACCTTTAAGGTATGATAACCCACCACCTGTAAGGTAGATAGGAATATAATCTGGATAATCATATTGCCACAAACTCATACATTTAAGAATGCCTTTTGCAATAACTTCAACTCTGCTTTCGACAATTGCATTTGCAATCTTTGATGAAATAGGTACAGGTTGAGAATTTATAACCATATCGTAAGTATCTTTTTCTTGTGGGTCGATATTTAAAACAATTTTTCTCTTTAAAGTTTCTGCATCACTAAAAGGAATTTTCAAGCAAGTTGATAAGTCTGCAGTAATGTGTCCACCACCTTGAGAGAAACTTGACATTGAAAGCATACCTTCCCCTTTAACAAGGCAAACAGAAGTTGTGATATAACCACAGTCAACCAAAATTGCATAACCATCTCTTGTTTCTTCATCAAACAAGAAAAGTGATTGTGCAAGTGTGCTTGAAAGATATTCACAAGATGTGATATCCAAATCATACAAGAAACTATTGATAAGTTGAATAAAATTGTTTTCAGCCATAACAAATGAAAGACTAGCACTTAACTTTTGTGCTGACTTTCCTACAGGCGTAAGTACACGAGTGTCATTATCGATGACATAATAAATCGGTGACCTGTTTATAACGATATGAGATTGAATATCACTAAAGTTGTTACCTTGAGCAAAGAGTTCGTCAACATCTTTTGAAGTAATAACTTTGTATTTGTCATAGGATTTTGAAACATTTTTGCAAACACAGTAACAAAACTCTGCAGGAACACCAATATACAACTTGTGAATTTCTATATTAGCATCTTCTTCTGCGTTTGAAATTGCAACGCCCATTGCAACCTTAAGTTTGTCTGGTTCTAAAAACTCCCCATCTAAAAAACCTGCATAATCGCTTTCGCCCTTCCCACGAATAACGAATGTATTATTGACATCTTTACTACCAACAACAACAGTTATTTTTTCACTACCAAAATCTAAAATTGCTATTTCTTTTTTTTGCATACGCTTCCTTAAATTTTAATATATTTCAATTATAAGAAAATGGCAAAAAGTTGTCAAATTTTTTAAAAGCATTTTAATAAATAAATAAAATATTTTTTATATAAATAAAAAAATTTGCATAGTACTGTGCAAATTTTTTGATATTTTTATCGAATTTTGGCACAAAAAACACAATTTTTAATACTTAAATCGCCCACTATTGCCAAATTTTACCATATTTTAATGTTATTTGATTTTATAAAACCAAAACCGTCACTATTTTTACTGTTTGAA
>JAZSQZ010000116.1:0-1706 GCA_045538175.1 Clostridia bacterium
AGTCTGTGGATAAATCGTGAATGATATAATAAGATTTGATGGTCATAATTAATCCTCGGCCAAGTTAAATTTTGTTTCATCTACTTTGGACTTCAAAGCCTTAACCCAAGCAAATTTTTCGGCCTGTGTAAGTTTTTTGTCAAACACCGTTATAGAGAGCAGGAACTTGTAATCACTAATAATGTGTTCAAGTTTTTCCATATCATTTTTGTAGTGTTCTTGTTCAGCGATATTGATTTCATCACCGTCTTTCCACTGGTCAATCTTTTGTGAAAAATCAATCAATCGTTCAGTCAACTTTTTAATGTTGATTTTGGTGTCAGCATCAATGTTTGACTGGATTAGATTTACATCTGATTTGTTAAGAACAGCAATAGTATTCATACTGACTCCTTTAATCCCAATCATCAGCACAATGTTGGGTCATAAGTTTATGTTCATTATGAAGTATATCAAATTCAGCCGCTTTCAGTCCCATTTGGAACGGGTAAGAAAATAGCGGCACTTGCGAAGCTTTGTATTCAGAGACCACAGATTTTGAAGCAAATTGTAATAGACCACACAAGATTTTCGTGCGTTCTCTGACAATTCTTAGCGTAACAACCACATCTTCAATGATACGGGTTTGTTCCTTCAACACTGTGGTTTCTTTTTTGATAAAATACATAGATACCTCATAGTTTAGGAACAAATATAGAAAAAGGACTGACCAATGTCAATCCTTTTAATGTAAATAATCGTTTACAATTTCATCAATTCGTTTATGTAATTCTTCCAATGTTCCAGAATTATCAATGAAATCTAAATGTAAATAATTTTTTACCTTTCCATCATTGAAAACATTTCGTATATTCTGAAACTCAGAAACTTTTTTCCAATATCCATCTGGTTTATTTCGTAAAGCCAATCTTTGTTCAACAATTTCAGGCTTACTTTCAACAATAATTACATCTGTTATCCCAAGATATTGAATAAATGAAGCAATTTCTTTTAACGGCGCAGCTTCAAGATAAACATCTTCAAAGGAATTAAACGGGTGATGTTTCAGGAAAAATCTACAAAGCTCTTTATGAACTTCTTCCATATATTGAGTTCGTTCAGCCACCAGTGCTGGGTCAAAAAGTTTTTCAGCTAAAATTTTGGTGTTAATTTGTTCATCGGTTACAACTTCATCACCATAAATTTCTTTTGCTTTAATACGGAATAACTCATCATATTTGTACATATCCTTAACAACATCATCTGTTTTATAAATGATTTTGCCTTTGGACTTGAGATAATCCATTACAGCACTTTTACCACAACCAGCTTCACCAGTCACTAGAATGAACTTCGCCATTAAATAGTTCTCCTTCTAATTCTTTAATTCCAACGAATCTACCTGCCATAGGTTTGTATTCGGTTTCTTCGTGTGCTTCAACATAAAATAATTCATCTTCTAAGTTACCATCAACAAAAACAGGAATAGTACCACCCAACATACCTACACACTTGTCACTTTGTAAAAGTGCGGTGCCTTGTTTCCAATATGACTTCATAAAATATGAGGTTTGAACAAGAGCAAAAATTTCTGGACTTATTGTTACTTTATTGTAAGGATTTCCTGTTAGGATAATATATTCATTAACTCTCTGAACTATCCTGGTGACAATCATATAAATTCTTTCTGGTGTAAGCTTATTAAAAGTTTCATCAGCCTTCATAGT
>JAZSQZ010000004.1:0-13635 GCA_045538175.1 Clostridia bacterium
AAATTTGTTAACTTACGGTTTACATTTTTAAAAAAATAAGCATTTTTGTGATTTTTTTCATAAAAATGCTCTTTTTTTATAACAAAAGTTTACAATTTTTAAAATCAATGAAAACTTTTGTTTGATTTTTTTTAACACCAAATTTCGTTGATTTTTTGCTTTGCTTGTGTGCGTGTAAGCCCGTCAAGGTCATATGAGTTTGTCATTTTGCCATCAACTTCGTATGCTGTTAGGCCTTGCAACAAAATCTTGCAAGCGAAAATATTGTTTTTAACAGTCAAGAAGTCTAAGAGTTTGTCTGAATCGACCCACATAACATCTGCTTTTTTCTTTTCGTCTTCGCTTCTCTCAATTTTCTCTAAATTTTCAAGATGAGCAAAAACAATGCTAAGGTAGGCATATCTGTTTACACCCTTATAATCTGCATAAAAGTGATTGTGCATAACAATAGGGCAAGTGCTATCTACAACGATATTTTTATATCCTGTTTCTTCAACAATTTCTCTTACAGCACCTTCGGCTGCTGTTTCGCCTTTTTCAAGCCCCCCTAAAACAAAAGATTTGCAAGGGTGTACAAGGCTGTCTTCACACAAATACTTATCTTCTGTTGGGTGCTTAACGATTGCACAAACACTGTATCTAATGTTTACAGGCAAGTCTTCTCTTAATTTTTGTGTGCCTTCCCCTTGAAAGTATGGTGCGACAACTTGTTTAAGTTTTAAGCCATATGTTTGTGCCAAGTTAAAATGCTCCTTTACGTGAAGGGGAACAAGCAACATTGAACACTCGCTTAAGTTTTTATCGTCTAAACTTAAAACTGTGATTTCTTCGTTTGTTAGTGGGTGGAAAGCTTTTACGCCGTCTATAGCCCCACAAACACCATCAAAATTGGCTGAATTGATTGCGACTGCTGTTGCACCATATATAAGTTCTTCACTTGCAATACAGCAATTTACAACTTTTCCGTTTGTAAGTTTTAATTTAAATAGTTTCATAATTTTATCTCAACTTTTACAATAATTTTAATCTGTAGTTTGGTGGGAATAAAATATTTTTCTCTTCGCTTATCTCTTTAAAAATGCCCCAATAAGTTTCGGTAATCGCTTTAGAAAAATCTAATCCCAAATCTTTACAAACTGCCTTGATTTGATCTTGCTCGCCTACGATTTCGCTATAAATGCCAAAAGGCAATTCGTCGATTGTAATTTTTGTCCTTTTATATCGCCACTCGACACGATATTTTTCCATAATTCTTTCATATGTGTAACCCAAAGTTTTTATAACTTCTCTTGCTTTGTTTATGTTGTCAACTTCTAAGGTTACATCATCTCTAACACGATAATTTTTGTTGGAGTCTGTTAACTTCTTTTTAACGGTCAATGTGTTTGAAAATCCTGACCTAAGCCTTAAAAACACACCTTGTTTTTCTAGGGAACAATCAGGGGTATCATACCTATAAGTTGTTTCCATAGTGTCACCTAGGTGGACAGCACCTTTTTTTCTAAGTAAAGTTATAAATTTTTGAACATCTTTTATTTCTAACTTAATCTCACTTCTTTGCATTTATAACCTCCGACATAATACTTACATAACTATCAACAGCCCAATTTTTTTTGTACTTAAAATCTTTTGTTGAAAATAGTTTGTTGTAATAAACAAAATAATCAAGACCCAAGGCTGAGTGATAACTTTTAGGGAACAACCCAACCGTAACCGGAATACCACCCTTCTTTTTGATAAGCTCGGTAATAATACTCATTGTTTTTCCGGAATAGATATTATCAACAACAAGCACTGTTTTGCCCTTAATATTAAAATTAAAATTCTTTTGACTTTTTATGCTTGTGTTTGCGTGAATTTCCCAAAACAAAATTTTATCATAATTGTCTTTTGTTGCAACTGAAGATAGGTACTTGTATCCACTTTTAGGAATAAGCATAAGATAATCATAATCTGGAAGTTGTTTATAAAGGCCATCAATCATTTTAAAATTGAAATTTATATTTTTATGGTCGGCAACTTTTTCTTCAAACAACTTTTTTGCAAGTTGATTTTTTTCTTCGTTTTCGTCAAACATAACACTAAAATCAGTGTTACCCTTAAACATCTTTAGGGCTCTTGAATAAAACTGTTTAAAATAAGCACTTTTATAAAAATCACTAAAGATATCTTTCTTTAAATTGCTTAAACGATTATCCGACCCCAAAAGTCTAACTTCGGTTTCGAGCACAATTCCAAAAACAACAACATACTGAAAGTTTTTGTAGTATATCGGTTTTTTGCTCATTATATAATTTATGTAATCGTTTAGGGCATTGTTTTTATATTTGTTTGTTAAAAATAAGTAGTAGGCAAGATTTACAATAGGATTTCCGTAGTAGTTAACCTTAAAAAAGTCCGACAAATCAACAAGCCAGGTGTCCGGGCTTCTTAGATAATAGGTTTGTGCCTTGTCAATTAAGGTGGCAGTCCAACCTAGTTCCTTTTTCTCCTTAACTTCTTCACTATTTTTGGTTTTATAGGCAGCCATTGCTCTACCATTTTCGCCAAAAATTACCTTTCTTTGAAAATCCATTTTTCTTTCCTACTATTCGTTTAAATCTTCTGTGTCTACAGGTGGAATTTGAAGTTTGTCACAAACAAAACTTGTTGCAATACTCAAAACTTCCCCTTTTGTCATATCTGTTGTATCAATAACTTTTGCATCAACCGGTGGGGCATAAAATCCTTCTTTTGCCCTTTCGTCAATTTCTCTAAATTTTTCCATTACTTCAAAAACCGGCACGCCGTGCTCAAGGCTTCGCCTTTCTGCTCTTGCTTGAAGTGATGCTTCTAAAACAATTTTTGCATCTGCATTAGGGAAAACAACTGTGCCCATATCTCTACCATCAACAACAAGGTCACTTTCCTTTGCGACTTCTCTTATGACACTTCTTATTGATTCTTGAATAAATTGATTGTTTGAAAACTTGCTTGCAAAAACTGCATACTCGTCACTTTTAATTTCGTCTGTAACATCTACACCGGAAACATATGCACGGGTTTTACCTTCAACTGTTTGAACTTGAAAATTCATATTTTGCAAAGCATAAATTATAAGTTCGGTTTGATGTGGCTCGATGCCGTGCTGATTTGAAACATATGCCAAACTTCTAAAAATTGTGCCAGCGCTAAGATAGGAAAAATTAAATGCCTTTGCAAGTTCTTTTGCAAGGGTTGATTTTCCTGTGCCGTTTAAACCGTCGATTGTTATAACTTTTTTATCCATTGTCTTTTTTGTCCTTATAAATTTCGTTTACCAAACTTGAGCGACTGCTAAGCGAACAGAATATAGGCCTAAAATTGTGCTCAACATAAATGTCTGCAAGTTTGTTTGTAAAGTCAATAATATCTTCACTGCTAGGTGCCATCTTGTCTTGATAAGGTGTACCCTTCTTTGGTTGAAAAACACTATAATCTGCAACGATACCAAGGGAAGCAAAGGTTTTTAAATTTTCAAGCATTTTATCTTTATCTTCAAGGCCGAAAACAAAGTTGCTTCTAACACAACCAAAACCAAAAACATCAACAGCTTCTTTAAGTTTTCCTACAAACTCGTCATAGCCGATTTTGCCAGGACAAGTAAACTCGAAAAGTTGTTTATCTGTAATTTCTAGATTATATTGTACTTGTTTTATTCCAAGTTGTTTTGCTTTTTTTAGGTTTTCGATGTTGTCGTGTGGGGCAATATTTAGGTAACTGTCAAACTTAGACAAATCAATTTCTTTTGAAAGTGCTTCGATAACTTCTAGAGAAATTTTCCAAACCTGACTTGAGTTTTCAAGGTTGCCTGCCATAAAAAACAAATGTTTGTGTGGTAGGTCTTCGCAGTTTTCTAACTGTTTTAAGGAATAAACCAAACCTTTTATATAATCGTCTTTATAAGCGTTCCACCAATTTTCAATGTTGAAATCAAATTTGTGTAAGCAGTTGCAAGTTGGTTTTATAACAACTTCGTCAACTTCTCTTGGGTGAAGGTCACAAAACTTGCAAGGCTTTCCACTTATCCAATTAAAGCAACCATCAAAAAACAAAACCGTAATTCTGTCAAGTCCTACAAGGTCGACATAATCACTCACCTTTGTTTTATTTCCACCAACGACAAAAGGAGTCTCCCTTTCCATAACATCAAGTTTTTTTACAAGCTCGAATTTAAGTGGTAGTGCGACCCCGTCTTTTAATATTCTAAATTTGTTATCTTCAAGTTCGATTTTTAAGTTGCTGTTTTTTGAATATCTCAACTTTACAATTGAACTGTTTTTATCATCACTTAAAACAACTTCACTTGGCAAAATGTTTTTATCTTTAGAATAATCATAAACAACTTTGCCATCGCTTACAGTTTGTTTTGTAATCTTTTTTGTTTTGAACTTTTCAATCCCCAAAAAGTCCGTAAATAAATTATATGGCTCAAAGAAAACGCCATTTTCTAAAATTTCCATTTTAGTTGTTGTTAAACAAGAAAAGTTTTTAGCCATAATAATTTCCCCTTATTTTTATGCTACAAAAGGTTATTTCCCCTAAACCTTTTTAAAACTTACAAAAATATTATACGATATAGTTTGTTTTTTGTCAATTTTATTACCCCTTAAATGCTAGGAAAAATCAAGAGATTAGGGGTTTTTATGTTGGAAAACTTAAACAAAATAAAATAACCCCAATTAAATTGCAAAAAAGTCAACATTTTTATATAATTTTAAAAAGGACAAAATTATGAATACTCTTAAAAGCACCATCGCAAAAAGAATAGAAAATTTAAGAACAGTTTTATACGACATAAATCAAGAAAAAATGCTTGAAGATTTTAACAGTTTGAGTTTTGATTTAAACAGTATAAACTTTTTATCATCAGTTGCTAATCGCTGTCACCCAAAAGTATGGGGAGATATTTATATTCAAAATCACTATGACTTTTTAGACGAATTTAAACAACAAGCAAAAAATGAGTGGAATCTTTGGGGCTGGTTTTTGACCACGCTTTTTAGAGAAAGTGAAAAGTTAAAACAAATGCTTGTCGACAACCTTCAGTTTAACGACAGGGTTGTAAGCGCTGAAGAGTTAAAGTTATCTTTTTCTAAAAACTCATATGTGCCTGTTGTTTTAACAGAAGATGAAAATTTAGACACAACAAAAACACAAAGGGAAACCTACAAAAATATACACACCCAAGACAAAAACAACCTTGCCCTTCAAATTGATGACTTGTTGCTTGAATTAGGATACAACAAAAACGCAATCACAACAGAAAAAATCGTTATAGACAAAAATAACGCAAACGAGTTTACATTGTTTTTAAAAGACGAAAACAAAAATGACATTGAAATCAAAATTGTTGATTTTTGTGTTGAAAAAATAAATCAAAAACAAGTCGCAACAAGACAAGAAAACTCGCTCGGTTTTACCTTTTTGTTGCCAACATTTTTTAAGGTTTTAAAAGACGACAAAAACCTTTATCACTTTGAATCTAACGACTTTTCTTTTGAAATCAAAAAACACGACAGTTTTAATTTGGAACAAGATTTTAGGACACTTGTAAACAAATACAAACAAGAGATTTTAAGTGACAACAAAAAAATTATAAGGACATCAAAATACGAAACCGTAAACAAACTTTTTGTTGACAAATCTATCATAAAAAGCGACAACAACACTTGGGAAATTGTTTACTTTTTTGACATAACAGGAAACACGGTTGCGTCCATCACAATACCACAAAACAAACAAAAACCAAAAGAAGCATTTATGGTTGAAACATTGATAAACACAATCAAACACAAGCAAGACCTATAAAAACGGTCTTGTTTTTATTTGACACCAAAATTTAAAGTTGTTAAACTTTTTTTATTATGTATGCAGTTTACGCAATTATTTATGCCTTAATCATTTCGATATTTAATATATTTAAAAAGTTTTCGGTAAGAAAAACTAATGAAAGTGCAGTTCTTGCAATGTATGTAACTGTTTCTTTTTTGTGCTCTTTAATCTGGATACCAAAACTTGGTGATATTTCAACCGAACTTATACTTATCTTTGTGCTAAAAGGAATTATTTGCCCTATAAATTGGTTTTTAGTTTTAAAGGTTTTAAAAACAGCAAATATTTCTTGCGTATCTCTTACAACGGTTATCTCAACAGTATTTGTTTTCTTAATCGGCATAACTGTTTTTGGAGAATCGGCATCAATTTTACAATACCTAGGTTCTACCGTAATTCTAGCGAGTGCAATAATTATAAACTTTATAAACAAGAAAAACGACGAGCCACTAAACTCAAGACACATAATCTATCTTTTAATTTCTGCAATTATTTCAACTTGTTGCTCAGTTATTGACAAATACACAACAACTTATCTATCAAATTTTGAAGTTCAATTTTGGTTTTTGCTTTTTGCTTGTGCGTTTACTTGGCTTTTGTTTTCGTTTGAAAGTATTAGAAAAAAAGAGTGCCTAATTAAGCCACAGGACTTTAAAAACTTTTGGATATATCTTGCAGGTCTTGCACTTTTTCTTGGCGATATGTTTTTATTCTTTGCGTATCTTGAGCCATCAAGTCAAATGATAATGATAAATATCCTAACAAAACTTAAAACCATTTTTGCAGTTGTATTTGGGGTTGTGATATTTAAAGAGAAAAACAAGTGGTTAAAAATTCTTGTTGCCCTGTGTGCTCTTGGTGGAGTTTTGATGGTATCCCTATAAAACCCCTTAGTCTAAAACAACAAAAAAGGAAGGTAGCAAAATCGCTACTTTCCTTTATTTTTCTATTATTCACCAACCCGACCAAATATATTTTGTTTTAAAGTTAAATTTTATTTATAAAAAAAGAGAGAATAAAACTTCTCTCTTTTATTTTTACATAACAACAAATATTGAAAGCAAAACAATAATCATACTTGGACTAAATTCAAATTTCTTTGCTTTAATTTGTCTCATAACTTCAATAACAAGTGCTGCAACTGTAACACATCTTGAAATAAATGTAATCCAATTTGCAACGCCATATGCATTTACCAAAATCATAAAACCAGAAAACATATAGACAGCAAGTGCAATTGCACAAAGGGCTGCAGGAAGATAGTCTGTAAAAGCAAGTTTGAAGAAAGATTTTTCTTCGTCTTTAAAACTACCGTACTCGTTTAATTCGCCAAAAGTTTTTGTTTCGTCAACGACAATTTGTTCGGTTGTGTTTGTTTCTGGCTCTGCAGGTTTTTCTTCTGGCTGTTGAACATTAACCGTAGGTTGTGGTTGGACAACAGGTCTTTGTGGTTGTGCAGGTTGTACGCCAGGTGCTGCTGGCTTTGGTTGTGGTGCAAATCCTGTAGGTTGTGGAGTAGGTGCACCTGGGTTTTGTGGTTGTTGATTGTTTACAACCGGACGAGCAACAGGACTTGGTGTTGCAGGTCTAGGTGGTTGTTGTGTAACCCCTGGTGTAACAGGTCTTGAAGCCTGTGGATTTGCTGTAGGTTGAGCCATAGTTGGCCTTATTGTTGATTGATTTGGTTTAGAATTTAGTTCCATTCTTATATTGCTCCGTTGTGTTTTGTTTTAATTAGTTAAGTTGTTTTGTAACAGCAAGTGTCAATTCGTCCATAAGTTCTTTAGCTTCGTCACTTTCGATATCGTATTCACTGTCGATATTTTCAGTAAGTTCACCAATAATGCCGTTATATGCAAAGTTGATGTTGAATTCTGTAAGTTTGAAAAGTGTGCCTTCTTGTTCGCCAAGTTTGCAGATACTTGTAAAGAGTGTCAAAATCAATTCTTGACTTTTGTATAGAAGGTTTGAAAGAGTTTGTTCGTCTTCTTCTGTAAAGTAAACCCCATAAGTATCAAGGAATGTCCAAGGCATAACCATCCAGAAGTTTGCCTTCATAGTGATCATGACTGCCTTAATGAAGGTTTTAAGACTTGCCCTATAGGTTGTGATTTTAAAACCTTGAGAAAAGAATCTTATCATTCTGTTAAGGTAGTAAAGCATACTATTGAAAATCATTTCGTCCTTACTTGCAAAATATTCGTAAATGGTGCTCTTACCGATTTCACATCTTCTTGCAACTTCAGCTAAAGTGATTGACTTATAATCAACCCTTGCGTTTAACATCATTAAAACTTCATCATAAATGGTTTCTTTTGTCATAATTCACCCCGTTTAAGTTTATATAAATATTATAAACATCTTTAAAACTTTTGTAAAACAAAAACAGCAGTTTTTTTGACAAATCTGACCAATCGTTCGGTATTTTTTAGTAAATTTTGGCAAATATGGTATGTTTTTTTGAAAAACTAAACAAAAAAACAAGACAAATTTTAAAAAAGGTACTATAATACTGGTATTGAGGGTTATATTATGAAGAAAACAAAAATGGTATGTACACTTGGTCCATCAAGTGATTCCTACAAAGGTATCTGCACTTTGCTTAAAAACGGCATGAATGTTGCAAGACTAAATATGAGCCATGCGACCATTGAGTCGCACCAAAAAGTTTTGGACACAGTCAAAAAAGCAAGGAAAGATTTGGGTATCCCTTGTGCAATTATGGTTGACACTTGTGGTCCAGAAATTAGAATTGGAAGTTTTGAAAACAACAAGGTTGACTTGAAGAAAGGTCAACTTTTCACATTTTCAACAACAGAAATGTTGGGCAACGAAAAAATGGTTGCTTGCGCATATCCACAACTTTTAGATGTTGTAAAACCAAACCAAAAGATTTTTGCAAACAACGGCTTGTTAGAATTTAAGGTTGTACGTGTTGAAGGCACAAACATTGTTTGCCGTGTTGTTGTTGGGGGTATCCTTAGCAACCACAAGAGCATCTCTATCCCAAGGGTTAGAATCAATCTTCCTTTCATTTCAGAAAGAGATGAAAGAAACATTGAATTTGCTTGCAAAAACGATGTCGAACTTATTTCTGCAAGTTTTGTAAACAGTCCAAACGATGTAAAAGAAATGAGAGAGTGCATCAAAAAATACGGTGGCAGATGCGAAATCATTTCTAAAATCGAAAGCGTTGATGGAATTAAAAACTTAAACAAAATTATTGCACTTAGTGATGGCATTATGGTTGCAAGGGGCGATATGGGAACTGAACTTCCTATCGAACAAATCCCAGCCGTTCAAAAAGATATGATTAAAAAAACTGTCTTTAACGGCAAAAGAGTTATCGTTGCAACAGAAATGCTTGAAAGTATGATTCAAAAGAGAAGACCTACAAGAGCAGAAATCACTGACGTTGCACAAGCAATTTACGATGGCACAACAGCAACAATGTTGTCAGGCGAAACTGCTGGTGGGGCTTTCCCATTTGAAGCTTGTAAAACAATGGCAAAAACACTTACTGCAACAGAAAAAGTTATCGATTATGAAGGAAAGTTTTTAAACGGCTTAGACTTTAAAAACAGCATTCAAAATGCAATTTCTTATTCTGCTTGCTCTGCAGCACACGCAATTGATGCAAAAGTTATTGTTTGCTTTACTGATGCTGGAAAAACTGCAAATATGGTTTCTCGTTTCCGTCCTAACGCAACAGTGCTTGCAATCACACACGACGAGCATACATACAACAACTTGGCACTATCTTGGGGCGTTGTACCAACTCTTCACGAAAGACTTGAAACAACTGATGAAATGTGCAAAACAGCAAACGAACTTGTAAAGAAACTTAAGCTTGCAAAAGTTGGGGATAAAATTGTTATCACATCTGGCCTTCCAGCAGGTGTTTTGGGTAACACAAACTCAATTAAAATTAGCGAAGTTGAATAACAAAAAAACCACAGGACTCTGTGGTTTTTTATTTTTATTCCTAAAATTAGATAGTCGGTTTTAGTTTTAACAATTTTATAAAAACTGATATATCCCTTTAAAATAAAGAAGGTTTTAAACCGACCAAATATATTTTTATCAACAAATCATAGATTTTTGTGGATAACAAGAAACAAAAAAAGACTAACCGAAAAAACCGATTAGTCTTTTGTTTTTATTTTATTGTGTGACGTCCATCATTCTTGCTTCGCTTAACATCATTGTAACACCACCAAGGTTTGGTGATTCAGGGAAAAGCTTCTTGTCGTCTTCGACAATGCTTTTTACGAAGCCTTCAATATAAGTTCCACCTTCGTCATTTATAATTGCGTTTGTATAAACAACTTCTCTGTCAGTTGGAATACCGACATATTCTTGGTTAATAAGAGCATCTTCTGTTTTTCTTTGTGCTTCAAGACCAAGGCCAATTAAACTTGCAATTGAAACCATTGTGCTTTCAATTGGTGTAAATGCTGAAGAATCTGAAAGATAAGGATTCATAACATTAAGCAAGTTTCTTGAAACGCTGTATCCTTCTTCTGTGCCATCGTGAATAACGACACTATCTTGCCTTCTTTGAATCAACTCGCAAAGATGATTTCTGTCTGCTGTTAAAAGATTGTTAACAATTTTGCCAGAAAGGGATAGGAAGTTGTTGTGATTTTGCCAATACTGTGCCCCATTTTCAGTAGTATAAAAATCAAAATCAAATCTCTCTTCTCCGTTTGCCCTTGCCAAAGACTCATTATTGAATTTTTCAATATATGAAAGTCCCAAAAGAGCTGAATATGCACCAGGTGCTGTTCTAACAAGGTTTGCTGTCTCTTTTCTCATATTTTTTACCCCTTTTTTGATTTTCACTAGTTTAGCATAAAATGTACATAATTTCAACCTATATTATTTTTTTTGTTGAAAATAACCATACTAATACTAACAATTTTTATAATATTATGTTTTTTATATCATTTATTTGCTAAAATTTGTAAGATTTAATATAATTATTAAAGAATTTGGGAGGAAAAAATGATTACAATAGCAATTGACGGACCTTGTGGTGCTGGAAAAAGCACAGTTGCAAAGACTTTGAGCAAAAAGCTTAACATTTCTTACTTTAACACAGGCGATATTTATAGGGCTTGTGCTTATTATCTTATAAACAAAGGTGTTGAAGACCCAACCGATACAGAAGCAATTAACAACACAATCGGGGGCGCAAACATCACAGTTGAGTTTGTTGGTGGCGCACAGAGAACAATTTTAGACGGCGTTGACGTAACAGACGAGCTTCACACAACAAAAATGAACAACTACACCATGCAATCTGGTAACAATTTGGCTGTAAGAGAAAAAATTGTCGAAATACAAAGAAGCACAGCAAAAAAACAAAGTATTGTTATGGAAGGCAGAGATATCGGCGCTGTAATCTTGCCTGATGCAAACTATAAATTTTTTGTAACAGCATCTGTTGCAACAAGAGCAAACAGAATTTTAAAGGACCTTTTAAAGAAGGGCGAAAAAATCGAACTTGAACAAGTTATGCAAGACGTTGCTGACAGAGATTATTATGACTATCACAAACCTGTTGGCCCACTTGTCCAAGCAGAAGATAGCATCGTTATCCAAACAGATGACTTAGATTTAGACGGCGTAATCAACCTTATCACTTCATATATAAAAGAAGCATAAAACTTTAAAAACCACATAGTCTTGTGGTTTTTTTGTTTTTATTTTTAAAATTACATAGTCGGTTTTGTTGTGCTTGCCACTAAAAAAACAGATATATCCCTTTAAAATAAAGGGGTTTTAAAACCGACCAAATATATTTTATCAACAAATTATAAAAACTTATGGAAAATAAAAAACAAAAAAAAGACTAGTCCAAAAACCAACTAGTCTTTTTGTTTTAATTAAATTTTCTAACTTGCCAAGTTCTTCTTGAGAACAACATTAAGATTGGGAAAATCTCTAATCTTCCAACAAGCATAACAATGCCCAAGAACAATGTTGACACAGGTGACAAGCAAGCAAATGTTCCACCCGGTCCTAAAACGCCGATACCAGGGCCAACATTGCTAAGACAAGTCAACACACCAGAGAAACTTGTTTGAATATCGATTCCGTCAAAAATTGTAATAAATATTGTGCCAAATGCTAATATTGCCATATAGACTGCAAAGAAAGTATAAATTCCATTTAATACGCTTTCTTCAACGGCCTTACCTTCCATTTTGACAACAGAAACATTTCTTGGACTTATAAAGTTTCTACTCTTTTTAAAGGTTGCTTTTGTTAAAATTGCAAATCTAGAAGCCTTAAATCCACCACCGGTTGAACCTGCCATACCACCAACAAACATTACAAATAATAGTATTGCTTGGGAAAACATTGGCCACATCGTATAATCAGTAGTTGTAAAACCTGTTGTGGTAATAAGCGAAACAACTTGGAAGAATGAATCAAGAAGCGCTGTGCCGAAGTTTGAATATAAGTGCCTTATATTTAGGACAATTGCAAAAACTGATAATAAGATTATACCAAGGTACCATCTTAATTCTTCATTCTTAAAAGCACGACCTGCTTGACCAATTAGGATAAGATAAAATAGGTTATAGTTGATTGCTGTTAAGAACATAAATATCATAACAACAATTGAAACATAAGTGCTTCCGTATCCAGCGATACTTGCCGATTTTACAGATAGGCCACCAGAAGCCATTGTTGAAAATGATACCACAAATGAGTCATAAACACCGATACCACCACAAATCAAAAGGATAACTTCTACAACTGTGATGACTGCATAAATTACATATAAAATTCTTGCAGTAACTTTGATTTTAGAAACAATTTTGCCAACTTGTGAACCAGGAACCTCAGACTTCATAATATGAAGCGAACTTGCTGTTGAGTTTGGTAAAATGGTAAGCACGAAAACAAGGATTCCCATACCACCAACCCATTGATTGAAACTTCTCCAAAACATAACACTTTTGGCTGCCCCTTCAACATTTGACATAACACTAGCACCTGTTGTTGACCAACCAGAAGCAGTTTCAAAGAAGGAATCGATATAACTTCCTATTGTGCCTGAGAAATAGAATGGGAAAGCACCTATGATTGTAACAAGTATCCAACTGAGACCTACAATAATAAGACCTTCTCTAGCACCAATTTGCTTGTTGTTTTTATTTGGTGGAAAACATATCATAATTCCACCCGGAATAAATGCCATAAGGATAGTCCAAACAAAACTTAACTCTGCCCCATCTCTATAACAAAAGGACAGGATAAGTGGGATAACAAGCAAGCCGGACAAGATAACCAAAATCCAACCTATTATATAGAAAATCATTTTAACATTCATATTAGATTATATCCTCAATTTCTGTTATTTGTAATGAAGCATCTGCTATGATAACAATTCTGTCATTTTCTTCAATTTCTGTTTCGCCGATAGGTGTAATGATACCACCTTTTCTTATGATACTCGCAATTAAAACTTTTTCTTTAATACCAAGTTCTTTGATTTTTTTACTAACAAACTTTTCATTTGTTCCAACTGAAAACTCAATTGCTTCAGCCCTATCATTTGCAAGTTTGTATAGAGTCAATACACTGCTACTTTCAGGAACTTGAAGTGCTCTGATAAATCTAACAATTTTTTGTGAAGTAACTTTCTTTGGAGAAACAACTGTATGAAGTGAAATTTCTTTTGACATATCACAGAAAATATCGTTGTTAACTTTAGGGATAACAGTTTCAACTTCTCTGCTTCTTGCAAGAAGAGAAATCATAATA
>JAZSQZ010000084.1:0-42155 GCA_045538175.1 Clostridia bacterium
TCCCTTATAAAACTTTTAGGCCTAAACCAAGAAAGTTTTTATGACCTTTTTAATTCTGCCTTAGAGAGTCTTATTATGGACAATGTTGTAAAAGCGTTTTCCACAAAAGGCACACCTATTGTAATGCTCAAACAGTTTTACTTTATGGAGCAAGCTGTTGCGCAAAAATTAAATATCATAAATATTTCCAAAACAGAGCAATCTTTAGATGTTGAAAGAGAGATTGCTGAGTTTGAAAGAGTAAATAAGATAACTTTACACGAAGACCAAAAAAATGCTGTTAGAAAAGCTGTAACAGAGCAAGTTTGTATTATAACAGGTGGTCCTGGTACCGGTAAGACTACAATTGTTAAGTGTATATTGCAAATTCTAAAAAATATTACGTCTAGATTCTATCTTTTAGCCCCTACAGGTAGGGCTGCAAAGAGATTATCTGAATCTTGTGGAGAAAATGCGAGTACGATACATAGGGCCTTAGAAGTCAATTATACGGACAATGAAGGCACAGTTTTTTCCTATAATGATAAAAACAAACTGCCTGCAGATGTTGTAATCGTTGATGAAGTTTCTATGCTTGACATATCACTTTGTTATAATTTGTTAAAAGCTCTTCCAAACACCTGCAAAGTTATTTTTGTAGGAGATAAAGACCAATTGCCATCTGTTGGTGCTGGAAATGTTTTGCACGATATGTTGGTCAGTGGCGTAATTGAAGTTGTACAACTGTCATATATATATAGACAAAGTGAAAAAAGTTTGATTATAAGTAACGCTCACTTGATAAATCAAGGTAAAATGCCAGACTTATCAAATAAAGGCGACGACTTTTTCTACGAAAGCAGAGAAGATAGTTTATCAATGCTGAATACTGTTGTCGAACTTGTTACAACAAGACTTCCTAACTTTACAAAACTTGAGCCACAAAATATTCAAGTTCTAGCGCCTATGAGAAGTGGTGCTTGTGGGGTTGACAGATTAAACAAAGAATTACAATCAATAATAAACCCTGATATCATTTCTAAAAAAGCACTTGTGTTTGAAAACGTAACCTATAGGGAAGGTGATAAGGTTATGCAAGTTGTCAATAATTACAACCTTGAATGGGTAAAAGATGTTGACGGTGTTTATGAAAAAGGTCAAGGCGTTTTTAATGGAGATATGGGTACAATTATAAAAATCGATTATCAAACAGGAGAGACAAATGTTCTTTTTGATGACGATAAATTATGTACTTATAGTAGGGCAGATATTTTCGAATTGCAAATTTGTTATGCTACAACAATTCATAAAAGTCAGGGTAGCGAATTTGATGTTGTTGTTATTCCGGTTGTTGCAGGGTCTAGTCAAATTATTACAAGAAATCTTTTATATACTGCTGTCACAAGGGCTAAAAAACTTGTTGTTTTGGTAGGACCTAAAAAGAATATTGCAAGAATGATTTTTAATAATTACACAGCAAATAGATACAGTATGCTTTGCGAATTTATTAAGCAACAAAAGAACAAAGTGGAGTTTTTGTATTCGTGAAAATAAAAGAAAAAATACTAAACATTTTTGATAAAATTATACCCCCTAAAAACAAGTGTTTGATATGTCAAAAAGAGATGTTTTTAGACACAGAAATTGGGGTATGTGAAACTTGCAAAAATGACTTAAAACCGATAGAAAAATCTTGCATCAAGTGTGGGGTTGAACTCAAGGATTTATCTATGGTTTGTGACTTTTGCAAAGACAAAAAACACGCTTTTAATAGGGCAGTTGCTTGCTTTAATTTTGATGATTTTACAAGGCAAATTATTCATAAATTTAAGTACGGAAATGCAGAGTATTTAGCACCTGTTTTAGCACATTTTATGTGTAAAAAAATTGAAGAATTTGAATTTGATTTTGACATAATTTTATATGTCCCATTAGACATAAAAAGGAAGAAATCTAGAGGTTATAATCAAAGTGAAATTTTAGCAAAAGAGATAGGAAAATTACTAAACAAGCCTGTTTTTGATGATGTTTTATTTAAGATAGGAAACACTAAAAATCAAGCAAGTTTAGGTTATAACGAGAGATTAAAAAATCTAAAAAACAGTTTTGTTGTTGCAAATTCAAACAAAGTTAGGGCAAAGAAAATCTTGCTTGTTGACGATGTTTTTACGACGGGTGCAACGGTAGAAGAAGTGTCGCGAGTTTTAAATTCGGCAAAGGTAAAAATGATAAATGTTATCACATTTTGTCATACTTTGTTGGACTAAAAAATATAAAAAACAAAATAAAGGGTTAACAGCAAAAAACCCTTTATTTTTTTATAGTTTTGTAGTAAAATATTACAGTATTTAGGAGAATTACGAAATGGGCTTTTTATCAAATATTTTTTGTTCTGAAAACACAAGGAATGTTAGGAAATTAGAGAAGATTGCTTTAAAGATTGAAGAACTCGATGAAGAGTTTTCAAAGAAGTCAGACCTTCAACTTATGAAGATGACAAAAACTTTAAAAGACAGACTTCAAAATGGCGAAACTTTAAATGATATTTTACCAGAAGCATATGCAACTGTAAGAGAAGCAAGTTTTAGGGTTTTAGGTATGAAACACTTCCACACTCAACTTTTGGGTGGTATTGCTTTGCACCAAGGTAGAATTGCCGAAATGAGAACAGGTGAAGGTAAAACTTTGGTTGCAACACTTCCTTCATATCTTAACGCTTTAAGCGAGAAAGGTGTTCACGTTGTAACTGTCAACGAATACCTTGCCAAAAGAGACGCAGAGTGGATGGGTAAAGTTCACAGATTCTTAGGCCTTTCTGTTGGTGTTGCTGTTGCTGGTATGGACGAAGAAGCAAAAAGAAAAGCATATGCTTGTGATATCACATATTGCACAAACAACGAACTTGGTTTTGATTATCTTCGTGACAACATGGTTCAAGATATTAAACAAAAGGTTCAAAGGGGTCATAACTTTGCAATCGTCGACGAAGTTGATAGTATCTTAATCGATGAAGCAAGAACACCACTTATCATCAGTGGTAGGGGTATGAAATCAAATGAGATGTACTATACAGCTCAAAGATTTGCAAAAGGTTTAAAAGAAACAGACGATTTTGAAATTGACGAAAAGTTAAAACAAATCCGTTTGACAGAACAAGGTATTGAAAAGGCTGAAAGATTCTTTAAAGTTGACAACCTTTCTGATATCAATAACATTGAGTTAAACCACCATATTAACAGTGCACTTAAAGCAAACTTTATTATGAAGTTAAATGATAACTACATTGTTAAAGATGGCGAAATCTTAATTGTTGACGAATTTACCGGTCGTATTATGCCGGGCAGAAGATATAGCGAAGGTTTACACCAAGCTATCGAAGCTAAAGAAAATGTAAAAATTAGAGACGAAAATAAAACTCTTGCAACAATTACATTCCAAAACTATTTCCGTCTATACAAAAAACTTAGTGGTATGACAGGTACTGCAAAAACTGAAGAAGCAGAGTTTAATGGTATTTACAGACTTGACGTTGTTACAATTCCTACAAACCTTCCAACCATTAGACAAGATATGCCTGACATTATCTACAAAACTCAAGCAGCAAAAATAAGAGCTGTTGTTAGAGAAGTTAAAAAATATCACGAAACAGGCAGACCTATTCTTATCGGTACTTCAACTGTTGAAAAGAGTGAAATCTTTAGCGAAGCCCTAAGACGTGAAAAAGTCAAACACGTTGTCCTTAACGCTAAAAACCACGAACAAGAATCTGAAATTGTTGCCCAAGCTGGTAGAATAGGTGCTGTTACAATTGCAACAAACATGGCTGGTCGTGGTACAGATATTTTGCTCGGTGGTAATGCTGAATTCTTAACAAAGAAAAAATTAAGAGATAAAGGTCATACTGATGCTGAAATAGACCTTGTTTCATCATATACAACAACTTTAAGTGAAGATATGAGAAAACTTAAAGAAGAGTATAATGAAATCTACCAAAAATTTAAAAAAGAAACCGATGCAGAAAAAGAAAAGGTAAAGGAACTTGGTGGTCTTTACATTATCGGTACAGATAGACACGAAAGTAGACGTATTGACAATCAGTTGCGTGGTCGTGCTGGTCGTCAAGGTGACCCTGGTATGTCAGTTTTCTTTGTTTCTATGGAAGATGATTTGATTAGAATCTTCGGTGGCGACAAATGGAAAAAGATTGTAACTTTCTTTGGTGTTGACGAAGATACTCCTTTCCAAGTAAAAATGCTTTCTAATATGATTGAATCTTCACAAAAGAAAATCGAAGCACAAAACTATGCATCTCGTAAGTTTGTTTTAGAGTACGATGATGTTATGAACACTCAAAGAAACATTATCTATGGCGAAAGAAACAAAGTTTTAGACGGCGTAGATGTTCACGAAGAAATCTTATCAATGTTCCCTGCAACTGTTGAAAGAATCATTTTTGGTCTTTTAAGCGATGATAAACCATACTTTGAATGGGATTTAGAAGAAGTAAATAGTGCCCTAGAAGATAGACTTTTCCCTAAAGGCACAAATCTTTTAACAGAAGAATTTGTTGAAGATTGCGAAGTTAACGATGTTTACGAAAAAGTTTTAAATAAAGTTATCGAAAGATATGAAAATGTTGTAAAACAAGCAAGCGAATTAAACTTCGATTTCTCAAAGTTAGAAAGATATTTCCTTCTTCGTGTTGTTGATGTTTTATGGATGGATCATATCGACACAATGGATATCTTAAAAAAGGAAATCGGTATTCAAGCATACGGTGGTCATGACCCACTTGTTGAGTTTAAGAGAGAAGGTCATATGTTGTTTGAAAAAATGACTGAAAAAATCAAAGAAGATACATCAACTTTCCTTTTAAATGTAAAAATTAAAGAACCACCTCAAATGAAAGTTAGAGACAAAATTCAAACACAAACAAACGAAAAAACAACAGTTCAAGCAAAAAATGATAAGGTTGTTGGAAGAAATGAACCTTGTCCTTGTGGTAGTGGTAGAAAATATAAAAACTGCTGTGGCGCAAAATAAGGAGAAATATGTTAGTACTTGACGAACAAATTTCAAAACTAAATAATCTTAAAACAAAACTTGAATATGTTAAGGAGTGTCTTTGACGAAGCAGGTTTAAATCAGGAACTCGAAAAAATAAAACAAGAGCAACAAGCAGAAGACTTTTGGTCTGATATGGCAAAAGTTAAAGCAAATGGTAAAAAACAAAAAGAAATAGAAGGAAAACTAAACAAAATTAAAGAATTAGTTTCTCTTTTTGAAGATATTCAGTTTGAATGTGAGTACCTACAACTTGAAGAAGACGAAAGTTTGATTTCTTCTATCGACCAAAAACTAAAAAAATTATACGAAGGCATAGAAGAAACAACCTTATCAACACTTCTTAATGCACCATATGATAGCAACAATGCAATTATTTCTTTACACGCAGGTGCTGGTGGTACAGAAGCACAAGATTGGGTTTCTATGCTTTACCGAATGTATTTAAGGTATTGCGAAAGAGAAGGATTTAAGGTTGAAGAGTTAGACCTTTTAGACGGAGATGAAGCAGGTATTAAAAGTGTAACTTTTTCAGTTGAAGGCGAAAAAGCGTATGGCTACCTAAAAGCAGAAAAAGGTGTACACCGACTTGTTAGAATTTCTCCGTTTGACGCAAATAAGAGAAGACACACAAGTTTTGCTTCTGTTGATATAACTCCTGAAATCGACGAAAACGATAACAACATTGTTATAAACCCTGAAGATGTAAGAGTTGATACATACAGAAGTAGTGGTGCTGGTGGTCAACATATCAACAAAACTGATTCAGCCATTAGAATCACACACTTTAAAACAGGTATTGTTGTTACCTGTCAAAATCAAAGAAGTCAAATTCAAAATAAAGAAATGGCTTTTAAGGTTTTAAAAAGCAAACTTCTTGCCCTTGCCGAAGAAGAAAGACAAAAAAATATTAACGATATTAAAGGCGAGTTAAAGAAGATTGAATGGGGCAGTCAAATTAGGTCTTATGTTTTCTGCCCATATACAATGGTAAAAGACCATAGGACAAATTTTGAAACATCTGATGTAAATGGTGTTATGGACGGCGAAATAAAACCTTTTATTTTAGATTACTTAAAAAAGGCAAATAAATAAAATGTATAAAGATAAAGTGAGAGAAAAACTAAAAGAATTAAAAAACAAAAAAGACATTATTGTTTTAGGGATAGAATCAAGTTGTGACGAAACATCTATTGCAGTTGTCAAAAACGGCAGAGAAGTTTTAAGCAATGTTATTTCAAGTCAAATTGAAATACACACAAGGTTTGGTGGTGTTGTCCCAGAAGTTGCTTCAAGAAACCATATCGAAGCAATCGACAATGTTTTAAATGAATCGCTAAAACAGGCAAATGTGTCTCTTAGTGAAATAGATGCAATTGCCGTAACTTACGGTGCAGGCCTAATTGGCGCCCTTATGGTGGGTGTTGGCTTTGCAAAATCTCTCGCTTATTCACTTTCAGTACCACTTATTGCAGTAAATCACATTAAAGGTCACGTCGCTGCAAACTATATTGCAAACAAGGATTTAGAGCCACCTTTTATGGCACTAATCGTAAGTGGTGGACATACTGCAATTGTAAGGGTTGATGATTATATCAATCAAACAAAAATCGGTAGCACCTGTGATGATGCAATCGGTGAAGCATTTGATAAGGTTGCAAGGGTTATCGGTCTTGGATACCCTGGTGGACCCAAGGTTGATAAATTATCAAAAGTTGGTAAAAACAATATCGAGTTTGTAAAACACGATGTTTTGGCAAAAAGTTTTGATTGTAGTTTTAGTGGAATCAAAACAGCTGTTATAAATTATGTAAACAGACTAAATCAAAAAAATGAACCAATTCCTGTTGAAGATATATGTTGTTCTTTCCAAACACAAGCCGTTAACGGTTTGGTCGAAAAGGCAATAAGGGCTTGTAAGGAATACGGCGTTGATAAACTTGCACTTGCTGGTGGTGTTTCTGCAAACAGTTATTTAAGAGGTAGGACAGTTAGCGAAGGAGAAAAAAATGGAATAAAAGTTTATCTTCCACCATTCTCACTTTGTACAGATAATGCAGCAATGATTGCTTGTATGGGTTATTTTGATTTGATAAATGATGAAGGTATATCAGATATAGACCTTTCAGCAGTTTCTAATATTGATTTATAAAAAAAAGACCACAATTTGTGGTCTTTTTTTGTTTATTGTGCTGATTCGTCATCTTGTGTTGAATCTTGTGGTAAGGCTGAAATAATTTCTCCCCTTATTGTTTCTTCTTCTGATGGTTTTGAAGAATCTGCAATTTCATAAGTTTTATCGTGTGTTTGTTTGTAGTTAAAGTAGTTTGCAATTGCTGCATAACACTTAACAAGATATTCTGGGTGGTAGGTTTCGCTTTTGAATTTTTCTTCTTGTTCTACGTGGCTTTCTTCAAGGCGAGCAATATTTTCTCTCATTTCGCTACAAACTTTTGACCTATCTATTTCAACTGCACGACCTATTTTGTTTGAAACAATTGAGCGATTTGTGTAAACACTAAACATTTTTTCAATGCAACCCAACATCGCTTCACAACGATAATGTCCAAAATTGTTTCTAATTACAGGTATGTGGTGGTCGTTTTGGGTATCGTCATCTCCTAAGCAGTCTGTATAAAAGTAAACATTTCCGTAGTTTTCGTAAATTCTTCCACAACCGGCGTAATTGATAAAATCGTTTGGAGAAACAAGGTATCTTTTAAAAAATGTATCAGAAAAAATAAGTTGGTCACTTCCTGAGAAGAAAAATGCATTATTAAAAACGGTATCCTTCATTGTGTCAAGAAATGGTGCATAGTGTGCTACAAATATTTGTTGTGTTGCAGACAAAACTTCTTCTTCGCTAAGTCCATAACTTAACAAACTTTCTTTTACAGCCCTTCCCATATGCGTTACAACAGTCGAGCCTTTACAGTGTGTAAAGATGTTTATATTTGCAAAGCGTTGTTTGATTTCTTCTAATGGGCGCAAACTTCCAGATGCTGTTAAATATAGAGGTTTTAACAAAGAATCGCACATAACTTGTCCAATAGCCGCATCACTATATTCGCCTGACTTATAGTATATCCCATATTTTTTGATTTGCTCGTGATCAAGATGAGAACAAATTTCTTCAAAAAATTTGCAATACCCATTTGCTTTTCTAGGCTCGTTTGTATCATTTCCACCAACCATTAAAACCGTAGGGGACGTAAATCTAAAAATGCTAGGGTTTCTTTCTATGCAATTGTTTTCAAGGTATGGACTGTTTATTCTTTCAATCATACCAAAAACATCTTCTTGTTTCATAACAATCTCCTAATATAATTTTACTACAAAAACGCCCTATTTTCAATGGTCAACTTATATAAAATAAAGTTGTTTAGTATGTGTTTTGAATATATTTGTAAAACAAAAAATATAATTAAAGTATATGAAAAGTATACATACATTTGTTGCCAAAAAATATGTAGCAGTTGTTTCAATTATAATTTTTGTTGTTTTTTGTTTTGCTGTTATTTTGGGTTGTTTTAAAAAGACGGAGTTAGTTATAGGAGAAGCGTATTCTAATATCGTTGTTATTGATGCAGGCCATGGTGGTATTGATGGTGGAAGTGTTGGCAAAACCACAGGAGTTTTAGAAAGAGATTTAAACCTAGAATATGCAAAAACTTTATCAAATCTTCTTAATCAGTTTGGAATAGGCGTTGTTATGACAAGGACAAACAAAAATGGTTTATATGATAGCAATGCTCAAAACCTAAAGCGTAGCGATATGAAAAAGCGAAAGGAGATTATTGATAACTCTAGGGCAGATATTGTTGTTTCTATTCATATGAATAGTTTTCCCCTAAAACAATGTAGGGGTGCGCAAACTTTTTATAATAAGGAAAATGATAAGGGGAAACTTCTTGCAACATCTATCCAAGAGCAATTCATAAAGGAATTACCATATGCAAAAAGTGATGCTGCAGTTGGAGATTATTATATAACAAATTGTACGAAAACACCTGCTGTAATTGTCGAGTGCGGGTTTATAAGTAATCCCGAAGAAGAAGCACTTCTTTTAGACAAGGAATATAGAGAGAAGGTGTGTTATGCCGTTTTATGTGGAATTATCGGCTTTTTAGGGGATAAGGGTAATTGAGTTTTGCGTTTTTTGTATAAAAAACTAAAAAATAAGTGCTAGAATAAACTCTAGAAAATAAGGGCAATTTAGCCCTTTTTTATTGCTAAAAAAACAATAGCATAAATGTAAAGAATGTGCTATAATGTTAACTATGGTAGAAGAAGATTTTTTTGCAAGTAAATTTATGGACGAGCTTACAGCATATAACCTAAATGCTGTTTCACTTGCGTTTGTTGGAGATGCAGTTTATTCGTTGTATATTAGGACTATATTTTGTAGTACAACTCAGGCAAAAAGTGGAGAGCTTCATAAAAAATCAACAAAATATGTAAAGGCGACTGCACAAAGCGCTGCACTTGATATCGTTGAGCCTATTTTAACTGAAAAAGAAAAAGATGTCCTAAGGCGTGGCAGAAACACAAAAACAAACACTGTTTCAAAAAATGCTAGTCTTGGAGATTATAAAAGAAGCACTGCTTTTGAAGCAGTACTAGGATACTTGTATTTAAGTGGTCAAAAAGACAGGTTAAACGAGATTTTACAACTTGCAACAAAAGATATTAGGAGCGAAAAATGATTATAAACGGAAAGAATAGTGTTTATGAAGCAATAAACAGCGGTACAACAATCAATAAAATACTTATAAACAACAAAATTTACGATGCAACAAGTAAAGAAATTGTCAAAAAAGCAAAAGAAAAAGGCATTAGAGTTGAGTTTGTTGACAAAAAGGTTTTAGATAAATATGGCGAACATCATCAAGGATATGTTGCTGAAGTAACTGATTTTAAGTATTGCGAAACTGACGATATTTTACAACTTGCAAAACAAAGAAATGAAGACCCTTTAATTGTTATTTTAGATGGCATCGAGGACCCACACAACTTAGGAAGCATTGTTAGGGTTTGTGAGTGCGTTGGTGCACACGGTATTATTATTCAAAACAGAAGATGCTGTGCTGTAAATGATACTGTTTTTAAGACAAGTTGTGGCGCAATCAATCATGTAAAAATTGCAAGAGTTACAAATATAAACGACGAAATTCAAAGATTAAAAGAAGAAAATGTTTGGGTTTTTGCAACTGATATGGACGGCGATTCTGTATTTAAAACCAACTTAAAAGGCGCAATTGCTGTTGTTATTGGAAGCGAAGGAAAGGGTGTTTCTCAACTCACAAAGAAGCTTTGTGATGGGGCAATCTCACTTCCTATGTTTGGAAAAGTAAATTCTCTTAATGCTTCAACTGCTACAAGTGCTGTGCTTTATGAAATCATAAGACAAAGGAATTAAAGTATGACAGATATAGAACTTGTTGAAATAGCAAGGCAAGGAAATACTGACGCATTAGATAAACTTTTTGCAAGATATAAACCACTCGTAAACGCCATTGCAAGAAAATATTTTTTGGTTGGTGCAGGCACTGACGACCTTGTTCAAGAAGGTATGATAGGTTTATATAAAGCCTGTTTAGGATACAAAACAGACAGTGTTGCAAGTTTTAAAACCTTTGCTGCAGTATGTATAAAAAGGCAAATTGAAACAGCTGTTAGGACAAATAATCGCAATAAAAATTTACCACTAAACACTTATTTTTCGATAAGTAATCAAGGCAAAATTATCGTTCAACAAAGAAATAATGACGACGATGATGGCGATGATGAAACCGGAATTTATATAAGTTCAAACAGTTTATCTCCTGAAGAAAGCGTGCTTTTTAAGGAAAGAATTTCGGAGATAAATGGACTTATTGAAGACGCTCTAAGCAGTTTTGAAAAGTCAGTTTTGATACAATATATGACAGGTAGAAACTATATTGAAATTGCACAAAATTTGAAAAGAGACCCTAAAAGCATTGACAATGCACTAAATAGGATTAAAATAAAATTAAAGTTTTTAAGAAATTAAAAGGAAAACAAATATGGCATATCTAGCACTTTACAGAAAGTTTAGACCAACCACTTTTGATGATGTTGTCGGTCAAGACCATATTGTAAAAACACTTACAAATCAAATAAAAAAGAACCAAGTTGGACACGCATATTTGTTCACCGGAAGTAGGGGTACAGGCAAAACAACTTGTGCAAAAATCTTTTCAAAAGCAGTAAATTGTTTGTCGCCAATTGATGGTTCTCCTTGTGGAAAATGTGAAGTTTGTAAGGCATTAAGTGAGACAAATAATGTCGATATTTTTGAGATTGACGCAGCATCAAATAATGGTGTAAATGAGATAAGAGAACTTAGAGAAAAGATAAAATATCCACCTATAAATGGCAAGTATAAAGTATATATTATTGACGAAGTTCATATGCTTACAGATAGCGCTTTTAACGCTTTGCTTAAAACTTTAGAAGAGCCACCAGCTCACGCAATTTTCATTTTGGCAACAACAGAAGTTCACAAACTTCCTGCAACAATTTTATCTCGTTGTATGAGATTTGATTTTAGATTATTGTCTGTAGAACTTCTTATAAAAGTATTAAAAAATGTTTTTGAAAAGTCAGAAATTGCTTATGACGAACAATCGGTCGGCGCAATCGCAAATGCAGGCGAGGGCAGCGTTAGAGACACTTTGTCAATTGCCGACTGTGTGGTCGCATTTGGCAATGGAAAAGTAGAATATGAAACAGTCCTAAACATCTTGGGATTAAGCGATAAACAAACCGTTTATAATCTTGCCGACCAGATAATCGCTTGCAACGTAGGTGGTGTTTTAGATGAGATAAATACTGCATATAATATGGGTAAAAACCTTATTGTTTTAGGTAAAGATTTAACAGTTCATTTTAGAAATTTGTTGGTTATAAAAAATTGTCAAGATAGCAATCAAATTTTAAATCAATCAAAAGAAACTTATGAACTTTGGAAGGCTCAAGCAGAAAAAGTTGATAATGAAAAATTGTTGACTTATATGGAAAAATTTAGTGCTATTGAAGCAGAATTAAAGTATGCATTATCTCCTAGAGTTTTGATTGAAATCACAGCGCTAGAGTGTGCAAGTTTAAATCAAAAAAAAAACTAATTAACGATGATGGAGAAATTGAAAATCTTTCATCATCGAAAACAGAAACAATAAAAGAAAAAGTTGAAGTAAATCTTAAACCAAATGTAATATGGGGAAAGGTTATATATTCGCTTCGACAAATGAATCTTGTTGCACTTCACACAGCGTGTGGTGAAATTAGGAATGTAGAAATTGATGAAAATGTGTTGACAGTTTTTGTAAAAGAAGAATATCTTTATAATGTACTAAAAGCTGAAGACAATTTTAAAAACATCGAAAAAGTGTTAAGACTTATTGATAACAGTTTAAGGCTAAATGTTGAAAAACAAATTCCTGAAAAAAATGTTGTTTTAGAAAACAAAAAAAGATTGCTAAAATTGTTTGATGAAAAATTAAAAATTGTTGATTAAAAAAAGGAGAATTTATTATGGCAGGATTTAGAGGTATGGGTGGCTTCGGTGGAGGCAATATGCAAAACATGATTAGGCAAGCACAAAAGATGCAAGCTGACCTAGAGAGAAAAAATGCTGAACTTGCAGAAACTGAACTTGTAGGTGCATCAGGTGGTGGAATGGTCGAAGTTGTTATCACCGGAAAAAATGTTATCAAAGGAATAAGAATTAAACCTGAAGCTGTTGACCCAGACGATGTTGAAATGTTAGAAGATTTAATTATGGCTGCAATCAACGATGCTCAAACAAAAGCAGAAGCACTAAGCCGTGATGTTATGGGTCCATTAAGTGGCGCACTATAATATAAAGGAAAAATTATGCCAAAATCATTAGATAAATTGATAGGGGCATTTATGATGCTACCTGGGGTAGGTTTTAAAACTGCTCAAAGATATGCTTACTCAATACTAAACGCTGAAACGGAAGATGTAAAAAATCTTTCGTCTTCTATTATTGATGCTAAACTTAATGTAAAGTTCTGTAAAACTTGTGGCAATTTTGCTGAAGACGATTTGTGTGATATTTGTAGAACAAGGACAAGCAACATTATTTGTGTTGTTAAAGAAGCAAAAGATGTTGCACTTTTAGAAAAGATTAAAAATTTGAATTGTTTGTACCATGTTTTAAATGGTTGTATAAGTCCACTTGAAGGAAGGGGGCCAAACGATATTCGCATTAAGGAACTTTTGACAAGATTAAACACAGAAGACATAAAAGAAGTTATTATGGCAACAAACCCAGATGTTGAAGGGGAAGCCACAGCACTTTATATTGCAAAAATATTAAAACCATTAGGAATAAAGGTTACAAGACTTGCTCAAGGTATATCAATGGGAAGTGATTTAGAGTATGCAGACGAAGTAACACTATCCCGTGCGATCGAAGCAAGAAGGGAGATTTAATCAAAAAGGCGAAAAATTTTCGTCTTTTTTTATTTTTTTAAAAATGTTTTTTTGATAAAAAGTGGCAAAATTAAAAAAAATTCATTTACAAAAAAACAAAAAATATTTCTTAAAATTACAAAATGATTAAAAATATAGCAAAAAAACACAAAAAAACATTAAAAAAAGTTCATTTTTTTAAAAAACACAAAAAATAATTTTAAATTTTGCTTGACAACCTGCTAATTTTTCATTTGTCAAACAAAGTTTTATAAAAAAAATTTATTTGTTTATATTGTCCAAAAAAACGCAGTTACATAACTATAGTAAATATTATAAACTTTAGTATATAAATATATAATATTTTGTTGCTTTTTGTTTTTATTTGTGCTAGAATAAATCAGACAATAAAATATGGCTAGAAATGTGTTCAATTTTCAATGTTAAAAAAGTTTGAGAAATTGAATTTTTTTTGCGTTGAATACAAAATCTATTCTAAGGAGATTAAAACAATGGCAGACTTAAATCAAAACCCAAATTTAAACAAGCCAAATATGAATCAAGGAGGTACTCCACCGGGGGCACCAAGACCACCTGCACCTAACGCACCGGGCCAAAGACCAATGGCTCCAAATGCAGGTAGACCTATGGCACCAAACGCACCAGGCGCACCAAGACCAGCCGCACCTAATGCACCAGGTCAAAGACCAGGCGCACCAAATGCTGCTCCAAGACCTAATGGTCCTGCACCTGCTGGTAATGCCGCACAAGGCCACCCATCACAAAAACCAGGTCAAGCACCAAACGCTGCTGCACCTAATGGTGGACAACCTGCTGGGAATCTCCCTAAAGGCAAAAAAGTAAAAACACCAGGCGATCCTGAAGAATCAAAAGGCAAACGAAAGAAAGTTTTAATTTCGCTTGTTGTTTTGTTATGCGTAATTTCAGGTGTCGTTGGATTGGTCGTCTTAATGACAGGTGCGATTACTGTTAAGTTTGTAACAGCCCCATTTAACGATATGCCAACTATCAGTTTGCGAAAAGGCGATACGTTGCCGGATATAGATGATCCGACCAGTGCAGATATTGGGTACATCTTCACTGGCTGGTACGAAGATCCAGACTACAGAATTCCTTTCGAAGATTTTGATAAGCCTGTTGAAAAGAGTATGACTCTTTATGCAGGATGGGACACAATTACTACCAAAGTTAACATTTACTCAAAGAACTTATACGAAAAAGATTCCGATAGATATGTTTATATCGGTACAATTGAAGGAAAGTATACACAAGATTATCAACTTGCAAATGCAAACTTGATATTCACAACAGATGATGGCACAGGTTTCCAAGTTGGCGATGTTTTATATGAAGACGAAGTCAATATGGGTGTTTCAAAAGCAACCTATGGTCAATTCATTAGATTATTCTATCAACTTGTTGGTTTCTCAGATACAAAAGATGGCGGAATTACATATCAACCAACAGATGCTTATACATTTAAAAACCATGATACAACATTATATCTACACTATATCGGTAATGAAGCTGATATCAATCTTAGACCAAACTTCTCGTCGTGTGAAGGTAGTGGTGATGGCTTAATCGAAGAAGATTATACGACAACAATCACTGCTCGTTTTAGAGAAGAATATATCTTCCCTGAATATACCGGTGCTGCAGTTCCAACATATACATTTGTTGGATGGTCAGACAATCCTGATGCTAAGGTTGGAGATGGTGTTTCAACTATCTACAAGCCAGGCGATGTAAATGAGATTACCGAAAGCAACGTTACTGACAAAGATACTACTTATTATGCAATATGGCAAAGAAATGAAGTTCAAATCGTAATTGATGCAAACTTTGAAGGAAGTACTCCACAAGAGTTTACATACTACGAAGGTGCATCTATCACATTAAGCACAGGCCCAATTTATGTTGGTGCTACAGACGCTTTTGTTGAACCTGTCCGTACAGGATATGTCCTTATGGGATATAACACTAAAGCAGATGGTACAGGTGCAATTTATAAAATTGGTGATCCTATCGGTTTAGATAAAGATGGTTCATCACCAGCTTATGACTCAGAAAATAATATCTTTATTGTCTATGCACAATGGATTAAACAATATAGTGTTCAATTTAAAGTAAATGAAGATGCTACAGATCTTGCAAGTTGGGATTATGGCGCAAATTCATACTCAGGTTTCTATTCTTATAATAAAAACCAAACAAATGATGGTTATGGTCAATTCGACTATACAACATCAGTTTCTTATGATTCAGACACAAAAATTTACACTGTTTCAGGTGTAATTGAAGGTGGAAGCTTTACTCTTCCAACAACAGATTATATTACTCGTTCAAACTATAACTTCAAAGGTTGGGATTTATATACAAATGTTGAAGTTGGAACTTATCCAAACAATTCAACTTACGTTGTAGACCCTGCTGATGATATCGAAAACATTGGTACAATCACTTTCTATGCAATTTGGGAAGGTGGCGAAATCAATGTAACAATTTATACAAACAATACTCAAGATAATATTGTTATTGAAAGAATCATCTATGGTTCAACAATGACAATCAACAACTTTGACGGTGAAATCACAGTCCTTAATGGAAAAGAAAACACACTCGTCAAACAATTTACATTAACAAAAGAAGGTTACACATTAAAGGGCTTTACCTTTAATAATGTAGCTACTTGCCTTGATGACTCTGGTTGCCCAGCAGAAGTTATAAACGGAAGCTTTGCAATCAAGACAAGAGCACTTTATGCTCACTGGGACATCAACCTTTATTCATTAACACTTAACTACAATGGTGGTGCTTTTGAACAAAGAGGCGAAAAAACTCAAGACTACTTCTATGGTTCAGACATTGTTTTACTTGATGAAACATCTGTAACAAGAACAGGTTGGAAATTCCTTGGTTGGAGCTTTACAGCATCTATTGCTGGTAAAACACCAGAATTTACATCAGCTGGTACTCTTGTTTATACAGGTAACAACGATGCTATCTTAAATCCAGGCGAAGCTTATTCATTTGAATTCACAATGCCTGCAAGAAATGTTGAACTTTATGCAGCTTGGGAAAAGATTTATACAATCACATTATACGAAGATGGTACTGCTACAAGTAGAACTGCTCTTGTAAATGTTGGTGGAAATTCACAACTTACAGCAGGTAGCGAATTTACACTTGCAGTTCCTGATGAATTCGTAGACTTAAAACAACATATTTTAGATACAGGTTGGACTGTTATCTGGTCAACAAACAAAGATCTTTCTTTAGGTGTTGGCGAAGGCTTTGACGCATTAACAATCTACAGACTTGGTGGCCTTAACTTCCCACTTAGAGATTTAGGTTTAAGCCAAGATGGTAAAGACAACCTTGAACTTTATGCAATGTGGTACAATGTTGAATTCACAACAGAGGAAACACACACAGGAGATATTGCTTCTCGTACAGTTGCAAAAGGTGCTTATGTAAATATTCCTGATGGTACAAGGTTTGAAGTTGATTTTAAGACTTTCGACCATTGGACATTAACAGGTACAGATACATACTCATATCGTGAAAGTTATCAAGTTATGTCATCACTTACAGGTTATACAGTAACATTTAAAGCTATCTTTATTTGGAATCCTGTATATATCCGTTTATATAATGATGGCAACATGATTCATTACGATCATTATGATCCAAATACAACAAATTCTTATAATTTAGCTGCTACAGGAAAACTTCCTCCAACACCTGAATTAAATAGAAGAATTAAACTTATTACTGATGGTGTAAACGAATATGCTCTTGACGAATTAGAAAATATTGCTCTTCCATTACCAAATGATTCAAGAGTAACTTTTGAAGAAGGAACATATTGGTTTGATTTAACAGTAGTATGGCAAGACCTTTACACTGTTTCATACAATGCAAATGGTGGTAACGGTACAATTCCTAGCGTAACAAAAGATGTTGGTGCATCATTTATTGCTGCAGACAACACATTTACACTTGCAAATTACACATTTGCTGGTTGGAACACTCAAGAAGATGGTTTAGGCACAACTTATGCTGCTGGTCAAGAAGTTACAGATATCACTGAAAATACTGTTCTTTATGCAAAATGGGTTGGTGTTCCTGTAAAAATCACTCTTGATATAAATCAAGCTGCTGTTGTTGGCGCTACTGTTTCAACAACAATGACAGAACTTACAGTAACAAAAGGTTACAAAGATTCACTTACAATCGCTGAAGACTTTGAAGATTATGCAGAACCTACTGTTTCAAGTCCACAATTCACATTTGGTGGTTGGTTATATACAGACGGTGTTAGTGAAGAAATCTATTACGAATATGACATCATTAAATTATGGTTAGTTATTGATGATGGTTCATTATTTGATACTGCAAGCGACACTTATCAATATACATTTAAGGCTATCTGGATTGAACAAGAATTTGAATTAGTTCTTGACTTCAACGGTGGTAACTTCGATGGTAGAGAAACAGAAACATTAACAGTTAAAGTTTCTCAAGGTACAGTTGATTTAAGCCCATACTTTGTTGCAACAAAAGAAGACTGCAGATTTGATGGCTGGAAGAGCGAAGATGGCTCAGTCACATTAAAATATTCAGCAGTTGGTAAAGCAACATATACTATTGTCGCAAAGAACGAAAAACTTATTGCACAATGGGTTTTACAAAGAACTTTAAGTTTTGACGGAAACGGAAATACAGGTGGTGTTGTTCCACCATCAATCACACAAGATGATGGTTCTGAATTCGCAATTATCAATGCTGGTGCTCCTGTTTCAAGAGCACGTGCAATATTTGTTGGTTGGTCAACAAATCCTATTCCAACAGAAAGTGACACAATCTATCAATATGGTGATGAAATTGGTGTATTAACATCAAACATGAAACTCTATGCTGTTTGGAAATCAAAAGTCACTTTTGTTGCTAACACACCTAAATACACAGATCCTGGAACTCTTGATTTAGTTTCATACGAAATCTCAGGATTTGAAGGTGAATTATCATACGATAGTGGTAATGATGTTTACTATATCGAAAGATATTGTGGCATGACTGTTTCTATTGCAGAACTTGAAACATACAAGTTTGCAATTGATAGCCAAGGTTACAGCTTCTTTGGTTGGAGCTTAACTTCAACAGGTTCTAAGATTTCAGACAGAATCTTGGTTGACGGCGACAAATCTATTTACGCAATGTGGAACGAAAATTCTTTCTCACTTAAATTTATTGTTCCTGGCGACGTAAAAGATACTGTATTTGCAACTTCTCTTGAAAAATTTGGAAAGGCTGTTGTTATTAGAAACATCGGCACTCCAACAAAAGATGGTTATACTTTCTATCGTTGGACAGTAGGTAGAGATGGTACAGGTGATTGGTATGATGCAACAACAGAAAATCACGATTCATTCTCAATGCCTGCAGATGAAGTTGTATTATATGCACAATTTACACCAAACCCTGTTAACATTGTTTTCGAAACAAACGGTGGTGAATTTGAAAGTGCAACTACAAACAAATACATTGCTGAAGGCGTTTTCGGTGGAAGCATTAAACTTCCTACAAACGAAACAGCACAAGGCGTATACAAAAAACAATACTATACACTTTCACACTGGACTTTAGATGCTGCAGGTGAAACTCAAGCATTCTATCCAAATGAAACATATTATATTGATGATATTGAAAAAATCACTAATGGCGACACAATCACATTCTATGCTCAATGGATTCAAAACAAAATCTGGGTAACATTCAACTTTGTTGGTGGTACTTATGATGGTCCTTTGACATTTGATCTTGATCCAGAAAGTCCTACATATAGTGGTTACGAATTCTTAGACTATATCATTGATTCAACACAATCAATTCAACTTATGGTCTACGAAGGTAGCGAATTAAAGATGATTCCTGCTTCATTTATGATTCGTGATGGATATCGTTTAGCAGGTTTAACAGATGTTAGTGGTGGAGAAAAGAAATTCGATGCTGCTGACCCTGATGGTAACGGTTCTTCAGTATTAGTTACAAGTGAATATTGTACATTCTATGCTGTTTGGGTAGAACAAGTCAGAGTTGATATCTACGCAAACAAAACACCTGAAGACGAATTTAAACTTTCTATAATGATTGACCGTGGTGCAACACTTGACTTTACAGAAGTTAAGGCACTTATGGACGATGTTGCAGTTAAAGATAACTTTATTCTTGATGAATTCCACGACTTTAATGGTTGGAACACACTTGCAAACGGAAACGGTGCAAGCTATTCATTAGAAGAAGGCAATAACACAGTCCTTATCCAAACACCTACAGTTTCAATTGTTAACAAAGCAACAGCTTTCTATGTAGTATATAGAGGTAGATCAGTTGCACTTCAACTTGACTACAATGGTGATAATCATGGTTTAAGCACAAGACCTACACCTATCATTTCTAACTATGATGAAAAGGTTGACCTTTCACAATATATTCCTGTTAGAGGTGATAATGATGCTGGTTATGAGTTTAAGGGTTGGGCTTTAAGTTATGATGGTGCAGCAGAATATGCAACAGGCACTGATCACAATACTGATAAGTACTTCACATTAGACCCTGCATTATCAGTTGAAGGTACAATCACTCTTTATGCTGTATGGGCAGAAAAAGAATTTAGAGTTACATTTAACTTTAACAACAATGCTTTATTTACAGGTGAATTAAACGGCACAACATATACAAATGCTTCAGAAGTAATTGTTCTTGTAAAATATAACAGTTATATCCCAATGTTTGATACAACAAGACTTTCTGTTATCGATACAAACTATACAGTTATTGGCTGGACATATAGTATGACCGGTACACGTGTAGAAACAACAGCATTCTTACTCATGCCAAACACAGACGTTTCACTTACATTAGAATGGGGTGGAAGCGTTATCACAGTTTTCTATAATGCAAACGGTGGTACAGGTGTTGGACAAACTAACACAACAATTGGCAACACAATTTCTCTTCACAACGGTAATGGCTTTGTAAGACCTGGTTATAAATTACTTGGCTGGAGCACAACAAGTGGTGATGATAACGGCGATGTTTATTTCGCTACAGAATCAGAATACACATTCTATTCAGACAACTTTATTGGCACAAAACAAGTTACTTTCTATGCTGTTTGGGAAAAAACAAACTATACAGCAACATTTAACTTTGTTGGCGCAACATTATACTTAAATGCAGACACACAATTCTCAGATAGTTATGTTGAAGTTGGTGTAGAATTTGGTGTTGCAAAGACATTGTATAATGATCTTAGAGCAAATGGTAAGACATTTACAGGTTGGAAGAGTGGTTCAGTTTCATTTGCAAAAACTGACGCAACTTTCGTTCTTGACAACTCTAACTTCTCAAAATACGAATTCTCTGCAACAGATCCAACAAACATTTTATTCACAGCAACTTGGGCAGCTGATGTTGTAATTACAATTAACCTTGTTGATGCTGTAAAACCTGCAAACAACCGTACACTTACAATTGCATACGGTGCAAGCAGTGCTCTTTCAGGTATGACAGGTTATAGTGCTCCATCAGTCACATCTTACACAGATGAAACAACAGGCTATGGATATACATTAAATGGTTGGACATTTAATGGAAATGTATATACAGATATTGAAATAATTGAACTCATTATCGGTGATATTAAAGATCCTAATGACAACAATATTATATTAAGAAGTGGTATCTTACCTGATGATGCAAATGGATCATATACATATGAATTCCTTGCAAATTGGGAAGAAAATCAATATACAATCACATTTAATGCAAACGGTGGTGACCTTCCTGAAGGTATTGAAGATTCATTGACTGCTGTTGTAAAGCAATCAGATGGAACTTTTGGCCTTGCAGAGTATGCTCAAGCATTTGTTAAAGATGGTTATCGTCTTGCTGGTTGGAACACAGCTTCTGACTTTAGTGGTATTGCAATGCTTTACGATGCTGCAGGTGAAGCTGCTTATACAATCCTTCCACAAAATGTAACATTGTATGCTTATTGGGTAGAACAAATCACAATCACATTCAATGCAAATGCAGATGCAAAAGAAATCACAGGTCAAGTTGAATCAATCATAGCAGATATCAATAGTGGTGTAACACTTCCTGTATGTGGATTTGCTAGAGTTGGTTATACATTTACCGGTTGGAATACCAATTCAGATGGTTCTGGTTCAAACTATAATCCAGAAACAGCTGTAGCATTTAATGCAGATACTGTTCTTTATGCTATCTGGTTAGGTAATGAAAAAGATGTTAGAATCAATGGTAATGGATATCAAATTACTGATGGTTCAACAAACGCTCAAACATTTACTTATAGACTTAAGAGTGGTGACATTGTAGACCTTTCAAAATACTCACAAATTGCAGGCGCTACAGAAATCTTGAAAGGTTGGAACTTAAAAGCAGACGGAACAGGCGTTGGTTTCGCTGCAACAGGTGTTGGTTCAACATATGTTGTTGATCCTACAGTTGAAGATGTTATCGATATCTACGCTATTTGGTCAACACAAGTTTATTACGACTTTATGGGTGGTGAATACGGACCAGAAGGTGCTAGAGAAGATTTCTATGTTCAAAATGTAACAGAAACAACTTTCACAGTTATTCCACAAATTGTTGATACTGCTGAAGGTAGAAAAGAATATGGTCCATTCCGTACAGGTTATGTATTTATTGGATACAGTATGGAATATAAGACATACGAAGAATGGTATGCTGCTGGAGGAACAGGTACATTATATACTGATGAAACCTTAGACGAACCAGAAACAAACATCATTATGTATGCTCTTTGGATTCCATATAACTACACAATCATTTTTGACAGAGGTGCAACTGTTGAGTTTAGCCCAACAGGAACACTTCCTGGAACAATCTCAACAACATTTGGCAGCACAGTTGCTCTTCCAGGTGCTGGAACATTAGCTTGTGCAACAGGTACATTTGCTGGTTGGAGATATACATATACTGAAGGTGGCGAAACAAAGACAGTTGACTTTGAACCAAACGCAAACTTTGATATGTGGTTAATTGAAGATGGTGGTGATTTGTTTAGTGGCGATGTAGGTCAATACAATGCTACAAACAGAATTACATTGTCAGCAATTTGGATTTCAAGTAAAGTTATTGTTAGATTCCACTTTGGTGAAGGACGTTATATCGGCGAAACATTAGTTGTAGATACTGATTATGCTGATGGTGAATCAAGATATAACACAATCTTTACACTTCCAAGCACTGACGAATTCTATCGCAAAGGTTACATGGCTGTTGGTTACTCAAGCACATCAACACAAAACGTAACAGCAGAATTTGAAGGTGGATACAATTATCTTGTTACAACTCCAGGAAATCAAGTAAAAGATTTCTATGTAGTATGGAAAGAAGCAAAAGCTTATATCAAAGACCGTATTACAATTGGTGCAACAACAGTTGAAAAATATTATGCAACATTTGCTGAGGCAATGATTGATGCAAGAACAGACGAAATTATTTACTTAATTGCAAACGTTGATATCTTGTCAACACTTGAAGTTAATAAGTCTGTAACAATTCTTGCTGAAGAATCAACTGAAATCACAATTTCTCGTGGTGAAAGCTTTACAACAAGTGAAGGTTACACTGCAATGATTAAAGTTAAGAATGATGTATCTTTGACATTTGGTTCAGAAGATGCAACAGGCACACTTAACATTACAGGTACAAAAATCAATACAAATGTTGGTTCTATCTTTGAATTGACAAGTTCTTCAACACTTACTATCAATAATGGTGTTAACATTAAAGACAACCACGCTACAAACGGTGGTGCTATCAATAGCGTTGGTGGTACATTCATTATGAATGGTGGTACAATCTCTAATGTTTCAGCAACAACAAATGGTGGTGCTATCTTTACACAAAATGCTAATGTTACACTTAACGGTGGTACAATTACATTGGCTTCTGCTAACCAATATGGTGGTGCATTATATATTGATGGCGGTACACAATTCTCAATGGGTGAGAGCGTAACACTTTCATACAACAAAGCTATCGAAGGTGGTGCAATTTACTATGCTAGCGTTTTCTCAACAGATGATGGTGCTGGTGGACAACTTTATAACACAATTCTTGGTGGTACAATCACATATAGTAACAATGGCGAAACAATTTCAAGCACAAGAAGAGGTGGTGCAATCTATGTTGCTGCTGGTACTTTAATCATCAACAACCTTGTTGCAACAAACAACTATGCTTGGGACGGTGCTGCTATTTACCTTAGAGAAGGTCAAGTTACAATTAACGGTGGTACTTATACAAACAATACTGCTTCTGGTAACGCTGGTGCAATTTACGCACACGGTATCACAAGCGAAACAAGACTTATTATCGCTGATGCAAACATTAGTGATAACTGGGCAAAAGCTGCAGCTGGTGCAATTTACATCGGTGGTAGCGTTTCTGCAGCAATCAGTGGCGAAACAGTTATTTCTGGCAACAATGCTGCACACAAATATGAATTTGAAAAATATTCATATGACACAGCTAAATCAAACTATGGTGGTGCTATCTACCTTGTTGGTATCCTTGTAATTGAAGGCACAACAGAAATTACATCAAACACAGCTTACACTGGTGGTGCTATTTATGCAGCAGTTGGTGCAAACTTAACAATCAATTCTGGTGAAATTTCATCAAACAAGGCAGTTGGTTCTGGTGTTGAAGGTTTTGGTGGTGGTTTATACCTTACAGATTCAGCAAGATTTGTAGTAACAGGTTCTTCAACAGTTATTACTGCAAACATTGCTCCTGCTCAAGGTGCAAACATTTACTACAACTCAACAAATGTTAACTCAACAATCAGTGCTGGTGCTACTATCAGTAATGGTATTTCACAAGCAATGCTTGATGAAGTCGAAACAAACACTTATGGTGGCAACTTATATATTGCAAAAGGTAAAGTAACCCTTGACGGTGGTGTTATCTCTGGTGCTGTTGACTATACATATGGTGCTGGTGTTTATGTTGCATATGGCGCTGCATTCGATATGAAGGGTAGCGAAAGTGCAATCGTAAACAACAGTGGTTACAATGGTGCTGCAATTTATAGTGCTGGTACATTTGGTATGTACGGTGGTATCATCAAGGGTAATACATCTTTAGATGAATTCCCAATTTATATTGGTACTCCAACTAGTGTATCTACATTTAGTGGTGACTTAAACATTGCTTTAGGACAAATTGTTTATGTTGGTGCACAAACCATCAATGCATTAGGTGTTGTTACAAACACAGCTGTTGTAGAAGAAGGTCCAGATGCTCCTGCAGAACCTGACGATGTTTACTTTGCAGAAGTCGGCGAAGCTGTTCCAATTATCTTAAGATTAGATTCATATCCAATCACAGCTGCTGACCTTGGCAAGAGAGTTGTTAAATTTGATACAGTTGAATCATTAGAAGCTTCAGGCGAAGTATTCGCAATCGAAGCAACTGACTTTAGATTGTTCAAAGGTACAACTGCAGAAACAGAAACATACTTAGTTGTTTCTTATGCAAAATTCTATATCTTCTTCTATGAATTATCAGAAGATCCTACAGTCGTTTTAACAAACGTTGAAATGATTGAAACAATCTATGGACATAACTTTAGCGAATATGCTGATCTTGTAAATGCTGCAACAGCATACAGAACAGGTCACACATTTGAAGGTTGGTTCTATAGAAATGGTGCAATGTCAGAACTTGCATTTGAAGAAATTCAACAATACCATAATGATGGTGGAGATATCTTCGATGGAAGATTTGATATGCTTAACTTCAATACTTTAATTACAAATAATGCAACAATCCCTGCAAACAATATGTGCTTAGTTGCAAAATGGGATGTTTGGGATTTCACTGTAAAATTTGCAATTTCAAGTGAAGAAGTTTCAGAAGGCGTATTCGAATATGAATATGTAAAATTCACAGATGACAGCGATATCGAAGTTATGTTGTCATACGGTGGAGAATTAACAATGCCTACTAAGTCAGCTGACGGTAGCATTGAATATTCAATGAATGCAAAATCAGCTTCATACAGACTTCCAAATTACAGCTTCAATGGAAATTGGACATTTGGTAGTTATGAGTACACAGCTGGCTCAACATTCGATTTCACATTTACAAACTTAAATATTGCAGAAGTTGACTGCCCAGATGGTAGTGTAATTACATTTGTTGCTAACTGGGAAATCAATAAGATTACAATCGTTATTGATGCAAACGGTGGTAACGGTGGTTATAGCTACACATTAGACGCAGGTTCATACTTCTCAATTCCAAAAGCTGAAGAAGCAATATTTGTTGGTGCATCCTCAAGATTTGTATACTTAAATGGAATGAAACTTGCTTCATTCAACAGTGCTGCTAATGGTTCAGGTAAATCATACGCATTAGGTCAAACAGATGCTGTTGTTCCAGATAGATACAATCCTGCACTTGCAGGCACAGAAGGTTATGTATATGCTACAGATTCAAAATTCACAGTTTATGCTCAATGGAGTGAAGCTGAAGCATATATTAAAGATGGTCTTAATATCAATGGTACAAAACACAACAACTACTTCAATACTTTAGCTGAAGCATTGTCAGCAGCTGTTGATGGTGATACAGTTGGTATCTTAAGAAACATCAACACAACAAGTACAATCGTCATCGGTAAGAAGTTAACTCTTGTTGCTGATGGTGAATACTCAATTTCTCGTAGTGGATTTGATGCAGAAGTTATCCGTGTAACCGGTGATTTAACATTAGGAAACGAAAGTGGTTATAATATTATAACTATTAACGGTAACAAGACAGGAACTGCTACAAAGAGTGCTGTTATCGTTGCACCAGGGGCAGTATTTACAATGAATGCTTGCTCACAAGTTAGAAACAACCGTGCAGAAAACGGTGGTGGTGTATACGTAGAAGGCACATTCATTATGAACGGTGGTACAATCGACGGTAACGACGCAATCAAGAATCTTGGTAACACAGGTCTTGGTGGTGCTGTATATGTCGCAGAAAATGCTAAGTTCATTATGAACAACGGTGTAATCAGCAATAACTTCGCAACAAACGGTGGTGGTGTATACTTAACAGCTGGTGCAAGCCTTAGCTTGCTCGGTGGTACAATTGGTAAGAATGCTCAACCTAACACAGCAACAAACGGTGGTGGCTTGTACATTACTGCAGATGCTGGTGCAATTGACCTTTCAGGTGGTTCAATTGAAAACAACGCTGCTGAATATGGTGCTGGTATCTACAACGAAAAAGAAATGATCTTTGAAGGCATGAGCGTTTCAAACAACAACGCTTCAAGCAACGGTGGTGGTATCTATACAATTGCTCCTATCACAATTAGAAATGGTTTAATTGATGGAAACACTGCAAGAATCAATGGTGGTGGTATTTACGCTGATTCAACAGAAATTTATCTTCCTTCAGCAGTTATTTCAAATAACACTGCAAAAGTTGGTGGTGGTATCTATGCTGATAAGTCAAATCTTATTATGGAAGCTGCTTCAGTTGATTCAACAAACATCAAAGTTGATGGAAACAAAGCTCAAAACGGTGCTGGTATTGCAGTCATTGGTACATCTGCAAAACAAGCAACAGTAAAAATTGTTAACTACGTAATCTCAGGTAACACATATGCTGGTAGTGGTAGCCGTGGTGGTGGTCTCTACGTTTCATATGCAAACGTTCAAATCTTAGGTGCTACATCTATTGAAAGAAACGGTACAACAGCAACTCCTGTTGAATATGGTGCTGGTGTATATGTTGCAGCAGGTGCTGTAGTCGACTTTATGGCAAATGAAGATGCTGACGGTGTCCCAATCTCAGCTAAGATTGCAAACAACGTTGCAACAAACGGTGGTGGCGTATTCGTAGCTGCAGGTAAATTTAGAATGTTTGCAAATACAAGTATCGACAACAACGATGCTCAAAACGGTGCTGGTGTTTATATCAGTGGCACAGGTGTATTTGAACTTATCGATGGTACTATTACATCTAACGATGCAAAAGTAAACGGTGCTGGTATTTATAATGCATCATCAGGTGCTTCACAACTTAAAGGTGGTACTATTACAAGCAACACAGCAGTTGGTGCTGGTGGTGGTATCTATATCGCATCTAATGCTATCACATTAGACGGTGCAACCATTACAGGCAACAAGGCTGCAAATGGTGGTGCTGTATACGTTATGTCTGAATCAAACGTTGTTTCTAAGTTTATTGTTGTATCAGGTTCTGTTAAATCTAACTCAGCAACAGCAATCGGTGCAGGCGTATTAGTTGATGGTACATATGCAACACTCGAACTCAATGGTTTCATTAACATTGATAATGTTTACTTAAAAGACAATGCAAAACCTATTGCAGTACTTGGTGGTTCAACTCTTAAAGATATCACAACCTTAATGGTAGATTTCGAAGTATTAAGAGTTGGTAGAATTGTTGCTGAATTTGCAGATATTGCAGAAGAAGCATTTATCACACCTGTACACGACAGTTACTATGTAGAAGCTGTTGAAAGACAATTGATTTTAAGAAAATATGCAACATTTGTTACAATCAATCCAAACGGTGGAACATTGATATATGATGGAAACACATATACAACAACATTCACTGTTGATATTGGTAACGGCAAACCAATGAAATTCTTAGGAAACATTGAAAACGGCCGTGTTGGTTATATCTTAAATTCAAATTATATGGGTAGCGATGGCTTAACATACAATAGTTCAAGTGTAATGGTTAGATATGAACTTACTCTTGATGCTCAATGGGAATCAATCGTATTTACTGTTAAGTATGTACTTGATGGCAAAGAACTTGATGCTCAAAAAGTTTCAAAAGATTATGCAGAAAAAGTCACATTATACGACCCAACTATTGAATACCATACATTTGAAGGTTGGATCCTTAATTGGAAGGAAGGTGGAGTATTAAAAACAAATTCAACACCTTACGCAAAAGGAAGTGTTCTTAACCTTACAAAGAACGTTGGCTCAAATGCATTGACAGATGATGATTACGAATCTGTTATTGCAAATGGTGCTGTTATCTACTTAGTCGGCGAAAACAAACCAAACGAAGTTGCCTTAACTTTAAGAAATGGTTTGGCTGATGATAAGACACATCAAGAAACATTGTATCAAAAGGATCTTGAATTAGACCTTGCTGATTACTTTGAAACATTCTTCAATGATGGCCATATCCTTATCGGTTGGGCTGAATCAGACGGTGGTGTAACAAAGTATGCTTATAACGATGTTATTGATATCTCTAACTTAACTAAAGTAGAACTTTATGCAAAATGGGTTGCAGCTGACGCATATGTTTGCAACGCTGATGGCTCAAATGCAGTTTACTATCAAGAATTAAGTGCAGCTTTCGAAGCTGTCCAAAACGGACAAACACTTGTCTTGTTAAGAAACAAAACACTTACAAGCACAATCACAATTATCAATAAGAATATTAAGATTACAGCAAGAGGCAATTATGCTCTTACTCGTGACGTTGTATTCCTTAAAGGTGATATGATTGTTGTTGGTGAAAACGCAACTGTTGAATTTGTTGGTGGCTCTGGTGCAACTCTTACATTGCACGGTGGCGCAACATACAATGGTGCAGGAAACCCTACAACTGTTGCTACAGGAAGTGTTGTTACAACAACATCTTCAGGTAAAGCAGTCTTGGGTGAAGGTTTAGTTATTACAAACAACAACGCTCAATCAACAACTGCAACTATTACAGGTTATGTTGAAATCGTTGGTGGTAACTATATCAACAACTATGGTTCACTTGTAAATATTACAGGTAACTCAACAATCCTTGGTGGTACATTTGAAAACAATACTACAGAAGATGGCACAGGTGCTATCATCAGTATTGTAGGTGCTAACCAAGATGCTAAGATTGAAAACATTGTATTCTTAAACAACAAAGGTAACAACGGTATTGTTATCAACGCAAATCAAGTCATTAACGGCGCTGAACTTGCAAATAACAAACTTACTGAACTTATCCTTGTACAATATCTTGGTACAACTTACACTGCAACAATTATGAATACTTCAATCAATGGTAACACCGGCAACGGTATCACATTGAAAGGTAATGCATTACTTGACAATGTCAGTGTATTTGGATGTGTAAATGTTGCAGTTTACAATGATGGACAAATCGTAACAATCGCAAATTCTGAAATCAACAATAACATCTCAGCAACAAGCACAGCTGTTGTAGTTGAAGATGGTAAACTTATTGTTGAAGGAACAGCATTTGAATCAAACAAAGGTGACAAGGGTGGCGCAATCTATGCACTTCATTCACTCCTTGTAATCAACGAATCTACATTTACAGGCAACACTGCAAGTGATGGTGGTGCAATCTATGTTTACTCAGGCGAAGGCACAACAACTGATGTTATCGGTGGAGTTGCTATCAACTCAACAACAGTTTGGGTAACTTTAAATGAAGTAACTATGGAAGACAACACTGCAACAACTGCAGGTGGTGCAATATTTGTAAATTCTTCAAGCACAGGCTTCCCACTTATTATCGAAGCAAATGGCTTAACACTTGCTGGTAACAGCGCAAACAATGGTGACTCTATCTACATCAAGTCTGAAGAAAATACAAAACCTACAACTTTTGTAATGACAAATTCAGATATCAAAGATAGCGACACACTTGGTGGCGTCTATGTTGCAGGCTTAAGCAACTTAACACTCTTAGGCACAACAAAGATTGCTACTCCTGTATATATTGCAAATCAAAACAACTTTATCAACGTTACAGGCAAAATGACAGTAACAGACCCTATCTTCATTAACGAAGACAGCTGGGCACTTGACAGAATTGTTGTTAAGTATGTTGCAGACGTAACACCTGTTACAAATCACTTTGCAATCGATAGCACAAAATTTGCTATTGGTAGAAACGGACAAAATCTTGTTATTGAAAAAGCAAAATACAAACTTACATTAAAAGCTGGTCTTGGTGAAAACGACAGAGTTGCAACTGTAAACGAACTTGCTTCAGTTGTATACAATGTTGACTTTGGCGAAGATCTTGCTGGATACTTAAATGCTCCTACAACTGTTGTAAGTTGTGATGGTCACGAGTTTACAGGTTGGGTTGTCGAAGACGGACTTGCTGCTGCTCCAGCAACAATGCCTGATGGACACTTAACATTGATTGCAACTTGGAGTCCTATTGAATATACCTTAACACTTCATATGAATGATAGTACTGAAGGTAATGGTTCAACAAGAGCAAAACTCAATGGCTCAACAACAGCACTTGTTACAGAAGTATTACATATCGGTTATGAATCAGAAGAACTTGCTCTTTACACTGCAGCAGCATTTACAAGAGTTGGTTATACATTCAAAGGTTGGTCAACAACAGCTGGTGGCGAAGTAGAAGTTGCTATCGGTGGAACCGGTTTCGTAATGGATGCAGCTGATGCTGAACTCTATGCTGTTTGGGAAGTAAAAACTTATGAAGTTTACTACTACTTAGACGGTGGAGATAATGGTAACCACACAACAGGTGTTGTAAATGATACATATTTTGAAACAATCGAGTTTGACCAAACTGTAGATGTATTCTATACAACTGCAAAAGTTGGTTATATCCTTGATGGTTGGTCATTAACAACAACAGGCGCACTTGTATTTATCAATGGTGTAAACACATCATTCACAATGAACGAATCAGCACTTGCAACTTATGGTGCAAATGACGGAAATATCGAGTTATACACTCGTTGGACTGCTGAACAATATACATTAAAATACAACTTAACAGGTGGAACATTGTTAGGTACAACAGGTATCTACACAGCTCCAACAAAAGTTGCATTTGATACTCCTTACACACTTATTACTTCTGGTGTTACATACACAGGTTACACATTCAAGGGTTGGGCTATAGCTGAAGGTACTAACACTGTTAGATACAGCGAATCACAACCACAAATGTTAATCAACAATGCAACAAGCAAAGGAGCATTAGTTAATAGTGGTATCATCACATTGTATGCTGTTTGGGAAGCTGACGAATACACAGTTGTATTCAATAAGAATTCTTCTTATGCAACAGACACAATGAGTGGTGTTTCAGTTTCACTTTGGGACGGGGCAACTCAAAACCCATATGGACAAACAGGTATCGTAAACAGAATCACATTACCTGCAAACAACTTCAAGTATGTTGGACATAAGTTCCTTGGCTGGAGTTTAGATACAAATGGTAGTGTTGCATACTCAGATGCATCTACATTTGAACTTACAGGTTCACTTGTAGCAAGCGCTAATGCAAGCAAAGAAATCACTTTATATGCTGTTTGGGAAGCATATGCTGTAAATGTTTATGAAAACTTCAACGGAAGCACAATTGTTTCAGCAACAATTGAAGTTGACGTAGATGGTTCATTTACAATTCCTGCTAGTGCTCTTCCTACAAAGGTTGGTTACGCAATTGGAAGAATTTCTTCTAGTGCTAACAAGAACTCAACCGGTGCAACAACATATGCTGTTGATACAAAGATTGCTTACACAGCACAATCTGATATCGATGTTTACATCATCTGGAAGTCAACAACTTATACAATCGTATATGACTTAAGTGGTGCACAAGGTACAACTCCTACAGCTATGGAAGTTTCATTATACGATGGATCTGCAACTTGGGCTTATAACGATGACGGTGCAGTATCTAGCTGGACACTTCCTACAAACACTCTTTTCCAATATCCAGGCTTAGCTTATGCTGGTTGGTCTTACACAACTGACAGTTCAGTTGAATACTCAAAGAACAACTTGAACGCTGTTCTTACACAAAAGGTAGTCGGTGATTACGCTGACGGCACAACAATCAAAATGTATGCAAGATGGGCAAGTGAAACAAACGTTTCATTTGATATGAACACAAACGGCTTTACATTTGTTGGCACAAAACCTGCTACTATCACAGTTGACATTGGTGCAGATGTTACACTTCCAAGTGAACCTGCTGCAAAATGGACATTAAAGAATGGTAGCAACACAGTTTATGCTTACTTTGTTGGATGGCACACAGATAGATATATTGAATCAGAAAATTGGGGTTATGAACTTCTTTCACCAAAATACGAAGGTGGTCAAACAACTAACGAACTTATTGGTGATGCAACAGTTTATGCAATTTGGAGATACTATTCAAACCCAGAATGGTTCACATATTCAGTATCAAGTGGCAAAGCAACAATCACAGGATTATCAAATGCTGGAAAGACAGCAGTAGCTGGTGGTAATACTTCAATTTACTTCCCAATTTCTGCTAAGATTTCAGGCAACGCATACAGTGCAAGTGGCACATTATATGCAATAAATGCAATTAGCGAAAACTTCGCTAACACAGCAGAAGGTATCAGAGAAATCTATATTCCAAGTTCAATCGAAACTATTGGATATGGTGCATTTGCTGTAAATTCTGTTGAAAGATTTATGACTGATGATAAGGCAACAACTTATCTTGCTGATAACAACACAGGTATCCTTTACTTTGTTTCTTCAGGTGTAGACTTATTTGCTTACCCTGCAAGTTGTGGTGTAACAACTTTCGTTGCAGCATCAACTGTTACAATCGATGGTACAACATATGCTGTTAACTCATTTAGCAAGAAGTCATTCTACAACAACACAAAACTTGTTGGTCTTGACTTATCAAAATGTTCAAATACAAGCCCTACAACAATTGGCGAAAGTGCATTTGAAAATTGTACAGCTCTTAGCACATTGTCAATTTCAGCTAACAAGTCTGTTACAACAATTGGCGATAAAGCATTTAGAGGTTGTACAGCTCTAACAAATGTCGACCTTACAAACAGCCCTGTTTCTATTATTGGAAACCAAGCATTTGAAAATTGTACAAATCTTGAATCTGTAACATTTGGATTCAAGCAAAATGGTACAAACTCAATTGGCAACAAGGCATTTGCAGGTTGCACAAAACTTTCAACAATTACATTTGCTGGTGGTTCACTCAAATCTATAGGTGAGAGAGCATTCGAAAATGCTGCTATTACAACAGTTGACTTAAGCGCTGCTAAGACAAGTCTTTCAAAGATTGGCTTCGCTGCTTTCGCTGGCTGCAACAGTATTACAAGTATGACAATCCCATTTGTTGGTGAATCAACAACATCAAATAGCTACTTAACAAGACTATTTGGTAAAGCAACAACTTACACATCTACAGGTAATGATGCTCCTGCAACATTAAAGACTGTAAATATCTGTGCTGATGGCTTCTTCGCTGTCCCAGAAGGTGCATTCTATGGTTGCAACAACATCACAACTATAAATGGTAAGTTCAGTACAATTGGTGATTATGCATTCTCAGGTTGCACAAGTCTTAATAAGGTTGTTGACTCAGCAGATTATGCTACAGCAACAGTTGGTAATAAGACAATCTCACTTGAAAATACAACAGCAATTGGAAACAACTCATTTGAAAATTGTAGAATTATCGAAAATGTTGAAGCTCCAAAAGTAAAAACAATTGGTAACTACGCATTCTCAGGTTGCATCAGTCTTAAGACATTCAATGCAACAGAATACAGAAATGGTGTTGTTATCAACAGCACAATCACATCTCTTGGTGATTATGCATTTACAAATTGTACTTCAATCACATTAGTAGATATAACTGCATCAATCAATATTCCTGCAAACACATTTGCAAATTGTACATTTAAGACTGCATATGTAACTACACTTTCAGCATTTACTGCTGTAACTGCAAGTACAGGTCTTACACAAGCTGCAGCTGTTGGCGCAGGTAACCATGCTGACAATGGTACAATTTACGTATATGCTGACTTGTATCAACAACTTAGTGACGAACAAAAGAAATATCACATCATTGTTATTGACGCTGTATTAAACTACACCGAACTTACTGCAAGCAGAGGTGAAGGTTACTATGGTAGCATTGCAGAAGCTGTTGCTAATGCAAGAAACAACGATGTCATTATCATCAAAGTTGATCAATACTTAACACAAACTGTTGTTATTGATAAAACTCTTAGAATCTTTGCTGGTAACTCTTCAACTGTAACAGAAGGTTATGATGTTGCAATCTATAGAGTAAACACTCTTACAGGCGCAATGTTCAGTATCACATCTGGTACAACTTCACTTGGTACAACTACAGGTTCAAATTATACAAATATCACTATTAGACAATTGACAATCGATGGTTGTGCAGTAGGTATTCCAACTCCTACATCTGCAGCAACCGGAAGCATTATTACTGTTGCAACAAATTATGTATTAACAATCGATACAAACATTGTTATTACAAATAACTACTCAACAGGTAACGGTGCTCTTATCAATGCAAACGGTACAGTCAACCTTAATGGTGGTACATTGAGTAAAGGTTATACAACCGGTAACGGTGGTGCAATCTACTCAACATCTACTGTTAATGTAAACGGAACTACTATCCAAGAATGTAAGGCAGCAAACGGTGGTGCAATTTATGGCACAGGCGAAATTTCTGTCAATACTTCTACAATCGCAAACAACGTTGCAACAAGCAATGGTGGTGCAATTTATAGTACTTCTACAGTTACAGTTAATGGTGGACAACTTACAGCAAATACTGCAACAGGCAACGGTGGTGCTATCTATGTTACAACCGACGGTGGTGTCTTAATCAACAACGGTGTAATTTCAAATAACACAGCTGTTAACGGTGGTGCTGTATATGCTGACACATTCACAATGAATGACGGAACTATTACTACAAACACTGCAACAAACAATGGTGGTGGTGTTGCTGGTAGCACATTAGTTTCTGTAAAGGGTGGCTCATTCACTGACAACACTGCCACAAACGATGGTGGTGCAATTAGTGCAACAAGAGTCAATATTACAGGTGGAACAATCACTAACAACAAAGCTAAAAACGGTGCTGGTGTTAGTGTTGCCTATGGTACAATCACAAATACACAAATTACAGCAAACACAGCAAGTGTAAACGGTGGTGGTGTATATGTTGTTGGCGAAGAAGGTGATAAGTTAACACTTGGTACAGGTGCAATCATCAATGCAAACGTCTGCACAAGCAGTTCAAACGGTAAAGGTGGTGCTGGTATCTATGTTGGTGGTGATGGCGAAGTTGCTATTACAGGCGCAACAATCTCAGCAAACACTAATGCTAGTGGCTATGGTGGTGGTGCTTTAGTAGCAAGTGGTAAACTTGTAATGTCTTCAGGTAGCATTATCTCTAACACAGCTGTTAACGGTGGTGGTGTATTCGTACACAATGGCGAATTCAGTATCTCAGGTGGTAGTGTTGGTACATCTGGCAATGGTAACAAAGCTACACATGCTTCACAATCTGCATATGGTGGTGGTATTTACCTTGCAAATAATACAAAAGCAAAACTTGTTATAGGTGCAACTGCAGTTGTTTCATACAACGAAGCAAAAACTAATGGTGGTGGTATCTATATCGCAAGTAACGTTGCAAACACACAAACTGCAATCAGTGGTGGTACAATTTCAAACAACAAGGTTGTACAAGCTGGAGGCTTTGGTGGTGGTATCTATATCGCTGCAAGCTCAACAGTAAGCTTAACCGGTGGTACAATCAAAGATAACGAAGCTTCAGCAAGCGGCTTTGGTGGTGGTATCTATGTTGTTGGTACACTCACAACAAGTACTGCAGTTAAAGTACAATTCAATAAAGCATCAACAGGTGCTGGATTATATATCGCAGCAACAGGTGTTGTTAACTCTTCAGCAGAAATCACTTCTAACGAAGCAGCAAACAACGGTGGTGGTGTCTATATTGCAAGTACAAATACAAACAGTGGTACATTTAACTTCAAAGCTGGTTCAATCTCATCTAATACTGTAGATACAAATGGTAAGGGTGGAGCAATCTTTGTTTCAACAAATGCTTACTTGAAAGTTGATAACGGTATTGCTTGTGATGGAACTATCTACCTTGAAACTGTTACAACAACAGACACAACAGCTGTTGGTGCAGCAATGAAAGGTATCATCAATGTAAACACAAAACTTGAAGGTGTTTCATTGTCAGTTACAGGTACTGTTGTTGAAGATGGTATTATTGCAAAATATCTTGGTTCATACAACGCAGACTTCAGCAGATTTGCATTTGCAGGTTCTGCAACATACACAGCAGGTAAGTATGTAAAGATTAAACAACCTGTTATCATTAACCTTACAAGAGATACAATTCATGGTACAGTTCAAGATGCTGTAACTGCTGCTTCAAGTGGCGATGTATTGTGTCTAAACAAAAATATTACACTTGACTCATGTGTAACAATTAACAAGAACTTATACTTCGTAACTGCAAAAGCATATACAATCTCTACAACCAATTCAAATGGTGTATTCAATGTAGCTTCTGGATATACAGTTTCATTTGGTTGGGACGATAGTAACCCTACTATTGCAGCTGCAAAAGCTGAATACGGCGCTGTTGTATTAACAGTTGCTGGAAGTGGTACTGCAAACATTACCACAGCTGGTATTGTAGTTCTCCACAGCGGTGTTGTAGTTTCTGCAACAAGCGACACAACTGCTATTAAGGCAACTGATGCTGGTTGTGTAGAATTCCGTGGTGGTACAATTAACTCAAGTAAGTACGCTGTTGAATTAACAGGTAGCTCAACTATCGCTGGTTCAGTAGGTACTATTACAAGTTCAAAGGTTGCAATTAGATATAATTCAACCGGCGAAAGTAGTGTTTCAAAATTGAGCATTACAAAGAACAACTCTTCTGTTTCAAGTGGCGATGCTCCGGTTATGGTTTATAAAGGTTCTCTTGAGCTTGTTCAAGCAAACATCAAGGAAAATATTACAAACAATAACGCATTAACATCTCCAACAGTTGTACAAGTATTTGCTGGTGGTACTGTTAAACTTAATAACTGTGCTATTGCTCAAAACACAAATGGTTCAAACGCAACAACAAATACTTCACTTGTCGGTGGTACAGGTAATGTTTACTTAACAAATACAACAACCATCACAGGTTTAGGTACAGCAGTTTACTTAACAGGAGCAGGTTCTCTCAATATTGCTACTGCTTCTATCTCAGGTATGGCAAACGGTGTTGTTATTACTTCAAACACTGCTGCTCATAACATTGAGAACTTAACTTTATCAACAATTACCGGTAAAGGTATCGAATTAAGTTCAGCAACAGGCTCTATTGCAATCAAGAGTTCAACACTTTCTGGTTGTGGTACAGCAATTTACACAAACAACTCATCAGTTGTCAGTATCTCAAGTGTAACTATTACAACTTCTGCTATTGCTGTTGATGCTGGTTCAGGTGTAAATATCTCTGGTTCTAACTTTAATGGTAACAATAATGCTGGTTCATCAATTGTTATCCTTAAAGCTGCTTCAACAATCTCATCAACAACTATCAAATCAAATACTGCAAAATATATCTTAGAAGTTGCAACTGAAGTTAATATCAAAGATAGCACAACAGTTGAAATTTCTGGAAATACAGGTATTCCTGCTCATATTAGAGCTGGTGGTAAGTTGGTCATTGGTAACAATGTTAAGATTGCTGCTGCAAGCGCAAGCGATACAGCTATTACATTTGGTGCTTATGGTGATAAGTTAATTTACACAGGTAGCCCTATTGTTACAGGATTTGTTGTTTATCCTGCTGCTGATGACAACCTTAGCGATAACGTCGAATTCATTCAAATCCGTGGTGATTATAATGTCACAACAGGTGGAATTATCAATGTTAAGTTTGCTACAGGTGTTTCAGTAGACCCTGATGATGTAATCTCAGGTTACTATAATGCTGATGGCTCAGCTACAAGCACAACTTATGTTAACGTAGATGACTTTAAGGTTTCTGGTTATGCAATTCGCCGCGAAGGTTCAAAAGTTGTAATTTGCGAAGAAGTTGTTTACAACCATCACTTAAAGAAATATTACTCAAACATCAATGCTGCTATGAGTGAAGCTTTAGCATTGAAATCAACAACAGAACAAAAACTTGAAGTATTAAAGAAAGAACCTGTCACAGTAAATGCTTTGGTTTACTCAGGCACTTCAATCACAGATACTTCAAACATTTGGATTACAAGTACATTAGATGTAACAATTACATTTAATAGTAGACTTACAATCAATAACTCTTCAGCATCATTAAAACTTGGTCAATTAACAAGTGGTTCACAATCAGTTCTTACAGGTGCAACAGTTTCTGGAAGCGCAATGAAGTTTACTAAGGGTGGTATTACACTTACTAGTGGTGCAGTTTCACTTGTTGGTAACACAACATTTGACTTAACAGGAACTAACACATTTGCTATAAACGGTGGAACATTTAATATTGCTGGAAAGGCAAACATTGATAGCTCAAGTATTGCAAAAACTGTAACTCTTGTTTCTGTCGGTACAGGAACATCAATTGCTGAATTAAATATGACCGGTGGTACAGTTAAACACCCAATGACAATTGGTTCTAAGGGTACATTTAACATGAGCGGCGGTACAGTTTCAGCAACTATTACTCTTAATGCTTCTGGTGCATTTACACTTAAAGGAACTGCTAAAGTTTCTGGTGCAACAGGACAAGGTATTAAAGTAAACGGTAACTTCTCAATGGAAAGTGGTGAAGTTTCAAGCAATACAAATATGGGTGTTGAAGTTTACAATGGTGGTATATTCACAATGACCGGCGGTACAATTACAAAGAACACAGCAACAAACGGTGCTGGTGTCTATGTAAGAGCTGGTGGTACATTCAAGATGAGTGGTGGTAATATCACATTAAACGAAGCATCAGGTAATGGTGGTGGTGTTTACATCGCTACAGGAACTACCGGTTCAGTTGAACTTACAGGTGGTATAATCGGTGGAAGTTCGCCTACAGACTTAAATAAAGCTGCAAATGGTGCTGGTATTTACGTTGCAAAAGCTAACCAATCAATTGGTGCTGTAACAGTTTCATACAACACAGCAACAACTGCTGGTGGTGGTATCTATGGTAGTGAAAACTTCACAATAGATGGTGCAACTGTTTCAAACAACTCAGCTCCACTTGGTGGTGGTGTTGCAGGCGCTTCAGGTAAGACAATCACTATTAAGTCAACAGGTGCTGTTTCAACTATTTCAAACAACGTTGCAACAGGCACAACAGGTGGTGGTGGTGTTTATGCAGCAACAGTTATTTTATATCAATCAAAGATTAACAATAACAGTGCATCAAACGGTAATGGTGGTGGTATCAATGCAACAACAGTAACACTTTACTCAACCATTGAAATTCAAGAAAATACTGCTAAGAATTATGGTGGTGGTATTTACGGAACAACAATTGGTCAAGTAAGCACTGCAAAATCATTGGTTATCTCTAAGAACAAAGCAGACGGAAACGGTGGTGGTGTCTACGGCACAAACGTCACACTTTACGAATCAACAGTAAGTTCTAACGAAGCAACGACTTATGGTGGTGGTATCTACGGTGAAACTATCTCACTTACAAAAACTGATGTTATCTCAAACAACAACACACAAGATGGCGCTGGTATCTATGTCGTTAAGACATTGACATTAAGTGATGTTGATATTCACTCTAACCAAGCTAACCAAAACGGTGGTGGTATCTACATTACAACAGGCGCAACATTAACAAGTGCTTCTGGTGTCATTTATTGGAACACTGCTAACCAAAACGGTGGTGGTATCTATAACTTAGGTAACATGAACTTAGGTAGCGGTTTGAAATTCAATGAGACAGCAGGAAACGAAAACTCAGCTGTAAATAAAGGTAGCGACATCTTCCACAACAATACAAAAGTTGACTCATTTGTAGTTACATCATTGTTACAAAAGAAGAATGTTGAAATCTGGCTTGAAAATCCTACAAAAAGCAAGACTAGTGGTTCAAGAATTTATGTAAACGGTGACTATAACTCAGCACACCCTGCATACATTAAACTTGACCTTGAAGAACATGGTCCATTTACAATCGTTGTACAATACAGTAATGCAAGTTACACAACTGTAAACGATTGGAAGTGTGATACAGGTCTTGAAAAATGGGATCCAGATGATAGTGCTTACTATTACATTATTATTGATGAACTCCCACTTTACAGATCAAGTAGTGCTCCATTAACCGGTGGCGTATTGCCAACAGGTGGTAAGTACTATGATGACTTACAAAAAGCTATCAACGAATCTTCAAAGGGTGATTATATCTATGTACTTAAAGACTTCGTTGTCGGTGCTGAAGCAAGTGCTGATGGTAGCAAAGAATTTACACTCTTAACATTAGAGAATAAATCACTTTCAACTACAGGCAACACAATGTTGAATGTTGCTGGTGCTAAAGTTAAATTTGGCTTAAGCTCAGGTCAATATGGTGTTCCAATTAGAACAACATCTTCAGCTAACACAATCAAAGTTTCAAATGGTACAGCAACTGTATACAATTCAACAACATTCGCTGGTAACTATTCAGAAACATCTGCAAACAGTATCTTCTATGTTTCAGGTGGTACATTAGATATCAAGAGTGGTGTCACATTGACAAATACAGGCTCAACAACTTCTGGTAGTGGTACAGCTATTACAGCAGTAGGTGGTACAACCAACTTTGCTGGTACTATTTCTGGATTTAATAATAGTGGTATTTATGTAAATGGTGGTACCGTCAATATGACAGGTGGTACAATCACAACAAATACTGCTACACAAGGTGCTGGTGTAAGAGTTAACTCTGGTACATTCAAACAATCAGGTGGTAACATTACATTAAACGAAGCAACCAACTACGGTGGTGCTGTTGCAATCACAGGTGGTACTTTCGAAATGGCAGGTGGAAGCCTTACAAAGAATAAGGCAAACTACGGTGGTGGTGTCTACATGTCAAGTGGTAAATTCAAATTTACAAGTGGTACTATCGGTGCATCTGTTTCAACAATACCTGCAGGCGCAACTGCTGCAAATAATGCTGGTGGTAACACAGCAACAACAAGCGGTGGTGGTGTCTACATCTCAGGTGGTTCTGTAGAAGCTGGTGGTGGTACATCTGCAAAGAATATCATTTCTAACTACGCAGGCACATCTGGTGGTGGTGTTTATACTAAAGTTTCACTTGGTACATCTGCAAATGACCTATGGACTATTACATATAATGGTGCTCCAACAGCTGGTGGTCTTTACATTGATGGTAGTGCAACAATTAGCTATAAGAACATTAGCAACAATGGTAGCTATGGTGTATATGTTAATTATGCTGCAACAATTCAAACAAGTGTAACAATTAGCAATAACGCATCAACTGGTGTCTACACAACTAAGAACTTAACACTTGGTTCTGGAACAACAATCAGTGGCAACATTGGTGGTGTTTATGTTTCAGCTGCTACAACAACCATTTCTGGTGGTACAATTTCTGGAAACACACTCTCAACAAGTGATGGTGCTGGTGTTTATGTAAATTCTTCAGCAACATTAAGT
>JAZSQZ010000003.1:0-4485 GCA_045538175.1 Clostridia bacterium
GAAAAATACTGTTTTACCTTCAATATCTTTAGAGTCCTTTACATAAATTTCTTGTGTGATTAACTGTAAATTCATATCACCAGAAATACATTCACCATTGGCTTCAACATACTTGAAATTCTCTATGGTGTAATCATTCCAGTACCAATCTAACTCACATTTTCTTTTTCTATCATCACTTAACAAATAAGAACTTACAACACCAGCATCAAAACAGAACTCAAATCCTCTTGCCTTTGGTGTATGTTGTTCATCAAGTAAGTCAATCGTTTCACCTGTAACCAAGTATGTAGGAATATATGCAGATGTTAATGCAGCATATTCTGGTGTTAATTTAGCGTCACCAGTAACAGGTGGTTGTGTGACATAATGGTCTTTATCCCATTCAGTATAATATTGTGCAGAATATGAGGAACTATTGTTGTTTACATACAACATATCCTTTGTTTTTTCAGAATTATAATAAGGGAAGCCATATCTATCTTGACCATAAGCATTTTCTTCATTTGAACCACCACAGGCAGGACAAGTAGTATCTGTAACAATCGTTCCTGTACCACCACATATAGGACATTTTTTATATGGTTTTAAAGGTACTTGATGGTCTTCTTTATTCACATCTATTCTAAAAATATCACTTGATTTAAGTTTTGGAAGCAAAGAAATATCAAATTTGATTAAATGGTCTTTATCAAGACTAACTACACAATGACCCATAGAAACACCAACACGGCCAGAATATTCTTGTGTAACTTCATCAAAATAACCATCAGGATTAAGAGTGCTTTGACCTCTAGCTGTTACTCTAAATTCAAGAGTCTTTTTATCATCTCTAATCCAAAATTGGAAGCCATTTTCAATCAATGACTTCATATCTGAATTATTATAAAGGTTTACATTAGAATAAAACTCTTCGGTTTGTAAAATTTGTGTTGTACCACCACAAACAGTTGTAGCGTAAAATGTAATTTCTTTTGAAGTTGAACCGTCCCAGAAAACTCCTTCGTGGAATGGTTCAGCTGTATTACTTATACCTAATCTATCAATAACAGTCTGTGCTACTTCAACTGAATTGAATAATAATGCTTCATCTGGATTATATGTGGTCGTATCATCAGAAACACTAAAAGGTTTTGTATAATCATAGGATTTTAGTAATTTAGGAAAACCATAAATTCTACATAAAATTGCCCACGCAGGAACATTTACTTTTCGTTTTTCTCTATTACTAATAGTCAAAGTTGGTTCTGTATCAAATTGGAATGAACGAATTACTTCATCAGTTGTTTTTCTCTTAATATAGTGTTCCAACAGGTCTTTAATTTCAATTCTGAAATCGGCACCTTCCAAGTCAATTTCTTCAACATCGGAAGTAATTGTTCCTTTAATTATCCAATCGGTTTCATTTTCTAAAGAAACATTAATCATAAATTAATTCCCGTATTTGTAAGTAATATTTAAACGAACAACAGGTATTTCATTATCCATTGAGAAGTTAACTATATTATTGTTATCGTCTAATACACCATCACAGAATGTTGCCTTCATTTGTGTGTAAAGGTCATATACCAAATTATCAATGTTTGTCCAGATATCACCATTCAAGTCTTCTTCATTGAAATCTATCAATGATGATTTATAGTGTTTCTTAATTACTGATGGTATAAAGTACATCCAAAATGCCTTTTCAGTTAACTGTGTTTCGTAATCATTCTGGATAACACCACGGCGTAATATTGTTTCTTCACGAGTATTGTTATTCAATACTTGAACATAATAAGGTAATGGTATTGCTCGGCTAGCTTCACGAATAGCTGTTGAATTGTTAATCCAGGTATTAATCATACTCTGAATATCATTTACATCAGCACTAGACAAACCATAATTCTTTGCATTTGATGTTGAGAAATTAGAAAGTGAATAGAAATCAGTAGTTGCAGGAATATTTAAGTACATTAATGAGTTCTTACCAACACCAACATTTGTATAAGAAGAAACACCGTAAATTGTCAAAGTGATATTATTTCTACTTTCCGTTACAGAATATGGAGTGACTTGTAGGAAAGCACGCTTGCTATAACTAGAACCACTTGCGGTTGGAGCATACAAATATAACTGTATGGTCTTGTTTTCAAGCATATCGGCAGTCAAAATGTTACCATTTCTATCTTGTTTTGGAATAGTAATTGTGTTATAAGGAGTTCCTGTAACAGTCATATCACTACCTGGAACATTCGGATTAAATGTGTAAATATCACTCAAAGGTGTATTACTCATATCAAAGACATAATTCAAATCTTTAGTCTTGATAATATCTGATACACGAATATCCAAGTCTACAGCCTTTGTTTCTTCTCTTTCGTTGAAAAATCTAACGATATCTGATTTATAGACTTTTTGTCTGAAGTTAGAATTTTCTTCTAACCATTCATAAATTTTGTTTTCTACTTCACGCTTATAGCTTTGAAGTTTAGAAAGTGAATTTACAGTAACAGTTCCAACAACATCATAATACTGAACTACTGGTGGGAATGAATACAATTTACTATTGATAATCATCTTTGGTTCAGCATTTTCACGAATTTTCTTAATGTTTTTCAACCATTGAACTGTAGGTGTTTCAGTATACTGAGTATTGTGGAAACTATCAAAGCTCAATAACATTTTGATGAAGTCTGTCAAGTGATTTAAATATTCTCTATTAGTTCCATAGACAGAGAATGTTCCATTAGTATTTGAAGAACTATCTGTCAAGACATTTATAGGATAGTGAACAGCACTGGTTGTGTTATATAATGTGGAAGCTATACAATAACATATACAATTCTGAATGTATTTGTATGTTGTATGGCCGCCATTATCAAAATCTTCAATTTCGTCCTGACCCCAAGCAATAGCATTTTTAACTTTAATTGGAGAAGTTAAGCCTCTGAAATATGAAACGAAGTCCTGTTTTGTAACCAATCTATTATTTGAAGCGAAATATAGAGGTGCATTGTTCTTAATAGATTGCTGGCTTTCAAAGTCAACACCACCCTGAATATCTGTGTTCAAGATGAATTTTATGTTGTTTGAAACATCAATAATACCACCAGGACAGGTAGCATAAAATTTGTTATTGGCTTTAATTTCAGCTGATTTACTTCCTATTTTATTGGCTTGTGAACCATCGCAAGTCAAATATTTTATATAAATGTTATCTGTATCGGAAATCAAGCCTGGGCTTACAATAGTTCCATCACCAAACTTTAGACGAACTGTTTTATCACCATTTGTTGTTAATGAACAGATTTTATATGGAGTATCAGCGGTGCTTTCGTCAAATTGTGCCAATTTTTCATTTAGATAAATTGAGCAGTCTTCAATATCAAATAGGTTACCGGCATATAAAGCATCTTCTTCGGTTTTACCGATACCAACTTTAGTCCAAGAATTTTTCTTGTAGAATGTATTTTTATACCAGCCATTAGGGTCACGCTTACCATACCAGTTACTAAATTTTAAATCATCAATATCATAGAACTGATATGCTTTACCCAATTTGTACAAGTTAGCCACACCACGAATGACATGAGTTTGAACTTCACCTTGGAAAATTTTAATAGGAACAAGTGCGGAATTATTGTACATTTTAACATCTTGAATTTCAAGATATTTCATATTTTCAACTGGGACAGAGTAAGTCAAGGTTTTAGACCAAGAAGCACTCTGACCAGCATCAATATCTTCCTGTGTTAGAACATAGGAATAGTCAGTATTTAACATAAATTTGCGATTATCAAAGGACAAATCTGTTTCTTCTTGTGAGAAATAGATAGTGGCACCTTTAATCAGACCCGCTGGTAAAGGACCTTTAATAACTACTTGAATTTCTGCTTCAGCAGGTGTAGGACGAATAGGATTATATCCAAGATTCTTACCGTGTTTAATAACACTACTATCTAATTTAGCAGTATCAATAAAGCCTTCTTCAGCAGTTCTCTGCATATAGAAGTTGGTCATATCAAATGTACCAGTAAGCATTTCCATAAACAGATAATAGATACTGGCTGAAGACATATTCTTGAAGCGCTCATCGTTTCTTAAACGAGCAGTAAAATCTTCAAGCATATCTTGATAAGTAATTCTGCAGTAATTATTCATTTTTCCTCTTTATGCAATTTTTAATAAAATTTTTGCCATATTTTTAACGAACATATTTAATATATTTATTAACATTTGTAATGATAGTTACTTCATATTTAAGCATACATTGGTGTTTTGCTTCAAATAAATCATCTTGTGTTCTGTCATACGGGTTTATCATTTGTTTAGTTTCATCACCATTTTCAAAAAAATGTAAACCTTTTAATTCAACATAATTATCTTCAACAAGAAAATCAGGGTAATAATTTTTAAAACCATTATAATAATATTCAAACTTTACATTTGGTTGGTATTCAAAATCTATATTATGGTCTTTTAACCAAATATAATAAGCAATTT
>JAZSQZ010000151.1:0-1627 GCA_045538175.1 Clostridia bacterium
AGAAAGACAATGACTAGACCCAACTCCTTGGCTCACAGAACGACATGGCTACGATCCGACTTATAATTGTAAAACCCAGTAAAATCAAGGGGTTTGACATGGTGGCTATACGAAACCCTTGAAATAAAAAGGTTTGAGCAAAAAAAATAACATACAAAAGAAGGATTTTGGCTAAATTTGGCGAAATATCTATATAGTAGAAAAAACTACTAGATAAACACAAATCTTTATAGGAGGTAATTTTAAATGAACAAAGCTGAATTAATCGCAGCAATAGCTGCAAAAACAGGAGACACAAAAAAAGGAGCAGAAGCATCATTAAACGCATTTGTTGATGTTGTTACAGAAGCTTTAACAGAAGGAGACAAAGTACAATTAGTAGGATTTGGATCTTTCGAAGTTAGAAAAAGAGCAGCTAGAAAAGGAAGAAACCCACAAACTAAAGAAGAAATCAAAATACCTGCATCAAAAGCTCCAGTATTCAAAGCTGGTAAACCATTAAAAGATTTAGTAAATAAAAAATAAGAATTTAAAAATTCATATAAAAAATGCAAATCCGTAAGGTTTTGCATTTTTTTTGTAAAAAAACTTGACATATCTATACAAACCGAAGTATAATAAATATTGCGTTTAGATTTGCGATGAAGCAGAATGTGGCTACATCCTTACGGATGGAGGGAACTTCTGTGGAGTATGTCTTGGCTTAGACCGGGCGGATAAGTTTAAAGAAGCACTTGTCCTAGGCAAAAACTAGGATTTAAAAATGGTAATAAATGAAACACCAGGGTGCGTTAAAACTTTCCCAGAGGTAATATTTTTTAAGGAGGGAATTTAACATGGCAAAAACAGCAAGTGAAGCTACAGAAAAAGTAACAAAAGCAAAAAGCACAACAAAAAAAACAAGTGCAAAAACAACTACAAAAAAGGAGAAAACAGAAAAAGTAACAAAGACAGTTGTAAAAAGTGAGAAAATGAGAATTAGACTAAAAGCTTATGATCACGTTCTTATAGACCAGTCTGCTGAAAAGATAGTAGATACTGCTAAAAGAACTGGAGCAAAAGTATCAGGACCAATTCCATTACCAACAAAGAAAGAAATAGTTACAATATTACGTTCTCCACACAAACACAAAGACTCAAGAGAACAATTCGAAATGAGAACACACAAAAGAGTTATTGATATCTTATATCCAACACAAACAACAATTGATAGCTTAATGAAAATGGATTTACCAGCAGGTGTAGAGATAGAAATAAAACTTTAATTAAAATTTAAAAGGTTCAAGGATAATATACATATATATTAAGTACCTTAAACCATGCTAGTAAAAAAACTAGCCTATAGTATAAGGAGGAGAAAGATGAAAAAAGCATTATTAGGAAGAAAAGTTGGAATGACTCAAGTTTTCACTACTGAAGGCGTAATGATCCCTGTTACAGTAGTTGAAGTGTTACCAAATGTTGTTCTACAAAAGAAGACAATTGAAAAAGATGGTTATGAAGCTCTTCAAGTTGGTTATGAAGAAAAAAGAGAAAACATCACAAGTAAACCGTTAAAAGGCATCTTTGCTAAAGCTAACACAACTGCAAAACAATTTGTTAAAGAAATTAAAGGTGATGAATTAGC
>JAZSQZ010000051.1:0-10319 GCA_045538175.1 Clostridia bacterium
CTTTTAAGAACTCTGGAACTTCATCTCCAGCAACCAAACTTGGATTTCCTTCAACAACGCCGAACAATGATGTATCATCGCTTGCTGTATGGATAACTTGAATTCTCTCTAGCAATTCTTCATACTCTGGAAGGTCTTCTATAGATTGAAGTTCAAATCTCTTTAAGAACTCGTCAGTTGTGCCATATAACAAAGGTTTACCGATAGCATCTTTTCTACCAACAACTTCAATAAGTTTAAAATCAAGTAAGATTTGAATAGCATAACCACTATCAACACCCCTAACTTGTTCTACTTCAGGTTTTGTGATTGGTTGTTTGTAAGCAATAATTGCCATTGTTTCAAGCGCAGCTTTTGTAAGTTGTTTTTCTTTAATAGGGTTTAAGACTGAAGCAATATCGTCTGCATACTTTGGATTAGAACAAAGTTGAACTTTTGTTTTGTATGTAATTACATTTATACCTCTATCTGCATATTTTTCTTTTAAGTTTTCAATTGCAGTTTTAACTTGTTTTTCTTTTACTTCAAGTTTTTCTACAATATCTGCAATTTCGACACCTTGGCCAGAAACAAACAAGAGTCCTTCGATAACTTCTTGTAATTCCTTAATATCATTCTGCATTTAAAAGTTCCTCCCTTGCTTCTATCTCAATATCATTATAAATACCTTCTTGTCTAACAACAGCAAGTTGCATCTTTAGCAATTCTAAAACAGCTAAGAAAATATTTATCATTTCACTCTTAGTGTAATCTTCATCAAAGAGTTCAGTAAATTTCATCTTTTTATTTTCTTTTAAGTTTGATCTAATTGAAATAATCTTCTCTGCAACAGTCCAACGGTCTTTTTCAATTTTCTTGTCGCCAATTTCTTTTGAAGCTTTCTTTTGAATAACTCTTGTCATCATATTTGCAAAAGCATTTAAAAGGCCTTCAATATTCATATCGCCCAAAACATAACGGTAATCGTTAACCTTATCATCTGGTGCTTTATAGAATCTATCAACGTTTTCATATTTCTTAAGTCTTTCACAAACATCTTTAAAAACTTGTAATTCTTGCAATTGTCTAAGCAATGCTGTTTCGCTATCTTCTTCTTCGCCTTCTTCAACGTTTTCTTTTGGAAGTAAAGATTTTGATTTAATCTCAATCAATGTGGTGGCGACGTCAATAAAGTCACTCGCCTTATCCATATCAAGTTCGTCTAAGCCTGATAGGTAGTCCAAATATTGCTCCGTAATATCTGCAAGCCTAACTTCAAAGATTTCCATCTTGCTTTCTTTAATTAAGTGCAACAACAAATCAAGTGGACCTTCGAAGTTGTCCAACTTGAATTTATAGCCGGCATCAAACATACCAAGCTGTTCCATAACTTCTTTTCTGTTTTCTTTTTTCATCTTTACCTCTAGAAAAATAAGCCCCAAAATGCTGAAATTGGATATCCAACGTAACTTACTAAATATTCGAAAATATTTGTTCTGTTAAATAAAACAATTACAAATATCAATATCAAACTTCCATATCTTTGCATAAAGTTTGAAAACTTGTTTTCATATGGAAGAAATGAAGCGATTGCGTTGTATCCGTCAAGTGGATGAATTGGAAGCAAATTAAATACTGCAAAAACAAGGTTTGCTTCAAAAGCAAAACTAAACAAGCTTATAAGTATTTGTTGCAAAGTAAAGGCAAATCCTGCGCCCCAAAATGACATTGTGCAAAGCAAAAGCAATGGATAAAAGATAAAGGCACATATAAGATTTGTAGCAATACCTGCAATACTTACAAGGAATATATCTCTTTTTGTTTTCTTAAAATTAAAAGGATTGATTGGTACAGGTTTTGCCCAACCGAAACCAAAAAATAGAAAGCAAATAAGTCCAAAATAATCAAAGTGTGATAAAGGATTTACTGTCAATCTTCCAAGTGATTTTGGTGTTGGATCACCAAGTTTGTGTGCTGTAAAAGCATGTGCAAACTCGTGAATTGTTAAAGCAAAAATGGTAGCCAAACAAAAGGTGAAAAACGCAATCACCCTTGATTCAAAAGTCGGATACATATCTGTAAACAAAATATAATAAAGCATAACTAAACAATCCTAGTAAGTAGTATAATCTAAAATCAATTTAATTGCAAACAAAAACAAAGTTATAAAAAAAGAAATTGAAAAAATCAATTTCTTTTTTTCTCTTTATCCTGCTATTTTCCAATTATCTATTGCCTTATTTATATTGTCAATATAGTTTCGTCTAAACACTGTTGTTTTCGAAACAATATTTCCTTCTTTTACAACTTCTCCGTTTTTTATAACATAAATTTTGCCTACAATGTCTCCTTCACTAACCGGCGCTTCAATATTTTCTACAAACTCATAACTTAATTCAATTTTGTCGGTTGAATTTTTCCTACACAACAAAAATATATCTTCTTGTGGCATAGTCTTAATTTTATCAACTTTACCTTGTTTAACTGTAAGTTTGTTTTCAATTTCATTATTTGAAAAAACAATTTGCTTATTAAAGAAATTATCAAAACCATAATTTAAGAGTTTTGAACTTTCGCCAAATCTAAGTTTGCCAGAATTTGCACCTAAAACAACACTTATAAGGCGCATATCTCCCCTTTTGACTGTTGCTGCAAGACAATATCCTGCTTCGCTTGTAGACCCTGTTTTGCCACCATCACAACCGTTATAATATCTTATAAGTTTGTTTGTATTTACAAGTTCAGTTTCACGATTGTTACTGTGAAGAATTTTATCTATCCAAATAGTACTAAATTTATGATACACATCGTGCTTTGTTACTTCTTTTAGAAGAATTGCAACATCTTTTGCAGTTGAAAATTGTTCTGGTGCAGGAAGACCTGTTGGATTTGAATAATGCGTATTTGCAAGTCCTAATTCGCTTGCCCTTTTATTCATCAAGTTTACAAAATTTGATGTGTTGCCAGATATTTTTTCTGCCAAAGCAACACTTGCGTCATTTGCTGAACTTACAATCACACTTTTAAGCAAATCACAAACCTTATACTCGCCACCTGCTTCTAAAAACACTTGTGAACCACCCATACCTGCTGCATTTTCAGACACAATAACAGTTTCTTCTAAACTTAACTTTTCTGCCTGAATATTTTCTAAGGTCAATAATATTGTCATAAGTTTTACAATGCTTGCAACCGGCATTTTTTCGTTAGAATTTTTTTCAAACAAAACTTCACCTGTATTATAATCGATTAAATATAATGCTTTTGCTGTATAGTTTTCAGTTTCTGCATACACAAAATTTATTGAAGAAGAAAAACCTATAATAAAGCATAAAAAAATAAGCAAAGTCGAAATCACAATCTTTTTCATAATCACCTCATTATTATTGTGAACAATTTGCTTATTTTTATGTATTTTATATGTGTTTTAAATAAGTTGTAAGCATATCAACATAGTAAGAGCTTGCGCATTTTCTGTTATACTCTATATCTTCGTGCTTAATTTTGCCACTTGAATATGCACTTGCGTAGTTTGTAATAAGACCCATTGTAATAACAGGCAAACCACAGTACTTACAAGCAATAACTTCACAAGCAACATTAAATCCTACAACACTTGCGCCAAGTTGCTTTGCAAAAGTCGATTCTGCAACAGTTTCGCCATTAGGACCCATAAGCTCTAGGAATATTGCTTTTTTGACTTTTATTGCAAGTTCGGATTTTGCAATATAGATTAAATCGTCAATTAGATGTAAATCAAATGGTTTTGACATATCAATAAATTTATGACCATATCTCATTTCAGCATAGTCCATAAGTGGACTTTTGCTAGATAAATTGATTTGATCTGTAAATGTAACAATATCGCCAACTTTAAGTTTAGTACTCAATGCACCAACAGCACAAGAAATTATAAGACGTTTACAGCCTAATTCCTTCATAACATAAATAGGTGTACCGAGTTGTGCTGGTTTGTAACCGTTATGATAATGTAATCTCTTATCCATAACAATTATTCCCTTGCCAGCAAGTTTCCCAATAACAAAGTGACCCTTTTCCTTTTCTGTGCCGTGTACATCGAAACCAGGAATGTCTGAGTACTTTATCATAACCTTATCTTCAATAGCATCTATAAAATCTTCAAATCCTGAACTTAGGATTACACCACTTTCAGGAATAATGCTAGTTTTTGATTTTATGTACTCTATAGTTGTATCTACAATGCTTTTACTCATAAAAATATCTCCAGTGAATACATAATAGCACAAATTTTTAAAAAAAACTATTAAATAACAAAAATAATCGTAGACGAAACTAAATTTATAGAAATTCCTTGCAAAACAATAAAAACAAGCAAAAACGCAACAAAAAACAAGTTTTCTATAAGTTTCTCTTTAGTTTCCTTATAACACTTATAAATATAATTTTTATTCCGTAAGCAATAAACAATATAAAAAATCAAAACCGTGTAAATTAAAATCTCAAAGGGCAAGAGCAAAATTATAGAGTTTAAAACACCTACAAAACCAAATAACACTATTATTGTTGAGACAAGAAGTCCTAGATAATAGGACATAAAAAACATAAGTCCCATAAAAGACAATATAGCAAACTTGATTTTTGACAAAAGTTTTATACAGGCAAAAATCAAAATCAAAAATAAAAATTTTTGAATTATAAAAGAAAAACAACTTATCTTACAAGACAACAATTTGTATGTTAAAAATTTGTTTAAAATTTCTGTGCTTAAAAAATCGCACCTTTTTATTGCAACAAATATTCCCGTTATTAACCCTAGAAAAAACACACCACTCAATAAAAGAAAACATAATCTGTTTTCATAAAAATATCTTTTAATATTTCCTAGGATTATTGTTTTTTTCCTTACAAAACTCATTTTCATTTAAAATATTTATATTATTGTTTTTTATATTTTATTCAAGACTTGACTTCAAACTATCAAAAATATCACATACTGCAACCATTATAAATTCTTTATTTGTCGTTTCTTTAATTTTTCTACTGTTTTTAACTGCCGACTCTATTGCCCTTCTAATAGAAATTTCAACATTTTTTAATGTTGTAGAATATTTTGCAGCAAGAAAATTATATGCAGTTGCTGACAAGCTCGAAACTGAATTAGGGTTTTGATAACAATATAAAACAGCATCAATCAACATTTGTGAACCAAGATGTTTTAAATAAAATCCTTTGTCGGTTAAATAGTTTGAAACCTTCTTTATCCACCCTTCTTCAATTGCAAGATTCTCGATTTGTATAGTATCGATATTATTCAATGTCAAAATATCACAAATATTCTTTTCAACATCAACACAATCTTCTATAACAAATATGTTTTTGTTGTTTGCATATTTTTTATCATCAAAAAATAAAACAAGTTTTTTAAAATATGTCGGTGTAAGTTTAATAAGTAATTCCCTAATCTCTTTATTTTCTTTAAGACTTATCATATCGACAAATAATAATGGAACATATGCATATGCGTTTCCCAAAAACAAATCAGAAAACGAATTTATATTTTTCACAATATAAAACTTATCTTTACAAATCTTTTTAATTTTATAAGCAAATTCATAATTGTTGTTAGAATATAAAATTATAGTTTTCTCAATACTCATATATCATCGCTCCTAAATTCATTTGAATTTTAGCACACGATATTAAAGAAAACTAATTTATTTAAAATTTTTGTTGAAATTTGTCAAAATCCCTATTTTTGTACAAAAATATTCAAAAACATTATTCTCCATACATCCAATCAAGGTAAACACCAAAACCTTTTGTTGGGTCGTTTACAAAAACGTGTGTGACAGCACCAACAAGCCTTCCATTTTGAATTATAGGGCTACCACTCATACCCTGCACAATTCCACCTGTTTTATTTATAAGGTCTTGATCAGTTACTCGTATTACCATACTTTTATCGTTAGAATAATTTTGGTAATTTGTTTTTATAATTTCGATGTCATACATTTTTATATTCTCACCGTCAACACAACATCTAATCTGTGCCTTACCAGGTTTTACCGTAAGCCTACCACCGATATCATATTCCTTAGCAAAGTCAACTAAGGTAGACTCTTTTGTCAATTCCCCAAAAACACCAAACTCATTATTTTTTTCAATATATCCTTGCTCGTCCTTACCTTCTAAAAACAAACCTCTTATTTCTCCAGGCATACCGTCCCTACTTTTATTAACCCCCATAACAGAACAATTATATAATTTCCCATCTCTTATATTTATAATCGATTTAGTGTCGTTATCACATATAGGGTGACCCAAAGCACCAAACCTAAGGTTAGAATCAATAAAAGTTAACGTGCCTATACCCGATGCATCATCTTTAACCCATACCCCTAGACGATATATATTAGACTTAATATCATAGATGGGTGTTGTTTTTATACAAAACTCCTTTGAATCTCTTATAATCTTAATGGCAAGCTCTTTATCACAATTTTCTTTTTTATTGATTATTGTGGAGATATCGTCAATATTTGTTATCTCTATATTTTCAATTTCTAATACAATATCGCCAATTTTTAAAACGCCTTCTTTTTCAGGGTCGTATTCTCCATTGTATGTAGCAATAGGACTAGTTCCAACAACAATAACACCTTTTGAGTTTAAAACAAGCCCCACAGGCATACCACCGGCATAAATTTTTTTTGAATCTAAAACTCTTATTTTTCTTTTTTTAATTGGGATTAGATTAAATAACTTAAATTCTATATTAGGCTCTGTCGTATCACTATCAAAATTTAAATTATTTATTGAAACAGTTACATAATCACCAAACACTTTGTTATCGTTTACAAAACTTATATCATCTGCAAAAAACAAAACATTATTGGGAAAGGTGGCGATTTTATATATTGGAACATTTGATAAAAAAATCACAGCAAAACAAAAAAGTAACACATATAAAAAATGTCTTTTTTTAAATTGCATAAAAAAACTACTCTCCTACAAGAATAGTTTTTCATATATTTTTCTGATTATTCAACAACAAATTTCTAATTTATGGATTTTTTATAATCTAGACATCTTGCCCTTAATTCTTTTGAATGCTCTAATGTAACATTGCTTTCTTCCATTCCACCTGAAAGGCGTGAAATTTCATTGAGCACAGCAGTTTCAGAAAGTCTTTCGATTTTTGTTTTTGTAACATTGTCTTCATTGTATTTTGTTGACCTAAACCCAGCGTCAGCCATCGCACAAATTTGTGGCAAATGAGAAACAGAAATTACTTGGTGTTTGTTTGAAATGTTTGCAAGCTTGCAAGCAACCATATAACCCATATTACCACTAACACCTGTATCAATCTCATCAAAAACAAGTGTTGCAATTCCGTCTGCATCAGCCATAATGTTTTTAAGCGCCAACATAAATCTGCTTGCTTCACCACCAGATATTATTTCTGCAAGAGGCTTTATATCTTGACCAAGGTTTGCACTAAACATAAATCTTACAATATCAAAACCGTTTGCTGTAAGAGAATTTTCACAAGTTTCAACTTCTGGTTCAACACTAAATTCAACAATAAACTTAGCATTTTTCATACCTAAATCTGTGAGTTGAGTACAAACAGTTTTTTCTAAAGTCTTTGCAAAAGTTTTTCTTTTGTTTGACAACTCTTTTGAAACCTTAAACAAGTCTTTTATTTTGTTGTCCTTTTCGATAAGCAACTTTTCAATTTTTTCATTACTGTTTATTAAGTTATCATATTCCTTTTTAGATTTATCAAGGAAAGATAAAATCTCTTCAACCGTTGCCCCATATTTCTTTTTTAATAGCTTGATTTGATCAAGTCTAGCATCAATTTCATCAAATTCTTTTTGATCAAAATTGATTGCTTGTAAATAATCACTTAAACTTTCGCTTATATCTAAAAGTTCAAGACGAGAACTTTCAATCCTTGTTCTATAATCTTCCAACCCTTCATCAAACTTTACAATGTTTGACAATTCGCCATTTGCTTTTTTAAGCGAATCTACAACTGAAGAATAATCTCCATCTAAAAAATCACAAGCTGTTTTAAGAGCTGTCGCAATTTTTTCGCCATTTAACATGACCATTCTTCTATTTGCAAGTTCGTCATCTTCGCCAGGTTTTAATTTTGCTTTCTCAATTTCATTGATTTGATATTGCAACAAATCTAACATTCTTTCTCTGTTTGCAGCAGAACTTCCAAGAGATTTTAGTTCTTTGTTTATTGTTTGTAATTCTGCATACTTTAACGCAACCGTTTCTTTTAGAGTCACAATATCTTCACCAAGCAAATTGTCCAACATTTGCAAGTGATATTTATCTTGCAAAATAGCTTGATGCTCGTGTTGACCATGAATATCTACAAGTTTTGATGTTATATTTTTAAGCATCGTAATTGTAACAGTTGAACCATTTACTCTTAACTCGTTTTTTCCTTCTAAGGTTTGCTTTCTTTTAATTAAAATTTCTGTGTCACATTCAATATCATAACTTCTTAAGACTTCTTTTACTTCTTCAGTTACATTAGAAAAAACAGCCTCAACTGCGATATAGTTTGAGCCACTTCTAAAAATCCCCTTATTTATCTTGCCACCAATAACAAAATTAAGGGAATCAATTATGATACTTTTACCTGCACCTGTTTCACCCGTAATAACATTTAAGCCATTTTCAAAGTCGATTTCTAACTCCTCAATAAGTGCAATATTGTTTATTTTTAAAAATGATAGCATACTATCCACCTATACAAATTTATTCTATCAAAATGGGCAAAAAAAAACAACCCTTTAGGGCTGTTTTATTCACTCAACCTTGCTTGAAATTTCTTTAGCGCCTCGTATGAAGTATCCATATTTTCAAATATAACCATAACTGTGTCATCACCAGATACAGCACCTAAAGAATCGTCAATATTTAATTTATCAATAAGGCCACAGACCGAACTTGCCATACCTTTAAGTGTTTTTATAACAACTAAGTTTTGTGCCACCTTTACAGAAATAACAGACTCTTTAAAAAGAAGTAAATATTTGTTTGATGCTTGTTGCTCTGTTGAGTCAACCAAAGCATATTTGTACTTATTTGTTTCAGCTGACAAAATCTTAATAAGACCAAGTTCTTTTATATCTCTGCTAATTGTTGCTTGAGTAATATCAAAATTAAGTGCCCTTAATTTTGCAACTAACTCTTCTTGAGTTTCAATCTCATTATATGTAATTAAATCAAGTATTTTAGATTGTCTTACTGACCTTGCCATTGTTTTCTCCTTGTGTGTCAATTTTTAAATGCATAATAATTATACATAGTTTTTTATAATTATGCAAGAAGTTTTGCATAATTATGCATAGCCATTTTGTATATTTATGCAATATGCCAAATATAAAAAAGAATAATTATGCATTTTAAAAAAACCACAATATATTGTATATATTAAAATTTGCTTACCACAAAATATTAGAAAAACAAAGAAACAGGTCGTTCCCCTGTTTCTTTTTATTGTTTTAAGTTTTATATATTTTAAATTTATTTACCCTTTTTAAATGAAAAAATACTTAAAGTTTTACTAACCATCATAACAATTTCGGTCGACTTATTTATAGCAAGATTTTTGCAAAGCGCCTTAAAAAATATTGTAAGTCCGGCAATCACTGCACTAACTGCAGCACCAATCAAAATCTCTGCAGAACCACCCGTCATATTACCAACCAAAACAACTGTTATTGTAACACCTGCTGCCCCACAAAGAATACCACATATATCGCCGATTACGTCCGAACAAACACTAGAAACTCTGTCTGCATTTTTAACAAGAGATATTGCAAGTTTGCTTCCCCTTACCTTCTTTGCTGCCATCGCAACCAAGGGTTCAATTTTGCAAGATGCAAATGCAAGACCTATCATATCAAAGAATACATTTGTAAACAACAACACTAAAATTACAATCAAAACAATTATAATATTTGTGTCAGCCAAAAGATATTCCGATAAAACACTAAACAACATAGAAAGAACTAATGCCAAAAGACCAATCTCTATTACCCATAAGTACTTTGATTTTTCTTTTTTTACCGGTTTTTTAGTGTTATCTATTTGGACAACCTTTTCTTTTACCGAAACATTTTCTTCGACTTCGTTTTTTTCTTTTTCTAAGTTCAAATCAACCTTTTCTTCTTTTTTCATTTTTCAAGCACCATAAATTTTATAATTAAAAAATGTACATCTATTAAGACAATTTATTAGGTAAACCTTGTAGCATAGGTTCAGTAGGATTTCCCCAATCACAATTTGCCGTCGCCGTACAAACAGTTTCCTTTTAATGTGAAGGA
>JAZSQZ010000066.1:0-6895 GCA_045538175.1 Clostridia bacterium
ACTTATTGGAAAACTTCGGGTGAAGTAGACATTTTTACAACTTTTCATATTATCTTAAATTCTGATAATGATTTTGGATATGAGTTTTTTAAGAACATTGAAACCAGTGATATTACAGAGGTTGAAAAGCATTTGACTAGAATTGCAGCATTTTTGCTTTCCACACAACATCTTGAAGGAACTTATTTGGCTGAAATCAAAAAAGAGAAATCCAGAATAAAAGTTGATGAAATGGTGAAGGATTTTAAATGATTCCAGACGAATATAAATTAACAGTAGAAAATGTTAATCGTACTGTAAAAAACCTTCAAGTTTGTCACCAGGAAAGAGGTGGAAACCATTACTGGTATTTAAATGAATTTCAGGTACCGAATGAATGGATTATGAAATTTAACCCAGATGATAATACTTTTGAGATTTGCAGCGAAGTTACAGTTTGGTATGAACATATATCAACAGATAGTTCGTATGAACCTAAATCGTGTAGGTCAATTCCAAAAGCAGTTAGAAGACTTAGAAGACAATATGAAGCAAGACTTAAATATTTGAAAGAAAAACGAATTAGAGAAAAATTAAGAATAATGGCAGGAGACTTTGAAGAATGCGACTAACATCAGAACTTAGAGAACAATACATTAGTAACGCCATAAAAGAAATTGAAAGTATAACTGGTCTAATTGTACCAGGTGAAATGCTGCATTATAATTCCTACGATAAAAAGGCTAAAATGGTAGAAGTTCCTATTGAATTTAATTGTAACTGTATCGCTGTAGACTGCGATGATTCTACATTAGGTGAAATGATTAGACTTAATAATCACAGATATTTTCACACTCAAACTGCTTATGATAAGTATAATAAGGTGTACCATTGGGGCGAAAATTCAATTTTTTTGTTGAACCAAAATATTTTTGACAAATTAAAAAGCATTGTAACTCTTGAAACCAAAATTTCTTCTATTGAAGAATGGAATAAATTTGTAAAGGTAAAACAAGATTACAAAGACAAAAAAATAGCCGCATTACGTCACAAAAATAAGATGACTTTGGACTTTGATGGGTCTATTACCTTAAAAGAAATTGAACAGCGTTTTGGAGTTGATTTAAAGTTAGTTTATCACAAAACGAAACTTTCATTTCACAAATGGTATAGGTCTTGGAGAGGGGCAATTCGCATTTATACTTATCCTGAATATGAATTGAAACTTAAACCAGCAGTTGAAAATCAGATTCGCAGTGAAAATTTGTATAATAGAGCTGAATACGAAGCCGAAATGAAACGATTAGGTCTACCTTTGTAAACATTAATTTACAACTATTTTCAGATTATTTTACTATATTTTGTCTAACACTATGAACGAAAGGAGTTAATATGACTGAAGAAGAATATAGAAGACACAGAGATGGTGAAGGTAGTCCTGAAGAAGCCAGAGATTTTTTTCATATGTTTATGAACAAAACTTGTGGAGCATCTGCCAGGGAGTCTGATGATTTGCTCCACGAATATGTGAATGTAATGAGTAAAGCACATATGCTGGACGAAGATTCTGAGCCAGAACAAATTCCTGAACCAATTCCCGAACCAAAACAGGAAGAAAAGATTATTTTGAAAGAATCGGAATACGAAGTACTCTAATGACTATAATGACTGAAGAAGAAAAACAAGAATCATCAATGCGGTATTTGAAACTTAATGCTTCAATGCACGAAGGCCGCAAAAGAAATCGTATCCCGGAAGGATTAAAACCAAAGTTCAATATAAGCGAAATTATAACGATGTATGAACATCTTGGTATTCATTGGTTTACAATTTCCATTAACGATAACTTTGAGTTATATTTCTATGAGCAGTACATTACTGAGTTAAAAGCAAATGGCGTAAGATACGAAGCAATAATTTATCTTAGCAGAAATTATAGTAGTTATCTATCACAATGGTTTAATCACGCTTGGACTATCTCTGATGAAGACTTAGATAATTTTAAACGCAGGAATGGCTTTTTATTTGCTACTGAAATTGCAAACATTTCATCAATAACTTTCAAGGTATATCTATGAGTGGTTATACAAAAGTAGAAAATCTGAAAGATTTTGAACAATAGTAAACAAAAATTTACATAAAAATAACGAATATGGGTTGACAATTGACCCATATTTTTCTATATTAAACTTAGAAAATGAAACAAACCACCAAATGAGGTAAAACAATGGCAAATAACTCTCGCATTAAAGAACTTGAAATTGAAATCAAGAAAAACCAGGACGCTTACTACAACAACGAAGCCCTGATTAGTGATGCTGAATTTGACGCTTTGATGGATGAATTGAAGGAACTTGACCCGGAAAATGCACTTCTCACAACGGAAGTTGGTTCCGACCATACTGAAGGATTTAAGAAGGCCAAACACACAATTTTGATGGGAAGCCAATCCAAGGCAAATACTGAAGCTGAAATGAATAAGTTCGTTGGTGGAATTGATGCTTCTCTCTGCGTTGGTCAATACAAAATGGATGGTGCTTCCATTGAACTCAATTACAAGAATGGTAAGTTTGTTCAGGCCATTACTCGCGGCGATGGTGAAACCGGTGATGATATTACTGACAATGTTAAGAAGATGAATGGTGTCACGATGAAACTCACAATTCCTTACATTGGTGCTGTTCGTGGTGAAGTTCTTCTTCCTCGTTCTACTTATGAAACTGAATTTGCTGGTGAATACAAAAATTGCCGAGCCGCTGCCAATGGAATTATGAAACACCTTGATGGTGCTGATTGTGAAAAGCTCACTGTGGTCTGCTATGATGCTCGCAACATTGACGATAGCAAATCTTTTGAAACTCAGGAAAAGCTGATTGAATTTCTTGAAACAAACAAATTCAATGTTGCTCCGTACAAGTTCTTCAAAAATCTCACTGGCAAGATGGCGATGGATTACCTTAACGAAGTTTGGGAAGATTGGGATAACCTTGATTACGATATTGATGGCTTGGTTTGGAAGCAAAACAAGATTGATATGGTTGATATGGCAACCAACAAGCGTCCGAAAACGCAGATTGCTCTGAAGCCGGCGAAGGTACTTCGTGTGACGAAGTTGATTGACATTAAGTGGCAGATGCGAAACGGAACGCTTACGCCGGTTGGTGTGATTGCTCCGGTTGATCTTCAGGGTGCTACCATCAAGAAGGCTTCGCTCTGCAATATTGCTCAGCTTGAAAAGATGGGAATTGAAATCGGCCACGAAGTTACCATTTGCCGCTGTGGTATGATTATCCCGAAGATTATCAAGGACAACACGACTGGCAAATATGCCAAGGGTTACGAATTTTAATAAAGGAGAATTTAAATGATTCTTAATTTACAATGGGCATATTCTCCGACAACTGGTGAAATCAAATACCAGTGGGATAAACTTGATGTATCCGACGATGAAGCTAAAATTATTCTTAAGGAAGCAATTCGTTATTGGGATATGGAAGAACTTTTCCACGAAGTGGGTGCTGGTTTTAAACATTTGGTAGATAGTCACATCAAGGTATTCGGCTTTGACTCCACCAATGATACAGATTATCAAAATAATCTTAAGAATTACATCAATGAATTTGGTGCTCCGAGACTTTTTGACATACAAATTAACAATGTATCTGTTGCGACTAAAGTTGAAGAAAAAGAAGAACAACTGTCTAATGAATATTGGGAAAATGAAGATGCTGATGGTATGGATGAACCAACCATAATTGACGATGATGTTCTTGAAAAATTCATTGATGAACTGTTTGAACAAACTAAACAGGCGGTTTAGTCAAATGGAAGAACAACAAGTTAAAGACATTTGTGCGAAATTTCCACAACTGGAACTTGAAGTTTCACATGAAGATATTATGCCATTTTATCGCTGCTATGTGAAGAATGTAACTGCAGTTGATGATAGTTGTGACCGAGTAATTTTGTTTGGATATAGTACAAGTGAAGACAGTGTTAAATATTCCAGATATGTATCTTTGAATTTGGCACAATTTAAAAATGGTATTGGTGAAACAGAAATAACTTTTCCTGACCCATACAATGAAATTTACCTGCCTGAAGAATTGGAAGAAAAAATCAAAATATCTCTGTTGAGTATCAGAGTGTTGGAAGAAGCGAAGAAAAAATTTAATTCAAAATTGAAAAAGCTTGAACTTGAAAGTGACTTTGAACAAGGAGAAAACGATGAATAACAAAAGCGAACTTATTTACGCATTCTGGATTATCTACACAGCGTTTACAGCTCCGGCTTTTGCGCTTGCGATTGGTGACTTGATTACAGCTCGCCTTAACAATGCTTACGATGTAAGTTGGGATGTTATCGCAATTGGTGCTGGTATTGGATTTTTCCTTGGTGTTTATCACCTTGTGAAGTGGTCTATTATCCAGGCACATTTGAAACTTAAGGACTACGAAGAAAAGGAAGGTAAATAATGTGGGTTCTACTTATTTTTACATTATATCACACTGGTCATGCAGCTGGTTCTGGAACCACTACTGTTCCTGGTTTTTCTTCAAAGGAAACTTGTGAAAAGGCTGGTTATGAATTTGTTACTAAAGCATCTGATATGAAATACTATTTTTCAGTTCAAGAAAAACAGTGTTTGTTTGGTTGTAACGATGTTGGAACGTATACTTTATCTTATCATTCGGATAGATTGCAGTATGCTTATTCTTGTATGGAGGTAAAATAATGCGAAACATTTTTGAAGACCCGCATAAACACTATGATGTTCCTCGGTTTACGAAGGACAAAATCAAGGAAACCTTTTTGAAGCACGAAGGTTGGAAAGTTCTTGATGAAGGGGAAGGTTACATCAGCTTTATGAAAAATGGATATGTTGATTTGGAAGGTTTCCAGGTCCTATTCATTACAAACGAAGAAGAAGCTAAAGAAGAAGATTATCCCATTGGTGAAGGCTATATGATTCAAATGCAACCTTGGGTAGCAGTTGACTGGAGTGAACCTGAATGGTACAACAGCATTGAAGATATGGTTCAGGAAGCCGAAAACCATATTAAAACTTATGGTAAAAAAAATAAGTTAACTCCTGAATGGGAAGAAGCCTACAAACTCTATCCAAACTTTGACAAGATGGGAGTTGAAAAGAAAGCTGCTATCATTCGCAAACTTACAGGTGGAAAGGGTTTCTTGGTTTAAAAAATTTTACAAAATAATAATTGACAATTAATCTGACTTTTGTTATTTTGTATCTTAAACAATAACGGAGTAAATATGAATTTGACTACTTGGCTTGATAATGTTTGGAATATATTTGTAATCAACTCAAATGGTACAGTTAACCAAAACGATAAAACAGATTGGTATGGTACAAATTACGATTCCGATTATTGTGCCGTGCTAGAAGAAATGTATAACAAAGGTTGTACACCTGATGCAGCTGCGGAAGCATTAGTTTACATTGAATTTTAACAAGGAGTTTATATGATTGGAGTTTATCCTGGTTCTTTTAACCCTATCCATTCTGGACATCTTAACATTCTTAAGCGCAGTCTGGATTATTTTGATATTGTTACACTATTGATTGCAGATAATCCCAGTAAACAATATTCTCTTTCAAGTGCTGACCGGGCAAAGGTAGCCCAACAACTGATTAAAAAGGTTGGTCTTCATACTTATGGTTTTAGTGTAAAGGTGGATATTTTACCGCCGAATAAGTTGCTGAAGGATTGGTGTTTGGAACACGAAACTTATACCATCATTAAAGGTCTTCGTAATGGTACGGACCTTGACAGTGAAATGATTCAAGAATGGTACACTAAAAATCTTTGTCCTGACCTGGAAACCATTTACTTTACAACTGACAATAATAAGCGTTATTTGTCTTCTACTGGTATCAAGCATTTAGCTTGTATGAAAGAAAATGATTTTATCGCTTATATGAAAAAAGTTAACCATATTGACGGATTGACTGATTCTGAAATGGAAGAATATTTGAAGTGGGTTCATCAGTCATTTCACAAAGAATAAAGGATAAATATGGCCGCACCGAAACTTAAAAATTTTTTGTTTGTTGATGCTGTAGGCACAAATGCTTGGCTTAACGAAGTTGCGAAGAAAACAGGATTTGAAGCTGAAGAAGAAATTGATAGTGGTTGGGGCGGTTTATATTATGAAAGTAGTCCTTGTGATATTCGTTTTATTATAAATCGCAGAGAGAAACAAGTTATACTTTGGCCGCATTTGTTGGAACCTAGTAGGGAAATTTTGAACCACGCCAATGATGAACGACTGACTGGCAATATGACTACAGATGAATTTGTTGACTTTTGTTTGAGGATTAAGCAAATTTTCAAACAGCAAAAAGTCAATAAGAAACTTAAAGAAATGAGAAAGGATTTTGCAAAATGACTCTAAAAGAATTTAAAATGGTTGTTGGTGAATTTCCTGAACTTTCTTTGGAAGAAGATAAAAAGTTTTGGTATGTTTATGTAAGTGGGTGTGGTGAACTTAGGGATAATAATATTGCTAATTATTATATTCCAATGAAACAAACAGCAATAAATCCAACTGTAAGACTTATGTACATTAACGATATTATCAACAAGAAAAAGGAAATGTATATTGAAGTTGTTGGAACGATGGAAACTGATAGTGTAGATGTACTTAGAAATCACTTTAAAGAGTCTTTGTTCTTACTCAAACAGTATCAGATGATTGTTAAACAATTTAATTCATTTAGAAAACAACAAGAAATAGAAAAGGACTTTGAAAATGAAACCAAGAAATGATGCTATTAGAAAGTGTGCTGCTAAACTTAAAGAATTTTTGGAAAACAATGGCTGTTTTATCCACCAAGAAGAATTTAATCGGGATTGTGTAGTCATTAAGTTTAATGTTCACAATTTAAAA
>JAZSQZ010000030.1:0-1819 GCA_045538175.1 Clostridia bacterium
CAACTACTTTTATGGCATACAAAGATGTTTCTTATTTGTTTAGTTACAATCCAGTAATTGCAAACGAACAAAGCGTAATAGCGGCGTTTTCTCAAAACAAAACATTAAGTTGCAAAGTAGAAGTATTTGATGAAGATTTTAACAACATAACTTGTAGTTCTAACACAAACGCATCAACTCACACCTTTTTATCTGAAAACAAGTGCTATATATCAGTAACCTTTGCTACAACCCAAACAACCACTTTGGTGGTAACAAACTTTTCTACAACAGCACAATCAATCAGTTTTGACAATTCTAGACTAAGCTCTATTATGTCAATGCAAAACAATATGGTGTATTCTTACAGACTAAATGTCTCAGCTGCTGGTAGCAAACTTCAAATAATGCAAACAGCTGGTGAAATAGTTGTGATGAATTCGAGTGGAACAGTGTTTAATCCAAAAATCGGTACAACAAATATTTATGAATTACCAACCGATTATTATATTATTTTTGTAAAGTGCACAAACGGAGACAATAATTATAGGCTTCAATACAGCACAGGCAAATATGTATCAGAGTAAAATAAGAAGATTAATTTAATATAAACAAAACTTACCCAAACAACATACTCAAACAATTGTTATTATTAAATGCATAGTGGTATTAAACCATTATGCATAGATGGAATTTAGAGATTATTAACTAACAACTAAATACTTAAAATCTTTTTAAAAGCTCTTGGGGCTTTTATTTTTTTTGCATTTTTGGAAATAAAAAAAGAAATAGCTTATAATCTATTTCTTTTATTGTTGTTTGTGATATTCGTGCACAAGGCTTTTAAAACCTAGTTGTTTTAGGTTGTCGTATGTTAAGTTATAGTTCTTTTTAGTAAACTTGCCACTTTGCAAATATCTTATGTATTGAATAAGATAATCATCTATTACTTTCAAACTTGCGTGTGTTGATATAACTGGAAAAAACCACTTGCTCCATGTTAAAGACTTTGTATTTTGTTCTCTATAAAACTTGTTGTTAAAAATCCTTAGCATAACCTTTATAGCATCTTCACTTGATTTTTGCTTGCTTGTTTTCCAGCGATAAAGGGCCCTTGCTTTGCGTCTGATTTTGTCTTTAATCTTTTTTAAAGTGATTTTGGATAAATCAATTACACCATCACAATACTCAAATCCTAAAAAGTTCCACGCTGTATGTGGCAAAAATAGACTTTCTTTATCTGGGTTTATATCTAAACCTTTTTGTTTTAATACACCGTGCATATATTGTTTGTTAGCTTCGATTTGTTCAAGTGATTTTGCAAAAATAATGATATCGTCTGAATATCTTGCGTATATAACCCCTTTGTCCATAAAGTACTTATCAAGGTCCATAAGATACACATTTGCTAAAAATGTTGATAGCGTTGTGCCAGCCATTGCGCCACGCTTTTCTGCAATAACCTTGCCTTCATAGATAGACTTGTCTTGGGTTAAGATGTCTTTTATTAGGTTATACAGTTTATCGTCGTTAGCTATTACTTGTTTTAGCATAGGCAGTAATTTATCTATATCTATACTATTAAAGTAGTTGGTTATATCTAACTTATACACATACATATCATTTATGTCAGACTTATTTACCAGACTAAAAAATGCTTTTTTTACTGTGCTGTTTTTTCTAAACGAAAATAAGTTATCACAAAAACAACTGTCATAATCAGCCATAGTAAAAAGCAAAAATTTTAAAATCATACCTTCTTCATATTTAAAAGTATATACTGTTCTTTTCTTTGTGCTGCCACTTTTGTTTATTAATGTTTTTGTGGGTAAAGAAAAGG
>JAZSQZ010000085.1:0-10898 GCA_045538175.1 Clostridia bacterium
ATTTACGCAGTTAATAAAGAAACTAATAAAGTTGAATTTATTAGTGCTTCTTTATATTTAATTAAAAAAGATATGATTGCTGCTGATAAAAAATTAGAAGATTACTTAATTTTAGAGGATATTGATATGAAGTATATCTCACGAATTGTTTATGTAGATGGTGATTGTATTTACAATAACAAAAAATTCTGGATTGACGAAGCACAAAATATTGCTGATGATTATGAAAATCACGAAGTATTAGATTTTATGGGATTACCAGTTGATAAATTCCGTTTTGAAACTGAATTTAATTCTAATACTTCACGAATTTCAAACATTGATGGTATAGCCGGTGAAGTTGAATACAACATTACTGTAGGAAACGAATTTATTTCTTTGTTCCGTGAAGAATGTGTAAAAACAGACTTTAAATCTATTACACCTCTTGAAATAGCACAGAAACTTTCTTCAGTAATTGGATTGGTTCAAACTGGTTCATTTAGAGAAGCAAAACAAGTTCTACAAACGATAGAAAATGACCAATTTTTAACACCTGAAAGAGTTCAAAAGTATATTGATATGATGGATAGTGCAGACGCTATTGAATATGCAACTGAAGAAGATTTTTACTACACAGCAACTGATGTTTAGTAAATTTATCCACAATTAATCTGAAGGGTCCTGTATAGGACCCTTTTCTCATAAATATAGAAAGGAGGTTTTATGGAAAGTAAAGTAAAAGTAGTTGAAGAAGAACACGGCGATTTTCAATGGTCAGCAAATAAAGATAAAACAGTATTTACTTTATTAAAAGACGCAAAAATTACTCTTACTTTGAACGATGGTAAAAAATATACCTTTGCTTTTAAAAAGGGTTTTATCTGTGATGGTTTGAGTGTTCCTAAAGCATTCCAATGGTTCTTACCACGCTGGTTAGATAAAAATATGTTGTATAACTTAGCAGGTGTAGTTCACGATTCTCTTTATGCTGATAAAGGTTACAAAATTTTCACTCGTGATGATTCAGATGCTATCTTTAGAGGATTATTGAGAATGGCTGGTTGTAATCGTTTTCACGCTTCTATGGCAGATTTTATGCTTGGTATATTTGCTAAAAGCCATTGGGGTGACGATACTTTCAACTGTAAAGATTTAGTGAAATTGACAGTTAAATGAGTATAAAAGAAGCAATAACAAAGAAGTTCCCTTTAGCACAATTTAATAAAGATAGTTCATTCAAGAATATATCTGTTTTGGAAGACAGAATAAATTACTTGGCTAATTTAGTAGAAGAACTTCAAACAAAATTAGAAAATCAGTCTTCAGGTGGTGGAAGTTCTGGCGGTTCAGGTGATGAACCAGTAACTGAATATGTTACTATTGGAAATAAAACATATACTTATGTTACTATTGGTAATTTAGATGTAATGACAAGTAATTTGGATTATGAAGTAACATATACAAGAACTTCAACAAATGAAATGAACGAAACTGAACTTATTGAAATGTATAAAGATGATGATACTGGTATAAGTGATTTCCCAACTAACTTACACGGTTGGACTTTCTCTGTTGAAGAAAATGGTATTAGGTACTATACAAAGACAACAACTAGACCAGCTTCGGCAGTAGCACACTTTAATGGTGAAGCATTTTATTCTTACAATTCACAATCCAAAGCAACAATAGAAGCTATTGTTCCTACAGGATGGCGAATTTGTACAGCTGCAGATATTACATCTATAAAAATAGCTTTGGAAGCATATAGTCTTGAAGATTTTGATGTAATAAATCCTACAGTTGATGGATATTATGACCCAGTTCTTTTCACACAAGATACTTCTAGTTTTTATTTAATTAATGGTGCTGGATTGAACGATGGTGAATGTGTTGTTATATCTCATAGAGGTATAAAGACAGCACAAGTTGGTTCTAAATATGCTCACATTAGATTAGTCAGAAATAAATAATAAATACTATAATTAGAGGTTTAAATTATGTTAAATGAAGAATTTTACGATTTAGTAGATAAATTAGCACTTATTAATGAAGATGCAGAAGAAAAACCTGTAAAGGCAGTATCGGTAGAAGAATTGGAAAAGGCTTCTAATGAAGAAAAACCTAAAGAAGGCGAAACCAAAAAAGGTGAAGCAAAAGAAACACAAGAAACAGAAACTGATGATAGTGAAAACATTAGTAAAGCCGTTAAAGATGCTATTAAGCCACAGGTAGATGTAGCTTCATCAATTATCAATTCATTAAAAGATGCTTATGCAGACAACTGTAACAATTCTAAAGAACTTTCTGTTATGACAGACCAAATTAAGAACTGGGAAAAGACCATTCGTGGTGCTTGCCAGACTATTGTAGATACTGTTAAGAATAAGAAGTTATTTAAGACAGATGAAAAAGGAAATTGGGTCAAAGGTGAAAATGGAAAGTATTTAGCTTGGAATGGAAAACAAATTAATAAGGTCTTCTCACCAAAAGCATTTTCTTGGTTAAAAGACAATGGTTCTCGTGACCGTTCTACATTGGATTTGTGTGCTGCTATAATGGTATTCTACAATTCAATAGTAGTCTAAAAGGAGGTTAAATGCCAAATTATCCTAAACAAGAGCCGGTGTTTACTGCTAATGGTATTCCAGTTACAGGTTGGAATTATGGTACTTTAGCTGATGGTCTTGAATTAACAGATAAAACCATCGTTCCTTTGGTTGATGCTATTAACAAGGGCAGTGATGATTTATCGTCTGTTTCAGGTTACTTACAAGGTGAAATTGACGAATTATATACTTTCTCAGGAAAGGTTGAAGTTTCTGCTGGCGAATTATCTGAAAGAATTACTGAAAATGCTAATGAAATTGACAAACTAAAAGCAGCTACTGATGTTATCAAGGTTTATCCAAAATATAGTGACTTTACCAATGGTAGTGCTTCATTGTATCTTACAGATGAAGATACAATTAAAGTATTAGCAGATGAAAGTGATGGTGGTAAGCAAAATTATTATACTTATTACACTGCTACACAAACTTGGACAAAAATTGGAAGTCTAGACCCTTATTATAGTAAATCAGAATTTGATGCATGGACCGCAGCTCGCTTTGATGGTACAAAAGCTAAAACTGCAGTGTTAGCAGACAATGCTACAAATTTGGCTGGAACAGATGGTCTTACTGTTGTAGAAAATGCTTCTAACGGTAAAGATATTTACGATTGGGCTAATCCAAAGAAGAATGAAATACTAACTGCAGCAAATACTGCAAACTGTGTAAATGTAACAGCTAATATTGGTCACAATGCTGGTATTTACACATTTAGTTATACTGGTTATAAACCACAAGCTGATGGTACTTATTTATCTGCAAGTAACGCAGATGCTTCATACGGCATAACAATCGGTCCAAAGACAGAATTTGTTACATCTGCTACTGCTGGCTCAGCTGCTTACAACTGGATTACTGCAAAGAGTGCTACATTGAGTGCTGGCGAAGGAATTAAATTTGAAAAGGCTGCTGATAATGTTCTTGGTATTAGAACAACAGGTGTTTTATTAAATAGCACAACATTCACTGCCGTATATGGTCAGCAACAATATCCTTTTAATCTAACCGGATTTACTTTACAAGCTGGTGCGGGTATAGGTTTCACACAAGGTGCTAATAATGTATTACAAATTAATAATACTTCAAACAGTTATACAGGTAGTGACTGTATTTGGATTGATACAGCAAACGATAATGCTATAACATTATCATCTATGGTTACTGCAACTGACTTCTGTTCTTCTGCTATGATTACTAATGCTGCTTCAGCTGGTATTGATATAGCTGCGATTGGTATGGCTTCATATGCAAGTGGTATTAAATATGGTAATGGTGCTGATGCTATTACTGCTGATACAACTGCAACAGTAACACACAGTGGTGTTGCTATTACTGGTACATATCTATCTGGTGGTACACAACAGTACATAAGTAGAAAGATTACTTGGTTTGACCTTATTGGTGCTGCACAATATGTAACACAAAATCAGTTCATAGTAGCAAATAATACTGTATCTTCTATTGTATTAGGTACAACTGGTGAGGATTTAAATACACTTTACATTTATTAAGGATTTTTATGTTTCAATATCAAAAAGAAATAGAAAACACAGGACAATATGAAACACGCAAAACCCGTCATGGTTTATTAGCAAAACCTTGCGGTTTAAATTCTTTGTTATTGAAAGATGATGCTAGTAATACTGCAAACATATTAAACTTATTAACATTTAGTGGTCTGACTATGTGTGATAAACCTGTTAGTAAATATCCTGAAGGAGGTTATAACTTATATTCTGCATCTATATTGGCTTGTGAACCGTTTTTAATGTCTCCTTGTACAAGTCAGGCTGCTCCAGGCAACAAACAAAAAGAAGAACCTTATACAGAATGGGATGCAACTACAACACCTCCATTTGTACGAAAGTATGAAAATCAAACTCGTACATATATTTACCCTTTATTAAATCCGATTTATGGTACAGGTGAAATGCCTTCAAACGCTCGTTTGTTTGATTTTTGTCCTCAACCTCAAAATTTAAGTGGCAATTTAAATTGGAATGATTTATCTAAACTTTTTAACAGATATATTTTTAAACCTACTGAAGCTGAAAATAAATTTTACGGTGTAGGTGTTAGTAGTACTGGTTCAGATGCTGGTATTGTGGGTATGAAATCATCAACAAAATGTGGTGTTTATGAATATAGCAGTGGAGGAGGAACACCATCTGGTTATACACTAACATTAAAGGAAGCTAGTAATGGTCTTTATTTTATCAGCATAAAATTTGATGATGCTGTGCTTAGTAAAACGAACTACAACAATATTGAAGTAAAAATTAAAATTTTCGCAACAATTTCTTGTTTTAATGCAGCACAAAATCTTAGTGGCACATTTTTAACTTCAAATGATGGTTTTACTGTTTGTTATAACAAAGCTAAATATGACGACCGTGCTTATTTGATAGATGGTACTGCAGAAGACCACGAAGCTTTAATTTCAGAACGTGCAAACCAATATTCTTATGATTGGTGTCCGGTATATGCAGCCAGAGATATGATTGGTGATTGTTATTTTTATTTTCCAAATAGCAAACCATCTGGTGTACCTACTTTGGTAAAAATATCTGATATTTGGGAAAATTATTACTTAGCAGGATCTGATAGCACGCTTAAAGAGTATCTTAGTAGTGGTCCTATTTCTACTAACATTTATAGAGGCGAACTTGTTAGATATGGTGAAGCAACTTGGAAACCATACACAACAACAGTCTCAAAATACAATTATGTAAATGTCGGATTTGGTATTAGGTCAAAATATACCAGTGGAATTGGTTATGATGTTCCTGTAGTAGGATATCCTCACTTTATGGTTGCAATTGAAGTTGTTATACCATCGTAAGTCTTCCACTACAAGGTGTAAAGGTCATTTCACCAAATTTTGGCTGACCATTTATTGAATAAAAATCTACTCTTACGAATTTAAAACCCTTTGCTAATTCTAAAGCATAGGGTTTTATTTTGTTCAAAATTTCTTTTTTACTTGGTGGTAATTTATTCAAAGCGTGCTTTGCGTTAATTTGAAAATCAGTTTCATTACCGTTTTCGTCACACCAGCAATAAAATTCACCCATATTTTTAGCAATTTTTTTAGTTAATTGGACTCCAAAGATTTGACCATTTTCACACCAAAAACTCCAGTCCATTAGTCCACCAAGGTCAGGTTGAATGATAACCCCTCTAGGCATATTGTGATACTGCCACTCCCACCCACTAAGAAACGAATAATCTAGGAATAACCATTCATTGATTTGGTCAATCAAGAACTGGGCAGAGAACCCTAGTTTCTTGTCAAATTTAATATTCCAACCTGACCCGTGATTACACTTTATAATCCATTTTCCGTCAGGTATTGTGTCAAACATTTCTTTTGTAAACTTTTCGCAATCAAATATGTAAGCTGGTTCTATTGCCAATTCAGGAAATGTTTCTTTTATTTTACGAAAAGCCCAGATTTTGTTGCACCACAGTGCCTTCTCAGGATTCTTATCATAAATTTTGTAATGGTTAATTCGGTCAATAATGTTCTGCGGATTATCTACATTTACATTTGGTAAAAGATTTTTTATCCAATCTTTTGCATACTGTACTTTATCTTCAGCGAACCTACAATTATTGTAGTCCGTATGATAAAGACCTTTCAACCATTCTTGACGATATTCTTCTTCACTCATTGAAATCCTGATTTAATTCTATTAATTTTTGTCTGGTCAAATATTTTTTGTACACAGCACTTGGTACAACAACATATTTAATACCTTGAACAGGACCATCATATACTTTTAGTCCTCTAACTTCACAAGCACTTTTTATTTTAATGTAACTTGGAAAATAACCGATACCTGTTTCTACTTGGTAATCACCGTTTTCAAGTTTAATTATGTTTTTGAATTTATCTTCCATAGAAATCAAAGACATAATTCCCCTAATTATTTCTATCGGATCTGTTTCTTTTGGCATATAATCTCACATAAAAGAAAAGCCACTTTTAATCAGTGGTTTTAAAAGTGGCAAATTTCTTTTTTATTTTTTTACTTTGTCAAATAATAAACAAACAAAGGATGAGCACCATCTGGATAACTATCAAGGACAGTCAAAGTAACATCTCTTTCGTTGTTCATATACTGATTATTGTAAGCACCAGCATTGTTACACATCTGAATTACATTTGCGTACTTTTCATTTAGTTCCTTAATTGCCTTTTCATAGTCAGCAAACTTTTCAGTAATTTGTAGCTTGCCTTGTGGAGCAATTATTTCGCCCTTGTCATTCTTATCAGCAAACTGAACTTGAAGTTTCTGAATTTCTTGCTTGTACTGATTTACATTTGGGTCAGTATCTGGGTTAAAAATTCCACCCATTACTTCGCCATAAGTCTTTTCAAGTTCCTTCAAATTAGCAAGAACGCAAGCAGTTACATCAGCACTAACACCGTGTTCAGCAGCAATCTTGTTCAAAAATTCAAAGAAATTTTTAACTTCAAAGTTCTTCATTCTAGTCTGTTTTGTCTTCAATTCACTCATTTTATTAACTCCTATTTGTTATTTCTAAAACACCACTACAAGGCGAGAAAGTCAATTCACCAAAGTAGATTACATTATTTATACAATACATATCACACCTTACAAATTTAAAAGGTCTAACAAGTGCTTTTACATAAGGTTTCATTCTTTCCAATATAGCTTTTTGAGAAGGAAATAAATCTACTTGGTCTGGTTCAGCACCAATAAACCATTTATTCTGATTACCCCATTCATCTACGAAAGCTACATACTGTTCATAGTTCTTTCCACACTTGCGTGTTAATCCAACACCTTCAATTTCGCCATATTCACACCAGAAACTCCAATCTAAAGGCTGTTGAACATAAACAGGTTGAACAACATAACCAGGTTTAATCCACTTATATTGGAGTTCTAATCCTGAAATATAAGCATAATTTGTGTTTAACCATCTGTTCATATTTTCAACAACAATTTCGTGCTTAGTTTGTTTTGGAGTGTACATCAAATTATAACCAGAACCGTGATTACATTTAATTATGTAATGCCAATCACTTGGTCTTTCATCTAATTTATCCAAAATATTTTCATCAAAGGTCTTTCTATATCCTCGCCATTCATAAGGTAATTGTAATTCAGTCATACCCATACTAGCAAGTTCATCATAAACACCAACTTTATCTGACCAACGGGACTTCAAACGAATATAAGCAATATCAGGATTTTCTATATCTTCAATTTTAAGCTTAGCAATTCGGTCCACTATGTTCTGTGGTTCTTCCAAATTGAGTGAAGGCATATTAGACAACAGCCAATCTTTAGCGAATTTTACTTTGTCTTCACAAAAGCGACAATCGTCATATTCACCTTTCACTAAGCCTTGCTTCCATTTTTCTTTATATTCGTTTATCATATACCCATCAACTTTAATGTTTCTAACATCGTAAAATCTGGAATGTCATATCCACCGAAATATTTATTTGCCCTTACATCTTGGGCATACCACTGATGGTCTACTGCAGCACTACCGCGTTCAAATTTCTTTTTCCAATCAATGTCAGACTTTATGTGGTAGTGATACAATCTTAGACAAGCATTGTAATCTACATCACCATAGGTAGTGCTACTGATTCCAGTTCCATTGACAATAGAACATCTTTGTTTGTTTTCCAACTTTTCCTTCATAGGGTCAAAGATTACAGGCACATGACCATATTCTTCACCAGACTTAACTGTAAAATCATATCTATACTTAGGGTCATAAACTACAATAGCCTTGCCTTGTGTAGATAAATCGTTTCTTCTGTAAAAGTGTGTTTTAGTGTACGGCAATACTCTATCACCAATCCAAAAATCGTGAGTACTCATTAAGGTTTGTGGAACAAGTACGCAACCAGGAACACCCATATTTACTTGAAACTTGGTCATAGAACCCAAGTAGGTTTCAAGTGGTTCATAAACCTTACCTTTAAACTTAGGGTCATACTGTTCTACCAGTTTCCAGTAGTCAAGATAATACCACAAGTACTCATCATCGTCAATAAAGGCAATCAAGTCACCCTTCTTAAATTCATAACGATTTTGGTTAAGAATGTCACTGAACAACTGCCATTGGTTAGGCCAACCATTAAGTTTTTCGTAAGTATGTTCTGTACCTTCAATAAGCCAAGTCATAATTTCACTAGAAATTGAAGGGTCGGAATCGTTATCAATCAAGTGAATACGATAACCCATCTTATCGTGGTACTTGAACCACACAGATAAATCATCAAAGTTGTAACTTTTTGTAAGGCATACTATATGTTTCATAGTTTCTTCTCTAAATCTTCATCAAGTCTTTTTTCAAGTTTTTCAACAATTAAATCAGCAATTTTATTAAACTCATTTTCATCAGGTGACTGTTTATATTTTTCTGCTGCGAACCACTTTGTCATACAATCATCAAAGGATTTTTCAAAAAGTTCTTGTGCACTTTCTTCAAAATATCCTTCCCAATCTTCGTCTAGTTTCCAGTTGTCACAGATATAATCTATAACATCAGACCAACGAAATTTAGTTTTGTTTTCCCACATACTTAATATGTACTTAACCAAAGCAGTTTTAAGGGTTTTTTCACTTTCAGTCATATTGTCCTCACCATAATTTAATAGGGTCTAAAGATTTTTTACCATTTAATTCATTGAGTTCTTCTAATAATTTTGTCAAAGCATATTCAGGATCTTTGTCTGCGAAAAACAAATTTTTATGTTTTACCGGTGCAGCTTTTGATTTGTTAAAAACATAAATTGCTACATTATGTTCAGCATAATCTACACCGAGTTCTTTTAACATTTTATCCACTTCTTCATTTTGTGGAATATCTACTGCACAAACAATTTCATACCAAACAGCTAAATCATATATGACGTGCCATCTGTGGCGAGATTTTTTGCTATCTTTTTTAGGCAATTCAAACATTAAGCTTCGTTTCCTTTAAAAGTGTTATACAAACTAACTAATTCATCATACAATTCAGCTTTCGTCAATGTTGAAGGTAAAGCACTTTCAATTTGATTTAGATAATCTGTGAACAAATTAAGCATATTGAAATTGGCAGTGTTTACCTGAACATTACTATCTTCATTTTCAGGCTTTGGGTCATTAAAAGTATTGATAGGATATGCTGGTAACAAAGTTCCTAATTCGTGTACCAAATCATAAATTTTCTTTGTTTCATTCTGGTATTCATAAGGAACGTGTATATCTACAACATTTCCTGTTACTTTGGTTCGGTCTACAACTGGGTAAGTAAATACATTGAATTTCATTGATACAGAATTATTGTACCACTTGAAATTGTTTGTATCAAGGTCCAATATACCATAACCGCGTTCTTGGTTTTTATCAATTCTTGTAATTTGGTAAGGAGAACCTACATAAGTAATGGTCTGACCGTCAATATATTCTCTTCTACTTCTGCAGTGATAATGTCCTGTGTAAGTATGTTGGAATTTAGAAATAACATCTTGTATGGTCAAACCACCTTCAGACAATCTTCCACCACCAATATCAAAACTGATAATATCAAGGTGTGCGAACGCATACTTGTATTGGTCAAGGACTACCTGATTAAAATCAGCATAATCTACAATCCAAGGTAACATCATAACTTTCTGTTCACCAAACATTACTTCAGTTGGTTTTTCATACACAGTAACATTTGGAAGCAAGTCCAATGCTTTCAAACTATTAACTTCAGTAGTAGTTGTGTGGAAAATATCGTGATTACCAACTACAACGTGTACAGTAAAATCCTTAAATGTTTCCTTAAATAAGTCCAAAACCACATTTTCAGTCTGAACATTAACTGCAAAACGAGTATCAAAAATATCACCACAAACAATGATGGTATCAATCTTCTTTTGTTTTAATTCAGGAACAAATTGTTCTTTGTAAAAGCGTAATTGGTTTTCTTGGAAAATTGTATCTGATTTTTTACAGCCAAAATGTAAATCTGCTATCAATGCTACTTTCATATAACCAAATATAATAATTTTTTAATCGTTTTACAATTTAATCAAAATTTAATTTTACTTGAAATCTTGATTAAGTTCTTTCTTTTTTCTTTTGACGGCACCTTTTTTATATTCAACAACTGCAGCGTTATATTTCTCAACTAAAACTGAAAATTTAGTTTCAGCCTCTTCTAAAGTTTTTGGTGTGTCACTAGGACCAACACCACATATTACGTGCAGTTTTTCATCATAAAAAACATCTTCAAGCCATTCATTAAATTTCTTTTCTTTCATTCTACAGAATTCAAATT
>JAZSQZ010000128.1:0-5521 GCA_045538175.1 Clostridia bacterium
AAAAAGGCAAATGCAATTTCTGCTTTAGCTGAATATGAATATCGTTGCGGTTTTAGTACTGACCCAACTCTTCAAATGGCAGCTTGTATCTGTGAGTTGTTCCAATGTATTTAATTAAGTTAATTCAATATATGATTAAACACTTCTATAAGCCCGGGTTCTCCGAGTTTATGGAAGAATTGGAGGATAAATAATGCAAGCTGATTTTATTGCTTTATTATTTTTCGTAGGATCTATAATTATACATTATGTTGGATAGTCAGAAATTATCGTTGGAAAGCTTTTTGATGGGCTATAAACACCGGAGTTTATATTTTTACTTCCGATACTTGCAGAGCTTGTCAAGACTACAAACGAGAGATTGAATGGATAAACAACTGTTATCTGTATTTTGTTGAAGTAACAACAGAAGAAGAAAAAGCAATTTTGGCTAAAGTAATTAACAAAAAAGCTTTTCCACAGACTGTTGGTTATGTAGATAATGAAATAAAGTTTGTTGAAGGTGGTGTGATTTACGATAAAGGCTGGATTGAAATACAAAAATTCCTTGATAAATTCGGCACAAATCCATTACCAAAAGATGAAATCCAGCGTAGAATTGAAAGACAAAAGAACAGATGTTTGCTTACCTTGTATGCAATTCCAGAGAATATACAAGGTGAAGAACGAAAAAAGATTGTAAACAGTGCTCATAAGTTCAATGAAATGCCCATAGATATTGACGCTTTTTGTCCTGAAGTAGAAACAAAGGAAAGAGAAAGAATGTTAGAAGGTCAATATCATTATGCTAAGTTAGTTATTTGGTCAGGTGGAACTTGTTCAAATTTCACTAATGATATAGTTCTCGGTTACACTATAAATAATCAAGAAGTTAAATTCATTGAAAGAGATATTAGTGAGGTGATTTAATGATTGAAATTGTTTCTGTTAAAGAACGAACTGATGAAATGGTAGATACCGATACTTTGTTTTATATACCTAATGGTCCTGGTTGTGAGTCAATGACTGAAAAATATAACTGGGCAATTAAGCATATTATTCTCAAAAAGAAAAACAAAGATGATTTAGTTTGTTTTAGACACCAAGATACTGAATTACGCACAGCTAGAGATATTATTGAATATAAGTTACACAATTTATTTGCTGATGGTACTGTTGGTTGTGCTGGTGTAATTGGAACGATACAGTTAGAAAGTAGTTGTACTTGGTGGACTCCAAACCGTGATGTAAATGGTTCTGGATATATTATCCAAGGAGGTGTAAGACCCAAAAAGAACGCAAAGGGTGAAAATCTTGTAGATGCTGAAGGAAAACCAATAATGGAAAATTATGAGTATCCAATGGCTGACCACCCTGGTGTTCACGATTATTTGGCAACAGTAGATGGCTGTTGTTTGTTTTTCCCTAAGAAAGTATTTGAAGATGGGTTACGATTTGATGAAAGTCTAAAAGAATATCATTTTTACGACTGTGATATCTGTTTGCAAATTTTGGAAAGAGGATTGAAAGTATCTACTATTGATGTGACTGTAAAACATCAAAGCAGTGGTATTCCTTCACCAAATTTTAGAGAACTTGGTTTGGTATTTTTTAAGAAGTGGGATAACAAAGTAAAAGGTCAATGGCCTATTTCACGCTTAACCAAGTTTTATGCCTATGATGAAAAGTCAGCAGATAATAAATGATGTAAAGACAAATTTTAAAGAATTAAATTATTCTGTTGTTTATCAGGACGATTTGCCTGTGAAAATGGTGGGAACCTATGAAGGTTCTCCTGTTTTCGTTATTAACTTTTCTGACGGTTCTATTGATTTTGAAGACACCTTTAGAAACAAAAGTTATAAAAATTACATCAAGCCTGTTATGACAGACCCAGAGATATTTTTGGTTGAAAGTAGTGGAGTTTGTTTTTACTATTATATGCACAGAACACTTATACAAAAATTAATACCGAAAATCGTTTTGGCACTAAAAAATTACTATATTAAATTTAGAAAGGAGACTATGGAAAATGACTTTACCTGTAGAAGATGATGAACCAAAAAAACCAACTTTGTTTGATATGTTGTCAATGTTAGAAACCACAAAGACCCCTTGGAACGAATTAACTGAAGACCAACAAAAAGCTTATAATCCATTTATGATTAATAGATTTGTAAGTTCTAAGGAAATTTATGCTCCCGCTGTGGCACAAATTGATACACTCAAATTAACACCAGAACAACATTATACTTTAATGTGTGAACTTGTATCAAATACACACAGAAATTACTTTGATTATAAAGCATATAAAAAAGAAAAATCGTCAAAATCTGACAATAAAGATTTATTGATTTATGCTATTTCCCGTGAATATGAGATAGGTAATAGAGAAGCTAAAATGTATCTTGAACAGATACCTGATGAAGTATTGACAAAATTGGCTTCTAAATGGGAAGATTCTTATAAATCCAAAACGAAATAAAAGTTATAAATACATTAAATGGTAAATTTAATGGAGTAAAACAATGATAAAAGGATTACAAGATTTTATCAATGAAGCTACTGTTGGTGCTGCAAGCCAATATTCTGCTTCAGTGAAGATTGTTCGTTTCTTGGAAAAGAAGATAGGACAAACTTATGTAGATTTTGATGGTCAGAATTATACCAATAACGAAGGTAATTATTTTGGTTATTTGTTCGTAAGTAATTCTGATACATCTGCTATTCGTGTAAATTGGGAAGGTAATGTTTTCCATTCTATTAACTTTTGGCAGGACTGGAACTATAATGTGGACCCTACATTAGAAATCAAGACTGGTAAAATTGCACCAGGTAATAGTTCTTTTGCAAGATTATTGCCAGAAATTGCTGACATTATCGCAAAGAATAATGCCTTTGAAGATGGTGACGCTGCAGATGAAGAACCATCGGAAGATATTGATGAAAGTACACTTGACGAAGCTGCTAAATTCCAGTATGGTGGTCAAATCTATAATGGTAAACAAGCTGTTGTTCGCAAAATGTATGATGAAGGTAAGGACTTAGAAGATATTAAAGCCACTGTTCAACTCAATGGCAAGTATGTAAAGTCCATTATTGCAAAATATATTAAAGACCAAGGTGGTTCTGTTAGTGAAGTAGCTGAAGCTCTTGGTGTTTCTAATATTGAAGCCCGTGAACTTTGTGGTGAACATTTTGATGATGAAGGTAATGAAAGTTATAATCCAGCCATCAAGGTATTAGATGGTGCTAAGGAAACTATCGTTCCTTCTAAACAGTTGAAAGCTGCTCAGGAAGAACTCAATGAAACCGAATATGCTGACCCAGATTTAGTATTTGATGAATTGTCAGACTATGTTACTTTGATTGCAAAGGGTGTTATGCCTGCTTTGTTGGTAACTGGTCAGGGTGGTATTGGTAAGTCTTATAACATTGACAAGATTCTTGACCAATATGGAAAGCGTCACGAAACTTGGGAAAAGATTAAAGGTAAGGCTTCTCCTGCAGCTATGTATGCTACCTTGTGGTATAACCGCGACAAGATTGTAGTATTTGACGACTGCGATAGTGTATTTAAGGACCCAGATGCTTTGAACATTTTGAAGGGTGCTCTTGATAATAATGACTTTAGAGAAATTTCCTGGGCAACTAAATCTGAAGGAATGGTTTATACAACCGACCTTGATGATAACAAGGAAATTGCTGAAAGAGTTCAAGAATGGAAAGACGCACACAATGGTAAAGAAGGTTTCCCTAACCACTTTATATTTGAAGGTGAAGTAATTTTCATTTCCAATATGAAGAAGAGCGAAATTTACAAGAAGGATTCTGCATTATTGACCCGTTGTACTTGTATTGATATTGTACTCAGTGCACAAGGTGTAATGAAGAGAATGGAAACTGTATTACCACACATCAAGATTTATAAGTCACTAGGTGCTCGTGGTTCTGAAGGTAAGGATATTACCAATGAAGAATTGAAGAAAGAAGTATTTGACTTTATGAAATCTGATGAGTTCTTGAAAAATCCAAAACGCCGCGGTAGAGATATTTCTTTCAGAACATTAGACCAAATTTATAAACTTCGTTGGGCTGGTTTGGAAAACTGGAAGGAAAGAGCTTACAACTGCGGAGGCTAATATGGATTTGAAAGAAGCTATATCCGTATTACATACAAGTGGTTATGAATTAATTGATGAAGGCTTTTTCAAAGACAAATACACCAAATATAAAAATACTGTTATTAGACAAATTAAAGAATATGGTGTAGATTTGGAAAAATACGAAAAAGCAATAATTGACTGGATTCGTGATTACTTTGTAGATAAAATGAGCCCGTATGATTGTGCTCTGGCTATAAGAGATAATTGTAAATAAAAATTAACAAAAGATTGGTTGAAAAACCAATCTTTTTTGTTTTGTAAACAGATTTTTACAATAATTTGCAAAAAATCTATTGACAAATGGAAGTTTATTTGCTATATTAAACTTAGAAATTGAAACAAACCATCAAATGAGGTAATACTATGGCAATTCTCACTCGCAAATCCAAAGATGAAACTCCGACCATTTCTTACGCTGGTATGGTTGTCCGGAAGTTTGTTCGTGACGAAAGAGTTATGAGCGATGTCTGGGCATATTGCACTTATGCAGTTGTCTATGATATTATTCAGGACCGAGTGCAGGAAATTTGTGTTCACTGTGATTTTGATGGTGGTTGGTCTACTGCCGAAGTTGATGCCTCTCCTGAATTGATGGAAAAATACAGAGCTCATGTGGTTCGTGAAGAACGTCACGAAAAGGCTGTTCAGCTGGTTCACAAACATAATGAACGCTGGTATCAGGCACATCACATGAATGTGTCCCTTAGTCAATACAAGCGATTGAAGGAACTTGGTTCTGATTCCTACGATATTCTCTATACTTTGTTGGGAACGAAGAAGTTCCGTAACGAGTTCCGTGCCAAACTTGCCGAACAGGTTCGTAACTGGTTGAATGACCCTGAACCGAAATATCGCACACCGCTTTCTCCTAAGCAGATGGCTTGTGCTGATACTCGCCATTTTGGTCGCCGCTATTTCTAATTGAGGTAGTTATGGTAGCTTGGCCTGCTTTTGAACCTAGTAAAATTCCATATCACAAATACGAAGATATGGTGCTGGATAAACTTGACCTTGGTGGTTGTTCCAACAATAACGATAAGAAGAAACTTTTACGAAAGAGACTTCTTGTAATTCGTAGTGGTTGGAGGCATAACTATTCAATAGAAGAAACCTACGATAACTTGCTTGAATGGTGTCACGATGGACCTTTTAATTTTGAAGATATTGAACATTGGGCTTGGTATGAAGTAAAAGAATAACAAGGAGGCTACTATGGCTCTTACTGGTACACTCAAAATTGGTCCCGTTCGTCCTGATTGGAGACCTGAACCTATCGCAACCATAACCAAGGACTTGGAAATTGTGGAAAGCGGTAGTGACTGTTGGAAGATTTTCAACTTAAAAACACGGTTACAGGTTGGTAGCCTTGACCGAAT
>JAZSQZ010000038.1:0-15287 GCA_045538175.1 Clostridia bacterium
GTTTTTGTCTTAGTAACAGGGTCGCCACCGACTATTTCTTCATAACTTGCATCAAATACACCATTAAATCGTTGTTCTGTTGTGCCGATAGGTGTCCTATATTTACCACTAAGGTCAATATCTTTTACAAGGCGATAGAACCTGCCTGTATGTGCGCCACTGTTTACAGTGTTTATCATATAAGCAAATTGTTCAGGTGTTTCGATGATAAATGGGTCAGGTTCTATACCTGTTCCCCTTGCAAATGAAGTCGCTGCAAAGTCTTCCCATTTTTTAACATTTAGATATAGGTTAACTTCTGGGAAATATGTTGTTGAAGCTTGGATATTTTCATAGAAGTTTTCTGGGATATTCCAATAATCTTCTGTTAAATATCTATATGCTACAGCTTTAGAATTGATTGAAAGTGTGTAAGTATAACCTGCACCTTCAATTCTTCTTCTTTCAGTTACAAACTCGTTTCCTTCTACAGCATATTCGTAAACAACTTGAACAGAACTTAAAACATTTTCTGAGTTTTCGTTCTTTACAGAGTTTATAATAATTTCTTTTACAACTGACTTATCTGGAAGTCTTCTTCCTAATGCAATATAAACATCGTTAACGTAAACAGGTTTTGTGCTAAAGCTACCAAGTGTGCTTACGTATGAAGCACCTTCAACCAAGTTGTGTTCGCCAATGTTTATTTTGTTTGTAAGGACGTCATAAGTTTTTGTTACTGTCCATTTTGCAGTGTTTATAGCTGACCTAATGTTTACAACAACTTTAGTTATTGCTAAAGGTTCTCCTTCTGCATAACAAACAACTTTTGCAATTGTTTTTGTTGGCATACCATTGTAGATTTCTCCAACAGTATATGTATAAGTTTCGCTACCTTTTGAAACAGTAACACCTAAACCTTCACCAATAATAAGTTCAGGAGTTGCGATAGCACCACCATAGTTGATTGTCCAACCATCAGCAGTTGTATATGTTAAGATTTCATCTCTCTCTGCAGAGCCAAGATTTGTTTTTTCAGCAGGAGAAACTGTGCAAGTAAATTCTTCTGGAGTTTCAATATATAATTTGTTTCCAGGGTATGGATATACCATTTGTGCACCAGCTGATTCAATACTCTTAAAGCTGTTTGTGTTTTGGTCGATACCATAAACGTCACATTCAGGGCCACCAAACATAGCAGGAATATATTTTGCTACAACATCAGTTGATGTTTTAAACAATGTATTTCCAAAGAAGTTTCTTTGATTTTCTGATGAACCAAAATCTGAATAATATGCACCAGCAGTTGGTTCATAATTTTTGAATGCTTCAAGACCAATAAATCCTGCAACCAAACGTGTTGTTGAATCAAGGTATTTATAATCGTCCATAATCCAGTTGTTTGCAGCAATACAGTTTTTAAAGAATGCTCTATCGCTTCCAACAGCTGGCAATAACAACAATTGTGGGTTGCCGTGGATAAATCCATAGTTGTTTTGTGGAGTATAAGCAACACTTAATCTATCGTTAACTGTACCAACCAAGCCACCTAAGATATTTCTTGCTCTTACAGAGCCTGTTGCAATTACGCCATTTAAGCTACCACCAATCATTCTACCGACAGCACCACCACCGATTAAGGTATAATTGTTTCTTACATTAACCCTTGCAGTACTGTTTTCGATAATACCATTGTTTCCGTTTGAACCAATATTTAATCCAACAAGACCACCGGTTGCAATAACTGATGTGCCGTTTAATGCTCTGAAGTATTCGTCTTCTTCGTCTAACTTACCATATTCGTATTTCTTTTCGTCAGCATATTGAATTGATGAAGAGATAATCTTTCCACGGTTTTCACCAACGATACCACCAGCATAAGCAACTGCACCAACATATTGACCTGATGCTTGTAAGACAACTTTAAGATCTCTTACTTTTGCGTTTTCGCCAATATAACCAATTACGCCACCAACAGTAACACCTACTGCAACAGCTTTGCCGTCTACGGTAAGGCCGTTTGCGTTGTATTCTTCCATACTATGGTTATATAAACTGTTTGTATCAAGAACACCAACAATACCACCAGCATAAGAAACATTGTTTCTTACGTATTCGTTGTATCTTTCAACCAATACATTATCATTTACTGCACCTGCAATACCAAGTGTTTCCATTGCAAGTTCTCTTACGGTTTTGTTTTCACTTAAAACTTCGTAAACAGTATTTAAGTCGCTAAGAGAAATTGTTTGATATAGATAATATTGATTTTTTCTTTGATAGAAATCTCTTGTAGCATTTACCCAAATTGATGAGTGAATTGCTTTAAGTTGAGTGTTACCTATTGCATAACCAATAAGACCACCAACATAGTTTTTACCTAATACAAAACCATTATCCTCTTCAGTAGATTTTACGGTAATGTTACTAAATAAAACTTTTCTAGTATTTCCTACATCTCCTGTTGAAACCTTACCAGCAAGAGCACCAACATAGTTGTGTGAAGATGAAGAAACTTCACCAACCTCAAGTGTCAAGTTAGAAACTGATGTATCTTGACTTGTTGCAACAATTTCTGCAAACAAACCAAATCCATCTGAAGGTGTTTCTTCTGATGACAAATATGTGATGTGGATATTTTCAACAGTCATAAAGTTGCCTTGAATAATACCATTAAATGTTGAATACATTGTAGGTGGAGTTTTGTAATCTAAGTCAATATCTCTTACAAATCTAAAGTAAACACCTGTTTTTGCGTTACTTGATAGATAAACTGAGAATGAATTGTAATCATAGATTAAGTATGGATTTGTGATACTGCCATACATTTCACTCTTACCGTCAACGAAATCTGTGTAATAGTATTGTGCACTTTCGCAAGTTTGATAAACAATCTTTGTAATCTTTGAAGCATCTGGTGTGTAGTAACAAGTGATTGTATCATTTGCTCTGTAGTTGTTTTCTTTATCTAAAGAAACTTCTAATTCTTCATTTTTATAAACTGCTTTTGTTACAAGGTAGTGAATGTTTTTAAGTGTGCCATATTCTTCAACAGATGTTCCGTTTGCAAACTTACCATTTGAATCGAAGAATATACCTTCATTTGGTCCTACTTCACCATTTTGATAAATGAAGTACTCATAGATTTCACCTTCGTCTGGAACAGGTGTGCCATTTTGAACCCAAATGTAGTAGCCACCACCTGCTTCTTCCTTGATATTGTAATCAGGATATTCTGCAGGGTCAATTGCTGTTTTTTCAAATATAACTTGTTTGCTGTTTATAATATGTTCGTAATCGTAATGCAATTGAAGTACTGTATCGTCTTCAAGTGCAATTTCAATCAATGAGTCGCCCATATTTATTGTAGTGTCAGAGCCTTCAAATGGGAAAACAGCACTTATATCGCTATAAACTTTGCTCTTTCCAGCATATTTCATTTGACTTGCGGTTTCAACAGCTGTTGCAACAAGTTCTGGTTTACCAGCAACCATCATCCAAGTGTAACCATTAGCATATTGATATTCGCCACTGCCATCAACATATACACCTTTGCTTGTGTCTGTTGCCATATCATAGGCAACAAACACAGAAGATGTAGCAAACTCATCAGCAGTCAAAGGTTTTGCTTGTTCACCTGTGAAGTTAGCCCAACCTTCGCTGAAGTAATATGAGTTAGTAATTGCACCTGTAAATTCGACACTTGTACCACTTGTACCACCAGAGAATGGTGAATCTGTTGCGTTGTTGTTTCCAAGACGCTTACAAATTGAATAACAATTATTGATTACGCCTGTACCTTGGCCAATGAAAGCAAATCCAGCCAAGAATGATGATGATGCAAGTGAAATGTTTGCATAACAGTTTTGAATTGTACCAGCATTTTCGTAAACAAATCCACCAACTTGTCCACTAGCTTGAACGCCAGCACCTTGGTTTCTAATGCCTAAGTCAGAAGCAAGTCTTTGACCTTGAACATAACAACTTTCAATCAAAGCGCCTTCGCTATTTTCGTATACAAAGCCACCTGTAAAGTTTGTTGATTTGTTAACAAGTTTTAATTCGTTTGTGTATGTTGCTGTAACAATCTTATTATTTACACCAACAACACCAGCTGTATTACCGTAACCTGCAAATTCAAAGTTTGCAACTTTAGAATTTGTAATATAACCATTGTTTGTTGCGACAATACCACCGTTTAATGTTTCAGCAATTGCAACGCCACTTTCTTCGTTAACGTTAACATCGATGTTAATTTTACCAAATACTGTTGCATTTGTAATTGAACCATTATTTGTTATTGCGACACCACCAAAGTAAACGTGTGTTGCTTGTCTTAATGATACTGTAAGTGGGTTTGGTGAAGGTGTTAAAACTGTCTCTCCTGCCACTTCAGAAGCTGTTACTTTTTCAGTGTAGCATACCTTAACATTATATAATGTTGTATCTTGGTCAACGGTATCAAACAATCCAAGGTTTGCTGCACCTGCATATGAAGCTGCAAAATCAAATCCTGTTACATAAATTGTATAGTTGTTACCGTCAAAACTTGCAATCTTTGTTGAGATTGGAGTAAAGTCATCAAGTAGAATATCATTTATAAGTCTATAGTCTTTTCCTTCTTCCATACTTGCGAAATCATCTTGAGTTGCAATAGGAATTGCATTGATAAGGCCTGTCTTATAAACAAATATCATATTGAAGCTGTGTTCAAATGAAATCTTTTCAGAAAAACCATCTTTAATTACAGGTGGATCGCCTTGATAAATTACTCTACCAGGAACACCGTCTTTGTAACTGAGTGGAATGACTGCTTTCATTTGTGTTGTAATATCTGTTCTGTAACCATAAAGTGCATATTCGCCCATATAGTCACTAACTTCGAATAACTCGTCTGAATAAGACTGACCCTTAATCAATTTTTCGTAGTTGCCTGTAACATTAGAAACAGCATACCAAATTGCTTCTTTGTTGATAGCTACTGTCAATTGATTTACAAAGTCACTAAATGTGCTTGCAAGTGGATATCCATAAAGACTTGTATAAGTTGTGTTGTATTGTGCTCTCCAATCTAAATACCATTCAGCAATTGATGGAGATACATAGTACTTAATTTCAACACCAAGTGGAGTTGTTGAGTAAACAGGAACAGATAAGTAATCGTTACTTACGCCTTCAACCAAGATAGATTGAATTGTAAATAATGTTACTTGGAAGTTGATATCGTGAGTTGAAACGAAATCATCTTTATAAATTGTTGCTTTAATATTAAATGTGTGTCCAATTAAATCAAGGTAAGCTGAACTATCTTCTAATTCGCCAACTGTTACAACATACTTACCATTTACAAGTTGAGGTGTAAATGCAAGAGTTTGTGCCTTGTTTAATGGATAACCTGTAGGAGAAGTGATTGTCCATTCAATTTCGCCAACATAATTTCTAAGGTTAACTTCCATTATGTTTTCTGTGCCAAGTGGTAAGTTGTAAACGCCACCAGCATCTAACAATGTCTTGTCTTCAAATGCAAGAGAAATTGTTGGTTGAGAAACTGCTGTAAATTCAAACTTACTATCATAAGGTTCAACTTGTTCGCCTTGTTTATAGAATTTTACTCTGATTGTAAAATCTGTATAATCAGGTACATCACTACCAACTAAGATACCGAAGAAGTAAACTTTTGAGTATGAATATACGCCGTTGTCATTATCTTTAAATGTGTCAGCACCGGTTGCTTTGTTTACAGACAAACCTACGTTTTTATCATAAACTGCCCCACCTTCAATATAGTCGCTGAAACTTGAGTTTTCAACATCGTACTTATATTGTTGAATTGACATTGTGTTGTCTACTGCAGTTGAATAAAGAATTTCCATACTGTCAAAGTTACTAAAGTATGGGTAAACTTCAACAGATAGAAGTGCTGTTTGACCATTGTAAATTATACGAGTATCGCTACCGTTGTTGTTTTTATAATCACCAATCTTACTATAAATATTATAACCTACATCTAAGATTCCTTGTGGTGTGTAAGTAAATGTATAAGAATTTTTGACCTTAGGATTTGATAGGGCCATAAATTTTAAAGTATAAACTTGATTTTCAGTTAACATTACTTCTTTGTTTAAGTAGTTAATTGTAAATTCAGCAGATACTCTTACAACATTACCTTTTGAATCATATGTGTAGTTTTGAAGACCATTAACAATTTGTAATCTGTGCTCATAACCTTCACGAGTGTATTCGTCAAAGTTTGTGAGTAAAATTTGGTCTTCTTCATAGTTTGTGTCCATATTGACAACAAGTTTTAAAGTATAAAGTTGTGGAAGCTCTACACCATCATTTGTAAATGTGATTGCCTCTGCACCTTTAATAATTTTGATTGAGAATTCCTTTTCACAGTCGTATAAGAAAATGTTTCTAGTGCTTGATGCACCATTTGCTGCAACATATCTTACTGTAAGATAAGGGATTGCTTGAATAATACAAGGATTGTCACCTGTTGCATTGATTGGGTTGATTGATGTTGTTGAGCCATATAAGATGTCAACAAAATAGTATTTTGACAAACCATCTTCATAATAGTCCCAAGCAAGACCATTGATTGTAAACAATCCTGAAAGGTTTGCAATAACATCAGTTGAGCCAATAATTGCATCATTAAATGAATCTACTGTAACAATGTATCTTGTACCGAAAGCAGTTCTTCCATCTAGTCCGTCAACAATGCTTTCGATTTCTTTATATTTTAATGAGTCGAAATCTTCAAGTAAAACTTCATAAGTTGTACCAACAAACAAACTCTTTGTAGATGATTTAAGAATTTCGATAGAATCTTCTTTAATCATAATATCGTTTTCTGTTGTAATGTTTGAACTTTCACTTAAGATAAATTCTGAAACACCTTTTCTAATGATTAAGTAAAGTGTTGTGTTATATTTTTCACTGTTGAGTTTTGACCCAACAGTAATTGTAACTTCGCCTTCTTTCTTTAACAAGATTGAACCGTTTGCATTAACATAAGCAACCTCTGGGTTTGAAGACTTGATTGTAAGTCTTGCAGATTTGTTTGTTAAAGGTTGAACGGTAAGTATGGCAAGTTTGTCAATATCGATTGTGTTATATCTCTTTAACTCTTCTTCCATCTTTACGATTTCAGCTTGTGTATAAGAGCCTTCTTCAAATGTGTGTAAGAAAACAATTGCAGATCTCTTATCGCCTTTGTCAGAGTTTGAAATATAACCTTCTTTGTAGGCAATTTCTTTTTCGTTTTCTCTGCCTTCATTTATTTTGTCTAAGACGCCATCGTTGTTATCTTTAATTTCAGCTGTAACTGTAAGTGGAGCAATTGCAAACAATGGTTTCCCAAATTCATTTTTAAGATATGGAATATCTGGGTTTGTAAAATCCCAATTTGTGTCTCCAGCTGTAACAGCATTAGTTGTTGCGCCATCAAATGTTGAGTAATAGTTTGCTTGTCCAATTGTACCTGCAGAAATAGGTTTTACAGAACCTGGATTTGAACTTATACCACGAACAAAGAAATATTCGCAATCAACATTTGCATCAAGAGCATTTATAAATGCACCAACTTTTGAAGGAGCGCCTTGAACTTTGATATTCATAATAACAGCAGAATATCTTACCTTTGTTCTTTGAGCACCACCGATAAGTCCACCACCGTTTTCGTTTTGAATAAAGATATCAAATGTGTCATCTTCTTCAAAGTATGAAACTGCATAGCAGTAATCTACTTCTGTGTATCTTGCCCAACCAATAACACCACCAACATATGTTTGACCAATGATAAATGTTCTTTCTTTGTTTGCAGAATCGTGATAGTTTTCAGCGCTTGAATATTTAATTTCTACTTCACAATCATCAGCACCTTCTGCCTTACCAACGACACCACCAACATTTTCATTACCAACAACTTTTCCACAGAAATATGAGTTTTCAACAATTGTTGCAAGTGCTACGCCACCTGCATTGAAACAGTTACCAACAACACCACCAACGTTGTTAAGTTCAGGAGCGTCTACAGTTGCTTGAATTGAAATGTTTTGAATTGTTGCAAGTGAGTTGTATCCAACTGCACCACCAACTGCAGGAACACCTAATGATTTTGAAGCGTCATTTACTTCAACCTTGATTATTGCAGAACAGTCAAAACCAGCACTTCCATAAGTTAATGTAGGAGTTTCGCTAGGAGCTGTTAAACTACCTTTAATAAGATTTTTGTTTTCACCAGCAATACCACCGATATAAATAAGTGCGCCTTCGCTTGATGATTTGATATCAATATTAAGTGCACCGAAAACACCAGAATATTTTGTATCTCTGTTTTCAATAATACCTTCGTTTACACCGGCAATACCACCGAAACGTGTTGTATTTTCTAAAACAATACTTGTGTTGCTAAATGTAACCTTTGTATCTAAAATTGTACCTTTGTTAACACCTGCAACGCCACCAAATGAGAATTGCTTTCCATCTTCGTAATAAATGAAGTTTGCATTTATGTATGAATATGTTAAGTCTAAGTTTGTGATTTCGCCACCAGCGTCAATTTTGCTAAACAAACCAAAACTTGAAAGCAAACTGTCTTTGTGTGTGTAATTAAGATTTGTGATTGAGTATCTATAAGTTTTTACTGTTTGGTCTTTAATATAATAAAATGAATAAACACCATTAAGCCCACCACTAAAACCTACTGATTGATCTAAACCAATTGGAGTCCAATTGTCAGCAACAGTGATGTTTGCAGTAAGAACATAGAATTTTGATAAAGTTGTTTCGTTTTGTCCAATTTCTTTTAATTCGTACAAACTTGAAACATGATAAGGATTTTCTCTAGTACCATCACTTGATTGAATTGTGATAACCAAGCAATCATACCAAATATCAATAACATCATCAACATTGCCTGCATTTAAAGTTGTAAATTCATCAAGGAAATTTACCTTATCTTTTGGCATAAATACAAGAACTGCATTTCCTGCCTTTAATCTGTCGGACATTGTTGAAATGTTATATTTGTAAATATATTGAGTAGAACTCATAGTTCCAGCAATATTAACTGTACAAACTCTGCTTGTTTCTTCTGCATCAGTAACATCAACATAGTTACCTGTGCTTCTGTCCAAAACATATTGTCTAACATAGATATCTTTGTTGAGTGAAGTGCTTGGGTTTACCATAATTGAAACAGTTTTGTCCTCGGTAATACCCTTTTTGAAGTATATTTCACTCTTATCAATATCAAGCGCTGTAAGACCTGTAACAGTTTCTGGGTCTGATAAGACGATATAAACTGTTGAAGTTTTTATAGTGCCAAGTTCGTTAAGTTGTGCAGAAATATAGATAATTTGTGGATAACTTGTAATTGATTTTACAGCCTCTTCATTAACTGTAAACCAATATGTATTTGTAACAACATCATATTTTTGATTGAATATTGTGTTGTTTGTAAATCCATTAACTTTTACAACAAATTCGCCATAATCTTTAAATCTATAAGTTGCTTTTTCGTCTTTTTCGTTTACATTGATACTAAATGAACTGTTGCAGTCATCAGTATAAAGCAATTCGTCAACTTTGTTTTCATAGTTTAATTTTAATGGGTTGTAAATTGTTGCTTTAGAGATTTGAGTTGAATAATTGTTTGGAATATAAGTTGAGCATTCAAATTTTTTGGTTATTACTGAGTTGTCGTAATTTATCATTTCAACTGTTACACGATAAATTCTGCCAACTGCAGCATCATTATAAAACTCGAAGAATAAGTTTTCGCTATCAAAGATAAAGTTTTCGTCACTGTAGATACCACGGCTACCAAGTGCAACTTCTCTGTATGGAAGAATTGTAACATCTTCAACAGTGTAATTTAATTCTTTATACTTTGCTGTTGTTGGGTCTGTTGTAAGTACAACATAAATAGGTGTGCCAAGCACTGATGTTACCTTTGATAATGAATTGTTTTCATTTTCATAATAACCAATACCAGCTTCTCTATCTGTTGTTTGTAAATTAACCTTAAAGTTCTCAATTGGGTTGTAGACATTAACCTTGATTGTATAGTGCTTATTTAATGTAATTGCACCCAAATATACTTCTGTTGAACCAATAGCAATCGGTTTTAAGGTCAAAATTCCGTCTGCAAGCGAAATATCTACTATTTTGGAATCTTTACAAGCAGCCGTTAAACCTGTTATATCAGCCCCTGTTGGACCAACACCAATGGCAACTTCTAACTCATTTGTATTAAGATTATCGATGTTGATTTCGATATCACCATTCAATTTATCTTGGTCAAATTCGCCTTCATAATCAACAACAATAGGATTGCCACCTGCATCATATTCGTTTAATGAATATGTGTAAGTGTTGATTGTTTCGATACCTTGAGTTATTGTTGCAACAACATTTGCTGTTGCCTTCATTGCGTCTACTTCTTCGTCGGTTACACCGTCAAACTTATCTAAAACAGAGTTTGGTCTGTATGCTGAAACTTTAAATACATAAACTTCGCCAATTGAAACAAAAACAGAATTTGCTTTAATTGTAAAGGTTGTGTTGTTGTTAAATACTGTATATTCGTCATCAGCATTTATAAGATAATTGACTGTGCCTTTATCGTCTGTTAAACGGAAGAATTGATTGTATGTTTTTGTAATATCAATCAAATCATCACCGTCTTTTTTAAAGACCGATAAAATAAACTTTGAGTTTTCTTCTGTAATATTTAATGGGTTTGCAACTGCAACTTTAATTTTTGTGTTGTTTGTTGCGTCTGTTTTGTAAACCTTTAAGTCATAATCGCCATCGGATAAAATAGTTGTATCGTTTATGCTAAAAGTTTTGATAAATGTTTCACAAACAAGTTTTTGTGTTTTTGCGATTGGATAACCATCAACAATAAAGTCTTTGTAACCAATCTTATAATTTAGTTTATAAATGTCGTCTGCATAGTTACCATCGGTTGTTGACCTTGTTGCAGTAACTGTAAAGGCGTAATACTTATATCCATCTAAATCTTCGTGATAATTGCTTGTACCACCATTGAAAATATTATTTTCAACAACGAATACAGGAATGTTTAACAAATCAGTTGGATATTCGACTGAAATAACTTCGTCTGTTTTTACCTTTAAGATAACATTTGTTGCGTTAATTTTGTCAATGTTTTTAATTAAAGTTTTTACTGTAGCATCTGTTACAGTTATTTTTTCCAATTTTTCAATCTCTTCTGGAGTTGGTTCGCTAGGCAAAGTAATTTCTGCTAAATCGTTTGCAACATATAAAGAGATATCACTTGGATTGATTTTGTTAAATAGTTTTACTTCAACCGGGTTTGAGCAATATATATCTTCTACAACTGTTCCGTCGTGATAATATGCTTTTGAGTTATCAATTCTTGCTTGAACCTTAACTGAAGTGATTTCTGTGTTACTGTTTAAAATTGTGACAAGTCCTGTTTTTGCGTTTATGTATAACTCGCTCATATTTGGACTGCCTTCAATTTCTACGCCACCGATTGTGTAAGAAACAATTGCGTATCTAATTGTTCTTTGATTACTGTCGGTAGGATAAATATTTAGGTATTTGTTGTGGTCAATGTTAAGCGTTGCACCGTATTCACGAACCAAACCAAATTTTAAGTTGTCTTTAAACTCGATTTGTGATGCAAGTCTTACAACATTGATTTTAAGTGTAGTACTCTTACCTCCTTCACTAGTATAAATGGTTAAGGTGGTAGATCCAGGGGCAGAAGCTGTTATAACTTTCTTAACCCCTTTATCTATCATCTCATTATTACTGTTAATCTTGATAATTTCGTTACTCATTGAGAACATTGGAATATAGTTGAAATCTCCAGGAGCATTTTCCATTGTAATGGTTAGCTCGGCAGACTCGACAATATTGTCACCAAGATACAAGGTAATACTACCATCTTCTTCCCTTTCTAAATCGGTAGAAACAGAGATGGAAAGATTAGCGTACTTGTCGCCGCATCCCACCAGGACCCCACAGAATCCCGCTATTATTAAAACAAATAAAATACTGAATAATCTTTTCATCTCTTTTCACCTCTAAAAAGTTAAAAAGTTTTTGTTTTTTATATTATACCACCAAAATAATTTTATTCCTAAAACTATTCCCATATTTTTTTATTAGTTACCAACATACAATTGTTTTACACACCATGCAATAGCCCAAGCAGCACAGGTTTGTTGGAATTCCTTACCTGTCCAACCACCCCACAAACTATCTGTAGCATGTCCTTTCTTTGAAAATTGGCCACCTTTTTTAGGCATAGCACCAATAACTGTATCTATGATTGCATAACAATCACCATCTTTGTTAGGGCCGCTTAATGGATAATCACTTACATCAATAAGAGAGTCACCTTTTGCATATACGGTTATATTACCACCACCAGCAATATAACCAGCATACTCAACCCAAACACCATATGCATAAACTTCTGCATCCATACCAATATCTTTAGTATAATAAAAGTTGTGTGTATATTTTAAGGTTGTACCTTTTATTGTACCTGTATTTGTACCATAAGCTGTACCAGCAATACCATAACCAATAATACCACCAGCACAACCAGAATAATTAGGTGGAGATATATAGTCTGATATATAGAAATCAATTGCAAAGATAAGATTATCATTAGTAAGACCTGCTATCATAACACCAAGTGTGTTTAAGTTGCCCCATTTTTCACCTGAAGGAGTAGCAGTCAATTCATCGTGGAAGCCACTGATATCAACTTGTGCTGAAACCGGACCACTGTTCATAAGTGGTGCACTTGAACTACCACCGGTAAAGTTTTCGCTATAACCAATTATACCACCTGCAAATGTATCTACATAAGGATCAAGTACATTTGTAGCAGTAACTGTTCCAGAGTTTTCTGAATTTGTTATAGTTGCTTTCTTTGAGTATCCAATTATACCACCTGCACAAACACTTTGTGTGTCATGAGATGTGGTAATTGCTCCAGTGTTAAGAGCATATTGTACAGTTGCCGTATCGCTTGAATCGTCACATCCAATAAATCCACCTGCATATTTTGCTGACCTTACGTTACCATTATTACCTGCAGAGACAGAACTACTTCCTTTAATTGTTATCTTTTTATTGGTATAAGCAATAAATCCACCTGCATAATTTCCACTTGTTTGTACATTTCCACTATTTGAAGATTGTGTGCTGCCAAATTCAGTTATTTCAACTTCTTGGCTATTTGATTTTCCTATCAAACCACCTGCATTTGTACCCGCAATGATATTGCCTGTATTAGTGCAACCTTCAAGTTTTGCTTTTGCACCATCAACATAACCAATTATACCACCTACATTTGTAACATCAGCAGAACCTATAGCAGCACTGTTTATACATTCTTGAATTGTTGAAGCAGAACTACCTGCTGTTTTACCAATAATACCACCTAAATAATAATCAATATCACCACTTACTCTTGCACCGTTTTCGCATGTTTTTACTGTTGATTTTTGTGCTACACCTGTAATGCCACCATAAGCATCAGGACTAGAAGTTGAATCTATTGTAACAATTCCTGCTGTCTTTATGTTTGCGATTGTACTATTGTCTATAATACCTGCAACACCACCAATGTTGTCACCTTTCATAAATAAGTTGATTGAAATTGTAACTTGTGTTGGGGATGTAATCGTACCTGATGACATCTTACCTACGATACCACCACAAGTTTTTGCTTCGATAGATACGTTAGAAATATTAAATGGTTGTTTAATTGTTGCTGTGGTTGACAATAATCCACACAATCCACCAGCATATCCATTTTGTCCACTGCCTGAATTGTTAGAAATAATACTACCACTATTCATTGTAATAGTTGCTTCAATTGTAATTGAACTATTTAACCTTCCAGCAATTGCACCTGAAGCTGGCATATTTGAATCACTTGTATCACCATTCTTTGCGTTGATTGCTGAACCTACATTGATTGCTGAACCTTCGGCAATTTTAACTGTACCATTTGCATAACCTACAATACCACCTGAGTTTCTCTTTGATTGAACATTTCCTGTTATTGAGCTAGACATGTAGATTGTTAAGTCATTGTTTGCATAACCTACAATACCACCTGATGACATTGAATTTGTTCCACCAACTCTGTTTGATGAATCACCTGCAACTTGTTGATTTCCAGCGTGATATCCAACAACACCACCAGAAACTGAAGAGCCGTTTGTTGTCGATGTTGTTGCAGCAGATGTAACAGTTGCACTATTCTTACCAATAACAACTTTAGAATTGTCACCACTTGCAACGTATGCAACAATACCACCTGCATAACTTATGTTGCTTACAGCATTTGCTGTTATTGTACCTTCGTTTTGTATTGTGTTCTTTTGTGCAATACCAACTGATGCGCCACTAAGATAACCAACAATACCACCTGCAAACTTACTACCGGTGACTGTTCCTGTAGAAGCATTCTTTATAGTACCTAAAGCACCATCAACATCACCACTAGCATAGCCGACAATACCACCTACATAATTTGCATTTGATCCTGTACCAGAAACAACGCCTTCGTTTGTTGCTTGAGAAATTTTTGATTCACTTGAAATATATCCAGCAACACCACCTACATAGCTACCACTTGTATTGTTAGAAGTTACTGAGCCTTTGTTTATTGCTGAGACAATTACGCCTTTTTCCAAATATCCAACAATACCACCAACACAAGGCTTTCCAGCTGTTGCTTCAACAGCAGCATGGTTAATAATTTTACTACCTATAAATATGTTATTTGAATCACTTGATATATCGGCATAACCAATAAGACCGCCAACACGAGCATCTGTTTCTGTACTTGAAATCTTTGCAACAGATGGTGTACCTTCTGTTCCATTTGCTGAACCAGCAGCATTACCTGCTGATATATTTATTTCAGCATTTGATTGAATGTGACCGACAATACCACCTGCATAAAGACCTGTAACATTACCTGTGTTACCAAAAGTTTTTATAACTGTGCCACCATCACCTGTACTATAGTATTTACCGACAATACCACCTGCACAAGATGATGCATTTGCTCTACCTTTAACTTCTACAGAGTTTCTACCTGTAATCATAACTGCACTTGTAGCATATACCCTACCAACAAGACCACCGACATATTTTGCTTGTCCTAAAGCTAATGTACCGTCATTTACGGTATTTTCATTTTTACCAACACTTTCAGGTGAAGCATAATCTACACTTGCAAATGTTGTTGGAATATAACCAACAAGACCACC
>JAZSQZ010000146.1:0-3042 GCA_045538175.1 Clostridia bacterium
AAATAAGCACGGAATGAAGTTGGAAATTAGTTCTTCTACAAATGGCCTTCCACTTATGAGAAATGATATTTGTGATTATTATAGAGAACATAAAATGACTCTTCAAATATCTCACGATGGTTGTGGCCAATGGATGAGAACAAAACATATCGACCCATTATACTCACCTGGCTGGGCTGAAAACATTGCTGAATTGTTTAGAAGTGGCCATTTGAATATGATAAATGATTGTCTCAACTTTTACAACAATGACGTATTTGCTAATAAGAAGTATTATGATGATTATTTCAAGTCAATCAATATGCCAAAAGATAAGTTTGCAAAGCTCTATATAAAATTGAATAGAATATATGACGGTGATTATGATATCCATCAGAAGAATGTGCACGGTTATTTTGGCTCAGATAAAAGAGTATTCGAGTTCTTGAAGGGTAAAGAATTTGGCGATATGAGACATCATAATTGGAAGAATTTGAATTCTGGCGACATTGAATTGGATCATTTATTTGCACACGAATTGGACAGTTATTTAGGACAATGGCTACAAATAGCATTGATGATGAGAGATCCAGATGTAATAAAAGACCCAATGTGGCAGCCTTATATTGGTTATTGTAAAGAACAAGTAAATAGATGGAAGCCAATGAAATCAAGAGATGAGTCACAATCTATTTGTAGAAGATTTCAGATGACAGAAGCTCGAGTAGGTGACCCTAAATATTGGTGCAAGCCTAATGAATTTGGCGAAATTGAAATGTTCGTTATTGATACAACTGGTAGATATTGCGAATGTAATCTTATTGATGCCGACCACCACGTAAAGAATAGAGGTTGTGCAACCGTTCCAGAAAAATGTCCGGTATGTAAGTATTATCTTCAATCAGAATGCCAGGGCTGCGGCTCTGAAATATTTACAGAAGATTGTGAATGGAGATATAGATGGGTTACAATGCTTGAACAAGTAAAATATTTGGACAAAGTATTGGCAAAAGCAAAAGCTCAAGGCAAGGCAGAAGGCTATAATGAAGGATTTGCAAAAGGTAGAGAAGAAGAAAGAATAGAAACCGGCGCAGCTATTGTTCGTTCCGTATCATCTTTGTTGCAGCTTCCTGGGTATGAAAAGTCCAAAACATCTAACATTGTAGTGCCTCATCAATGTAATTGCAATGAATCTAATAAATAAAAAGGAGATATAAAACGATGGGTATTAGGTTACCTCTATCTAAAGATTCTTCCGTAGAATCCTTCAATAAAGCTGTACACGCTATAAATGTTGGAATTGCTGCATCAAAAAAAGAATTAGATGTTATCTCTGATTTTGATATAGCTAAAATAGATGCCCTATCTACCAAACTTCAAAATATTGAAAAGATTTTATATATATGTAACGCATTGATAGATAATTATGGGGAAACCGAACCTTATACATTTAGGGATTTGTAAATATGGTATTTTGTAATGATAGTGACGATAAAAACAAAAACATAGCTTTATTTTCTATAGTTAGGAAGCTAAATTCAGATTTAGAATATCTCAAGCAATCGTTTCAGGATTTGAATGACGAAAATAGACTTACTTTGGCCCCTTCTTTAGGAGTAATAGAAAAATGCTTAGATATTATAGAACAAGTTGTATTTATAGATTATAACAGGATTATTTTAGATTATATAAAAACTCGTGACCTATATAAGTATAATTATCCTGAAATTTATAAACAAGCTCTAAAAGAATATGATGAAAGGAAAGGGATATGAGAAATATAACTTCAAACAATATCAGTAATATAAATGCCTCTATTGAGTCTACTTATGGAGAATATAAGGAAAAATATAATGCATTAGAGCGTGATAAGCAGGATACTATAAATGCAGCTAATGATATAATCAATAGCGTAGATGATATAGTTTTATCGATAAATGAGATTTTGCACGCTATAGAAATGCAATATGGAAAATTCCTTGTAAGAATGGTATCATATGGCCCTGATATACGCCCATTTGATAAAGATATAAATCATCAATTGAAGACTTTGGAAACTAAATTAGAAGATATACGCTCTTGTATATCTTCTTCAAATCAATCTTTCAATGAAGAAAATCTAAACACTTTGTGCGGAAAAACACTGCAAGATGTGTGCACAATGGTTGGAGAGATGTATTGCAGCACTCAAGGACAAGGTTTAGATTCTTCTAATTTTGATAAGGTTTTAGATGGAGATGCTTATGGCACGTGTACCAATTGGTATGAAGCTTGTAACAATCAATTTGCAGATTGTAATAATAGCTTTTTATGTCCTCCTGCGTTTGCTAGTTCTGCTGATTGTGTGACTATACAAGGGTGTGGTTATTGTCAAAATACTTGCAATGACAATTGCCAAATAGCGTGTCAGGATTACTGTCAAAAAAACTGTCAAAGTCTTTGTCAAAATAATTGCCAAGCTTCTTGTGAAAAATTATGTATAATAGGATGCATAGCTGCTTGCCAAGCAAGCTGTCAAAGTGTATGTGAAAATGTTTGTCAAGGTATATGTGAACAATACTGTCAAGCTGCTGGTTTAGGGGCTTGTACGGAGCTTTGTGAATATTATTGTCAAGGATGTCAAATCTACTGTCAAGGATGTTTGCGAGCGTGTGAAACTGCTTGTCAAGATAATTGTCAACTTAGTTGTGAGACCAACTGTCAGTATATAGAAGAGACTTCTTGTACAGCTGCTTCTGAGTCTATATGTTCTTCCAACTGTAATGATTTAGAGCAAAGATATAATAATGAATGTCTAATTGCTTGTGAAAATGCGTGCCAATCAAATATAATGACTTGCAATATAACCTGCGACAGTGTATGTTTATCAGCTTGCGAAATTGTATGCCAATCCGTTGGACAATAATAAAATCTAATAAAATAAAAGGAATATAACGATGAGAAATATTTTTCCAAAAAACAATTCAACAGACCTTTTAGGAAAGGATAGTGATATTGTAAAAAAGGAAGATTTGCTTCCAGTAGTAGAACAATTACAAAACGCTATCCAACAGTTGAACATTT
>JAZSQZ010000018.1:0-24934 GCA_045538175.1 Clostridia bacterium
AAAAAACATGCTATAATATAAAAAATTATAAGGAGATTTGAATCATGAGGAATGACAATGAAATGACCAAAAAACAAATCGAGATTTTAGAAGAAAAATATTTAAATAAATATTGGCACTTCTTAAAATTTGTTGAAGATGAAATAATTTTTGGTTTTAATACAAAAAATGATATCAAATCAGATTGGATAGGAAAATATGGAGGATCAGAAGGCGGAACATCCAGTTTTGCCGTTGGCTCCGAGAGAATTATATATGCGTTATTAAATGGAAAAATAGCTGGGCAACCAAACTCATCTCCAGTATCATCCGATTTGTTTTTTGAAATCGATGATGCTTATATACATATTGATCTAAAATCAGTAACTACAAATGGCGGTGTTACTATCCATCCAGAGACTGGCGAACATTTAAAAGATAACATCGGAGATTTTGATACAAGTATATTTATTGGTGAAAATCAAAATACTTATCATGGCAATATGATAGTGAATAAAGGAAGAAATAACGAAGAAACAAGACCTTACAATCCAAATTTGCCTCCAGTATACAACAAATCAAATGGAGACAAAAAGATATGTTTAACCTACTTTATTACAATCCTAAGCAATTCAGCAACATTTGAGACTGAGATGGTATCCATATTATGTATGCCTAACGGAAATCTTGAACCTCATTATAAAGAAAGACCTCTAAAGGCTGGTAAAAATCCAGGCAAAACAAGGTTTAATTTTAAAAACGTACACGAGTTTGAATTAATGGATGATAATCCATCAACAGGCAAGAAACCTAAAAGAGTAAAAATTATTTACAAAAACCCAAACATGAACGATTGGACTAAAGAAAAATTAAAATTTTATTTAGATGAAATAGATTGTTAAAAAAAGTCATTTGATTTTCTCAAATGACTTCTTTTTATTTTGTGTTTTTATCTAATACCTGTTTAACGCATTCAGCTATTTGTCTAGCTAACAATACTGGCACAGCATTGCCTATTTGTTTATGCATTATATGAATATTTTTTCCAGCAAAAACAAAGTCTTCTGGAAATGTTTGAATTATTGCACATTCTCTAACACTTAAACGTCTCATTTTATTTATGTGAATCTCTGGACTTGTTGCAGTAATTGTATCGCTTGGTCTATCCCAGTTCGTAATTCTAAGCGCTTGTTCAAAAACTACTGGTTTTTCTATTAAAGTTGTAACTACCTTATCATACTTGTCATCAAAGCCAAGAAGTTTTTTCAATTCCCACCAATCCGAAGGTTTTGGAATACTTCCACTATTATTATCTTTTCTAAACCAATGACCTGCAGTATATTTATATCCAAAATGTTCATCAACAGCTGTTGTACTTAAATTTGCTTTTTTTCTCCACTCTACTAGATAGTCACAAATCTCATGTTGATTCACATCATATTTTCTACCCCAAAATTTATCAGCCACATTCTCATTTGCAATATGTTGATAAATCACTTTGTTATCATCCAATGTGATTGGATTGTTCTGACATCTAATATCAGCCAACCATCCAATTGCTTGTTCACAAGTAACAGCAGGCAATAACTTTTCATTTGATTTTTTATCCTCTTTATTTAAATAGTGTGTTTTTGTTGGATAAATTATATCTTCTGAGATCCTATTACCGATTATTACAAGTCTTTCTCTTTGTTGTGGAACCCCATATTCTGCGGCATTAAGAACTCTTGCTTCTACATGATAGTTTAAATTCTCAAAATCTTTTTTAATCATTTCAAAGACTTTTCCTTTTTCCATAGATAACAATCCCTTAACATTTTCAGCAACAAACATTTTAGGCTTTTTGTCTCTAATAACTCTCAACATTTCCTTATATAAAAAATTTCTTTGATCTTCCATACTTCTTTTTGTATTTGCTATAGAAAAACCTTGGCAAGGAAATCCTCCGATTACAACATCTGGATTGTCTGGAATATCACCGCTGCTTATCATTCTTATGTCTCCATATACAATGTGTTTACCAATATTGTTTTTATAAGTTTCAATAGCTTCAGGAATAATATCATTTGCCCAGATAACATTAAAGCCCGCTTGAATAAATCCTAAATCCATTCCGCCAGCACCTGAAAATAAAGATATTACTTTATATTTATTTTGAGAATTATCTTGTTCAAACTCTTCGTTTTCATCTTTTACCATATCCATAATGTCACCAATTGAACAGTTTAAAACCTCACAAATTTTCGATAATACATCTGTACTAACAAAATCATCTTTGCTAAGTTTTGCAAGAGTACTTGTGCTTATTTTGGTTTGTATTCTCAAATCGGTTTTTGACATTTTTTTATCAATCAACATTTTCCAAAGTTTATTATAATTTGCTTTCATTTATAACTCCTATATCCTAATTAAATTAAATTATAACAAAATCTACAATTCTTCGCAAATGAAAATATTAAATTTTTTATTTATTCTTTTAAATAAATTATTTACTGCTTGCCCTGCTCTAATTTTTTGTTTTTTTATAAAGATTTAAAACTTTTAATTAAAAATGTCATTAAATTATTAATGATATAGATGTGCATGTTATAATAATATAGAAACACGTTAAGAAGGTGAAGATATGATAAAACCTAGATTGATGAAATTTAATGAAATTTTAGAAGACGAAGATGTAAACATAGACATAATAGAAAGCAAAAAGAAATTTAATTCGATAATTAAAAAAAGCAAAGATAATGCAAAATTAGAAAAATGTTATTATTGTGGGAAAGAAACAACAAGTTTTTGCAATTCCCATACAATCCCTCAATTTTGCCTAAAAAATATAACTGCAGATGGGATGTTGTGTACAACAAATGCAATTATAAAAAATCCTTTGTATAATGAGTTAAAAGGATTAAATAATTCAGGAACTTTTCATATAATTTGTAGAGATTGTGATAAAAAAATATTTGCAGATTACGAAAATCCTGATAATTACATACATCCACCAACACAAAAAATGCTTGCAGAGATTTCTCTTAAAAATAATTTACAATGGATTAGCAAAAGATTAAACGAAACTGAATTTTATAAATTACCAGAATTAAATAAATCTAATAACGATTTATGTGAATATAGAAATGAAATCAACGCATTAGACCTTAAAGAATTTAAAGATTCATATAAAAAAGCAAAGAAGGTTATTGAAAAAAATTCAAACACGGGTTACTATCTTTGCTTTTATAAAAAACTACCTTATGTTGTACCTATTGCATTTCAAAGCACTATTGCTCTTGTGGTTGATTTTGAAGGAAACATTATCAATGATATATATAACTTCTCTCCTGATTATGAGATTAGAAATATAAATCTTTGTGTATTCCCTCTTGAATCTGAAAGTGTGGTTTTTATATTTATTGAAGATGGTGATAAAAGGTATCGTAAATTTTACAAGCAATTTAATAAGCTTTCAAGTGATGACCAACTACTATCAATAGTTTACATGATGTTTGCCTATTCAGAAGAAATTTATTTCTCCAAGAATATATTGAATGAGATACAAAATAATACTAATCTATGCAACATAGGAAAAACATCTTTAGATATGATTTCAGAAATACCATTCTTTAATTTACATAACATTTTAAAAAATGAATTAAGTTTTGAAAATAGAAAAGGGATACCAAACCTATTGTCTGAAAAATATAAAATTAAATAATAGAGTTGTCAACATGAAGTCATAACATCTTCACTTAAATGTCAGTGGTTAAAAAGTCTAAATCTGTGATATAAGGCGAGATTTAGACTTTTTATTATACTCTATTTATGTGGTGACTATATGAACTTTTAGATACATAAAGACAGTTTTTATTATAACATACTTTTCTAATTTTTGTATAAAAATGAAAAAGAAAAACCAGCAAAATTTAAATTTTGCTGGATATATCTGTTTTGTTTTAAATTTCAATATCTTTTTCTTCTATTTTAATATTTTTAGAAATATCAAATTTGTTGTAAAAGTCTATCACATCACTCATATTAAAATATGCTTTTAATACAAATAAAATTATAACAATAGAATTTTTTAAATATTTTTCAAAATGCATAATACCTTCCAAACAAAATCCTATAGAAGATTTATCACAACTTTCTACACCCACTCTACTTTTAAAAAGTTCATCTAATAAACCATCATTATGAGCAATAATATTTCTAATGTTTTTTAAAGTATCATGTACTTCATTAAAAGATTTTAGTCTTTCATCTTCTATTAAAATTTTCTGACTTACTCCGCTTGTTTGTAAAATTGATTTAATAAAAAATTCAATTTGCACACAAATACTAACTAAAAGATGCTGAACCCCAAACATATAATCCGCTGCATTATCTGCTATTTTTTTTACAGTATCATGTTCAAAAAATTTCTTTAGCCCATCCGAAAACTTAATTATTAAATCTATTGCCTTTTTTTCATCAGATGCAATCAAAAACAAGTTTCTTTTATTTTTTATTGTTTTTAATAAGACATTATCTTCTTTAATATTTTGCTTTTTCAAAAATTCTCTTTCTATTTCTTTTGATATTGGCTCTTTAATCAAAATTTTCAACTCTTCAATAAATCTTGTATTAAATCTCATATATCTTTGATATATCTCGTCAAAAGAAACAAAAATGCGATTTAAACTTATCTCGTCATTCTTATCCAAACTTAATCTCCTTACTTGTATATTATATCAGATATTTTATACTATACAAACTGATTAAAATTTAAATAGTTAATTATTTAACAATTTAGTTCAACTGGGGTTAAAAACGCCCTAGAATTTAAGACTGCGAACTTTAAACACCTTTATTTTAGCGGAATATAAGGGTTCGGTTCGAATCCCACTCGCCCCACCTTTTGGGACCCAGTTGAACCGGATCTCTTTTTCTATGCATATAAGATATAACACATCCCTCCTAAGCGGAAGGTTGGCAGTGCGAGTCTGCACACCTACACCAATTTACAAAAAAACGCCCAACCAGGCGTTTTTACTTTATTTTACTTAAACTATATACTTTTGATTTAAATCATGATATAATATAAAATATAGAATATAGAAAGAGGGAGAATCGTTATGGAAGTTGATTATAAAGTTTATAGTTCACCAAAAGAAGCTTTTGAAAAAAGGGTTTTAGAAGTAAGAGAGGCACAAAAAAATGGAGATCCTATTTTTACTCCTAATTCATATGGTGCATTTATTGCGGTTGATGAGGATACAAAATGGAGATTGAGAAACATGTCTCTTGTTCACGAACAGAAAGATTATGAACCACCTGAACATGATTATGAGAATACACCTATTTTATATACAGCAACATACAATAGCATCATCAGAAAAATGCCAGATGCAAATAAAGATGAAATTTTTTTGTTCTTAGCAACAGCAGACCCTAAACGTCTTGATGATGAAGAAATGCAAAGAGCACTTTTCACAAGATTTGCAGAACTACAAAAAAATGATATGGTTGCAGCAATTGTTAATCACCAAAACCCAGCAGACGTAGCCACTGAACACGCAGAAGAAGTTGGAACAATTGCATCATATTTTGAAGCAATGAAAAACGCTGTTCAAGTTGATGGAAACTATTTTGCATCTGACTATATGCAAAGCGACGCACAATAATTTATCAAAAACAAAAAAGGGGTTACACCCTTTTTATTTTTTTTACTTATTCTTCTAATAATTTTTTGACAATTGGTAGGTCGGCTAGCGCCCAGTCAATTGAAAGTAGGTCTTTTTTGTCCAACCATTTATAATCTTTGTGGACATTGAGTTTGAATTTTGAAGTATGGGCATTGCACTTGTAGCAATACATTTTAACAATAAAATCAGGATACTCATATTCAACATCTGAGAAATGTTCTATGATATCAACAGCAAGTTCCATTTCTTCTTGAAGTTATCTGTTGAGTGCTTGCTCGTTTGTTTCTCTCACTTCAATCTTTCCACCTGGGAACTCCCACTTAAAAGAAACATAATCAAACTTCCCTTGGTCTCTTTGCGTACAGAGAATTTTTCCTTCATACTCAATAATACCTGCAACAACTTCAATCCTTTTTTTCATATTTAACTCCTTTTTGTTGCTTTAAAAATAATAATGTTTTTAAAAGATATTTGTCCTATTTTTCTATTTCATTTTCGTCTTTAGAATAATATGGGTGTAGGCTTATATATTCTCTACTGAATTGTTGCCAATCACATTCGCAGTCTTCATAGAGTTCTCCACAAGACTCACAACGCTCGTCACTACTGTCGCTTGGCATTTTGTCTTTTTGTGAATTTTTACAAATTCCGTATAAGAAGCTAAATAAACACATAATATGCTCCCCTTTAAATATTGTTATATCTATCACTTAAAGTTTTTGCAAAGTTTTTCATTTTTTCTCTTGTGGATATTGGTTCTACAATTTCGACGTTTTCGCAATATTGTAAGGCCCAATAGATGATTGACATTTCGCTTGATGTGAGATAACCAAAAATTTGATTGTTTTCTTGTTTTATTTTTACTCTATCGCCGAACCATTTTCTAACCTGACTTACCATGTATTCGTTATCGATTTTAATTTTGACTTCGATTTGATTGTCGCCAAACATATAAATGTTGCTGTTGATATAATTGGCAACATCTAAACCCTTTTTGTTGTAACCATCAAGTTCGGTTGTTGGTCTTATAGGGGTTTTTAGAATTTTGATATTTGTAATTTCTTCAATCCTGAAGTTTGAAACGGTGTTGAAGTAACTGTTGTTACAAACAAGGTAATATGTGCCCATACTGTTTACCATAAAGTAAGGGTTTATTATGTAAGGTTTTGAACTTCTAGGAACAAGATTTCCATCGATATCGTACTTGTTGTAGACAAAACTAACTTGCCTGTTTTCTTCAATTGCCTTATGAATTGTTTCGATATTATAAAAAATTTGCTTGTTGTTTGTACGGGCAACTTCGTCGGTTTTGTAGATATAGTTATATTTTTTTTGCTCGTATACACTTAGTTGATTTGAAAGTTTTTGCGCAAGTTCTCGTGCTTGCTTACTGTTTATAGACTTGCAAGAAAAAAGCGCATCAACCAAGAAAGAAATCTCACTTGGCTCGAACTCTCTTTCTCCTAAATACACACCTTTTTTGCCAACAGCCTTTTGAATATCAAAACCAAAGTCAATAAGGTTTTGAATATTTGAAGCAATAGACTTTCTTTCACAAACAATACCTGACATGTGCTCGATTTTGTTTGCGATTTGTTCTTGTGTCAGTGGGTGGTTTTCGTCAGAACATTCTTTTAAAACCTTTAAAATATATAAGATGGATAATTTTTTTGTGTTTTCTTGTGGCATTTTTGCTCCTTTTTGTTATTGTATCAAAAAAGACAAATATATCAAAAGAGATTGCTATATTTTCTAAAAAATCAACTTTATGCACAGTTTTTAGTACACAAAACCTGGTATTTTATAAAAAAGGAGATTTTATGGGAAGAATATTTATTTGTGGAGATACACACGGCACACTTGATTTAAACAAACTAAAGGAGTTGTCAATTATAAAAAAACTTACTTTTGACGATTATGTAATAATATGTGGAGATTGTGGAATTGTTTGGAATAAGGACTTATTGCAAGAACATATAAGGGCATATAAATCTTTATATACAAATATATTGTTTGTTGATGGAAACCACGAAAATTTTGATATGCTAAACGCTTTTCCGGTTTTCAACTTCAATGGTGGAAAGGCACATAAGATAAGCGAGCACATCTATCACTTAATGCGTGGACAGGTTTTTAACATCGAAAACAAATTGTTTTTTACACTAGGTGGAGGCGACTCTCACGACAAACAAGAGCGCATTAAAAATGTTTCTTGGTGGGAAGCAGAAAGCATAACGTTTGACGATATAAGAGAAAGCATTTTAAATTTAAAAAGGCACAACAACACAGTTGATTACGTTATAACACACACCCCACCGAACAAACTTATTAAAGAGATAAACGACACATATTCCCTAAGTGGCGAGCGAGTGCCATACTTTATACAAAACAAGATTTTAAAGTGTGGAAGTCTAGAAAAAATGGAAACAATAGAAGGTCTTATAAAATACAAACAATGGTACTGTGGACATTTGCATTTTGATTTTGCAACCTTTAAACACTTTTGTTTGTATGACGACATCTATCAAATTGTTTAAGTTTGATAATTGCATTTTTCTTCTTTGTGTTGTTTAAAATATATTTGTATGCCCTATATGCTGGATATTCTTTATTACCGATTTTAACGCTCTCTTCTTTGCAACAATTTTCTAACCAATCACACCTTGTTGTAACACCAAAGAAAGCATCAACAACTACAAAATCAACAGCCCTTTCCTTTTCGTCTAAAAACTTAAGTCCGTACTTTTTTTCAAAATCGGCAACGACTTCTTCCATATCAAAAGGGTTCATAGCACCAGGTAGGGCAATCAAGTTTTTATCATAATAAATCTTGTCTAAATTATAACTATCAATGACTTTTTGCGACAAACCTTTTTCCCTTTTTTCTAGTGCTTCTCTTTTTACAATCAAACTTATAAAGTTTTGTGATATAACCATACTTAATTTCTCCTTATATATCATAAGAATAGCCTATTTAATGTACAACTTTTAGTACATAAACAATGATATATTTGCAAAAAGGAGAAATAATATGGAAAACAAAATTATTGATATAAAAAAGGGAGACAGAATTTCAATTTTAACATACGGGGTTGATAGGTTTTACCTTGTAAGGACAATTATAAAAACCCTAAAATCAAAAAGCGTGATTCTTTTTAACTCTGGCTCTAATGAGAATTATTACTTTCCTTGCATATCCTTAAAAATGGCTTATGGGTGGGATTTAAAACAAATGGTGTTGGAGTATCTAGACGACTACTCAATAGCAATCATAAATTGTCTAAAGGAAGGTTTTAACACAAAGGAAACAAACGAGTTTTTAAAATTTTTAAGTGAAGATAAGGAACTAAAAAACAAAACCTTTATCCTTTTGATAAACACAACATATGATAGGTGCGAGCGTGGAGAAAAGGTAACTTATAAACACGTTCCAAGTTACAAAAAATCAATTTTAAAATATTGCAACAAACACTTCTCGTATTACACAAGAGAGAATGTAAAATACGCTTATTCGACCGAATGGGTTTTAGAAGATTTTGACAGCAAAACAAAAAACACTTTTGACCTTGATTGGGACACAAACGAACTAATACAAACAAACTAAACAAAAAAGACCTTTAAAAAGGTCTTTTTATTATTCACAATCTAAGATTGATTTTGTGCCTTGCGAAGACTCCCAATCTTCAGCGAAAGTTGTAACTGCGTTTTCGATATAATTTGTAGGGTTGACACAAATCATTTCACGAAGTAAATCTGGTTGAAGTGTAACAGCATCAGCACCAGCTTGTAAAGCCTTTATAACTTGACCACCGTGGTGAAAACTTGCAGCCAAAATTTTGGTTGGTTTTTTAAAATAATCAATGTTTTGTCTAAAGCAAGCAACTGTTGCAGAAGCATCAGAGCCACGACTTTGAATACGGTTAAAATAAGGTGCAATATAATCTGCGCCTGCTGCGATAGCAACAAGACCTTGCATCTTTGTATAGATTGCAGTTGCAGTGATTTTAAAACCTTTTGCCTTAAGATATTTAATTGCCTTTAAACCTTCTTCAGTAACAGGTATTTTAATATAAACCTCTTTGTCGATTTTTTCAACAATTTTTTCAGCTTCTTTAATCATATCTTCACTGTCTTGAGAAACAACTTGAATATGAAGGCTTCTATCTTTGCCTATGATTTCTCTCATCTTTTTAAAGTGATTAAAAAAGTCAATCTTGCCTTCTTTTTTAATAATTGTGGGGTTGCTTGTAACACCAACATAAGGGTAAATTTCAGCAAACTCCTTGATAGTTTCTAAATTAGCATTATCAAACATCAATTCCATAGTACACACTCCATTTTTAAAATTAAGATAAACATACCACTTTAAAAAATTAAAGTCAACACAACCCAGCAAATAAAAAAGAAAAACAGCAAATTGCTGTTTAATTTAATATCCATAAAGTTAAGTTTAGGGTGGTGGCGATTGAAAGCCAGATTGGGTAAAGGGACAAAACATAGGCATAAGTTTTGTTTTCTTTATAAATTGAAACCAAGAGTAAGATGCCTGCAATTAGGTTTAAGATGATGACGATATTGCCAAGGAATGTAAGTTTAAAAGTAAAGAAAACTAAGCACCACAACAAATTTAGAAAAGCGTTTACAAACATCAAGATTGTTGTTGTTTTTGATATAAAAGAATTTTTTATCCAAAAGAAATTAACAACAGCAAAAAGACCGTAAACAATTGTCCAAACAATTGGGATAACAACATTTGGAATCCATTGTGTTGGTTTTTGCAAAAGATTAAACCAAGGCATACCGATAGAAACAAATACACTGCCAAGGCCTGCAACGAGTGCTATTGTGACAAAAGATAATATGATTTGAAATGTTTTGTTTTTTAGGATACTCATACTATATTTGTATTTAAGTATTTTTGTTTTATTACAACAATTTTAAAATTATATAGCAATTCAGGTGTGTTTTGTTTTACTTTATTGTATAATGATGATATGAAAAATAAATTTAGTTTTAACAAGTTTCATTGGAACAGAAAATTGTTTATGCAAGCAAATAAAGACCTCGACCACAAACTAATAAAGGAAAATAGTTGTGTTTTGTTGTCAGCCCCACACGGAGTTACACAAATGCGTTTGGGCATTATGAAATTTAGCGAAATTGGATCGCTTGCAACTGCAATTTATTTACAGAATGCAACAAAAAGTTGTTTGATTGCAAAAACAAAAAACAACAACGATGATGCAAATTTTGATGAAGTTTCCGAATACAAAAAAACTATTAGAAGTTTAATTGCTAACAACGACATTAAATATGTAATTGATTTTCACGGACTTGGGCCAAGGCGTGAGTGTGATATAAATTTAGGAATACATTTAGGCAAGAATATTGAAACAAACAAAGAAATTTTTAACACATTACAAAGAACCCTTGCGCTTTATAACTTTAACGTTGTTATTGACCAACCTTTTATGGCAGGTGGAAACACAATTGCAGGAAGTATGAAAAGAGTTTTCCCACATCTTTGGACAATACAAATAGAAATAAATTCTAAACTAACAAACAGAAAAGAAAACTTTGAAAAATTGAAAACCTTGCTTTCGATTTTGACAGAGTGGATAAATTCGTTAAATTAAAAAAGAGAGTTACACGCTCTCTTTTTTTGATTTTAAAATTAAATTTTTAACATACTCACTTTTTATTCTTCTATACTCTGCCCTATCGTTTCCGTAAACTTTTAAGATTTCTTTTTTGTGATTTGAGTATTCTTTTGCAACAGTAGGATTTTTTAATAAATAGTTTTTTAAACTTAAAAACTCATTATACCTATCTGTGTTTAAAATACTTAAATGTATATGTGTGTCGCCTGCAACAGTTTCTTCTTGTTTTGAAGCAAAAAACTCATAAACGGAAGTTGCACTTTTTTCGCTTTTGAAGTATCCATTTTTTGTTAACAACTTAGAAAATTTTAAAAACTCGCCTTCGTTTTTTGCGCCAACCAAAATGTCTATGATGTTTTTGCCAAACATTTTGGGAATTGCTGTTGACCCCACATGAGAAATCGGTGCGTCGGTTTTTAAAATGCTTTTCAATTTGGTTTTTAGGGTTTCAAATTTAATTTTATTTTCTTCAAAATTTTGCTTTTTTAAAGTTACCATTTTGTTCCCTTTTGATAAGTATAAATTAAAACAAAAAGTTTTACAAATATTGACAGTAAATTTTTTATAACATATAATATTTTTATGGAAAATATGAGAAAAAAGATAAGCATTGTTTTGAAATCTCTTGTAGCATTTTTTGCGTTCTTTGCAGTTATTTCGTCTTGCATAACTGCTGTTGCTGACGGATATTCTCCGTGGTATACACGCCTTTTTTACTTTACACAACAATCAAACATTTGGATAGGCGCAATTTGTTTGTGGATACTTGTTTGTGTGGTTTTGGGCAAAATTAAAAACAAAGATTACATAAAGAGATATATGTATATTTTGAAATTTATTTTTACTGTTTCGATAACTATTACAGGAATTATATTTTGCTCGTTTCTTGCTCCGTTTGCTGATTTTGATGTGTGGTCCTTTGCAAGTGTTTTGACACACGTTGTAGTGCCTATGCTTTCAATTGTTGATTTCTTTATAGATGATTATAAAATTATATTTAAAAAATCACATATGTTTTTAAGTTTGATTCCACCATTTTTGTACTTTGTTTTTTCAAGCATATTATCATTATGCAATGTTGATTTTGGTAGGGGCGACACATATCCATACTTCTTTTTAAACTTTAGGGCAGATGTTGGTATGTTTGGATATTCCTACTACGACGGACTTCCACATCTTGGTTGCTTTTATTGGATAATTTTTATACTAGGCTTAATCTTGCTTTTAAGTTTTGTATACTTAAAACTCCACCCTACAACACGAAAACATTTTAAAGAAAACAAAAACCGATAGAAAATCTATCGGTTTTATTTTTTATTCGTATTCGACAACGTTTATCCATTTTGATAAAAATTCTTGTTCGTCTTTAATGCCTTTTGTCATTTGACTTGCAGCAACGATAGGGATCCATCTTTGGATATTTTTAATGTCAATACCACTCTTTAGAGAAAAGAGATTTAAGTACTTATCAGCAAGTTCGGTTTTGCCTTGCATTGAGAAAAGTAAAAATGTTCTTGCAACATCTGCTGAGGCGTTGCCTTGTGTGACGTGTGCCCAATCAATAATATAGTATGAGCCATCTTCTTTTACGATAATATTTGTTGGGTTGAAGTCCCCATGGCAAAGTTTTGCGTGGTTTTTCATGCCTTCGAGTCTATGTAAAAGTTCGTACTTTGTTGCTTCTTCGATATTTTCAGCTTCTGTGATTTTTCTTTTGAATTTATCTTTGATACGATTAAGTAAAGGAACTTTATAACTTAAGACGTCTAATTGAATATCAACAAAAAGTTCAAGATATTCGTATTCTTTTTCAGGGTTTTCTTCCATAAGTTTTTCTAAAGTTTTGCCTTCGATATGCTCTGAAACAAGAGCCCATCTATCATCAATTTTTGTGACTTCTAAAAGTTTTGGGATATTAAGGTCTGTGCCTTCTTCAACGCGTGATTGATTTAATGCTTCGTTTAAGATATTTGCTTTTGAATAATCTTTAACAAAAAGTTTGATTGTTTTGTCGTTATCCTTATAAACAGTTTTTGTAGGTCTTTCAACTAGTGGATTGTTTAAATTGTATTTCATTATTTATTTCCTCCATAGTAAGCATTTAGATACATTTGTTTAATTTCGCTCATAAGTGGATATCTTGGGTTTGCACCTGTACATTGATCGTCGAAAGCTTGTTCTGTCATTTCGTCTAAGTTGTCAAGGAAAACCTTTTCGTCGATATTATAATCTTTGATAGTTTTCTTGATGCCGATTTTTTCTTTAAGTTCGTCGATTTTTGAAATGAGTGCTTCTAACTTTTCTTCATCAGTTTTACCACTTAATCCTAAGTGCTCTGCAACTTCTGCATAACGTCTTAATGTATGTGGGTGGTCGTATTGAGAGAATGTTCCCATTTTGTTAGGGGTTTCGCTTGCGTTAAATCTTATAACTTCGTTTATCATAAGAGCGTTTGCAACACCGTGTGGAAGGTGGTGGAAAGCACCAAGTTTGTGTGCCATTGAGTGACATACACCCAAGAAAGCGTTTGCAAATGACATACCTGCAATAGTTGCAGCGTTTGCCATTTTTTCGCGAGCCTCGACATCGTTTGCGCCATTGTCGTATGCACGAGGTAGATATTCAAAAATAACTTTAAGTGCTTGAAGTGCAAGACCATCTGTAAAGTCTGTTGCAAGCATTGATGCATATGCTTCAAGTGCGTGAGTGACTGCGTCGATACCTGAAGCTGATGTTAAGCCTTTTGGAGCGTTCATCATAAGGTCGCAATCAACGATTGCCATATTTGGCATAAGTTCGTAATCTGCAAGTGGATATTTTGTGCCTGTTTTTTCGTCTGTGATAACAGCAAATGGTGTAACTTCTGAGCCTGTACCTGCTGAAGTTGGAACTGCAATAAAGTAAGCCTTCTCGCCCATTTTAGGGAAAGTGTAAACTCTCTTTCTAATATCGACAAATCTCATTGCCATATCCATAAAGTCGACTTCAGGGTGTTCGTATAATACCCACATAATTTTACCAGCGTCCATAGCAGAACCACCACCGATAGCAATGATGCAATCTGGTTTGAATTCTTTCATAAGAAGTGCGCCTTCTTTAGCACAAGCAAGTGTTGGGTCTGGTGCAACATTAAAGAATGTTTGATGAACAATACCCATTTCGTCTAACTTGTTTGTAATGCCTTTTGTATAACCATTCTCATAAAGGAAGGTATCTGTAACGATAAATGCTCTCTTTTTGCCCATAACAGTCTTAAGTTCGTCAAGAGCAACAGGAAGACAGCCTTTTTTGATATAAACCTTTTCAGGGGCTCTAAACCACAACATATTTTCTCTCCTTTCTGCAACTGTTTTGATATTGATTAAATGTTTTACACCAACGTTTTCTGAAACTGAGTTTCCACCCCAAGAGCCACAACCAAGTGTTAAAGATGGGGCAAGTTTAAAGTTATATAAATCTCCAATACCACCTTGTGATGATGGAGTATTTACTAAAACCCTGCAAGTTTTCATTGTTGATGTAAAAAGGTTTAATTTTTCTTGCTCTTTGTTTGCATCAATATAGATTGAAGATGTGTGACCAAGTCCACCGTCTAAGATAAGTTGATGTGCTTTGTTTACAGCATCACTAAACTCTTCTGCTTTGTACATTGCAAGCACAGGAGAAAGTTTTTCGTGTGCAAATTCTTCACTAATGTCAACTGATTCAACTTCGCCGATTAAAATCTTTGTTTCTTTTGGCACTTTAACATCTGCAAGTGTTGCAATTGTGTGTGCTGTTTGACCAACGATTTTTGCATTGAGTGCGCCGTTTATGATGATTGTTTTTCTAACCTTTTCGGTTTCTTCTTTGTTTAAGAAATAACAACCCCTTGCCCTAAATTCTTTTTTAACTTCGTCATAAATGTCTTTTAGGACAATAACTGATTGCTCTGAAGCACAAATCATACCATTGTCAAAAGTTTTTGAGTGGATAATTGAGTTTACAGCAAGTTTGATGTTTGCAGTGCTGTCGATAATTGCAGGAGTGTTTCCAGCGCCTACGCCGAGTGCTGGTTTGCCACTAGAATATGCAGATTTTACCATACCAGGACCACCTGTTGCTAAAATCGTGTCTGCATTTTGCATAAGGAAATTTGTGTGCTCGAGTGATGGCACATCTATCCAAGAAACAATTCCACTAGGTGCGCCTGCTTCGACTGCTGCTTCTAACAAAACTTTTGCAGTTTCGATTGTAGAATTTTTTGCCCTTGGGTGTGGGCTAATAATTATACCATTTCTTGTTTTAAGTGAAATCAAAATTTTAAAAATTGTGGTGGAAGTTGGGTTTGTTGTAGGAATAATTGCTGCAACAACGCCGATAGGTTCGGCAATCTTTTTTGTGCCATAAGTTTTGTCTTCTTCAATAACGCCACAAGTTTTTGTATCTTTATATTGATTATAAATGTATTCTGCTGCAAAGTGATTTTTGATAACTTTATCTTCGACAACGCCCATGCCTGTCTCAGCAACTGCCATTTTAGCAAGTGGAATACGAAGATTGTTTGCCTTAAGAGCAACTGCCCTAAAAATCTTGTCAACTTCAGCTTGAGAATATTTAGAAAATTTTTCTTGTGCTAGTCTTACTTGTTTTAACGCTCTTTCGAGTGTTTCAATGTCTTTAACTTCTTCTCTTGATATCATTAAAAATCTCCTATAATATTTTTTGTACCGTTTTAAAAAACAGTACAGGAATAATTCTAATACTATTTTATGATTTTTCCAAACAAAAACCGACAAATTTTTATATATTTTTGCAAACAAAAAACACACTATAAAAGTGTGTTTTATTTGTTTTTAAACTCTGTCGCCTTCGGTGATTGCACCTTCTGACATAAACTTTCCAAAGTCAACATAAATATTGTTTCCAACGGCTTTGCTTTCCTTTATAACAAGGAAACTGTTTGATTGATAATATGCTGAGCCTTGGTGGAAGTTAAGAGTATTTAATACAGTGATATATTGTCTTTTTCCACCTTCAACATAAGACATTTGGAAATCTTTTGCGTGAATTCCATAGTTTGCACCAAACTTTTTATAGCCGATATCTTTGCCGACAGCAAGGTGCTCAAAGATTGAATAATCAACTCTTGTTGATGCACCCTTATCTTCTTCCTCTGCATCATAATATGGTATGCTTAAGAATAATCTGTTTTTAGTGCTCTTGTTTGTGTCAAATGCTTTTACCATAACATCAACAAGTGATTTTGAAAATGCGCTATCTTCTTTAAATTTTGCAATTCCCCAAGCAAGTGTGATACCGTCTTTGTTGTTTGTAAGTAATTTTTCAAAATATTTACTATAAACATTATACTTTGTGTCCCACTCGTTAACAGTGTCTGCAAGTGGTGTAAAATATAATTCAAAAATATTATCTTTTTCTGTGCCTAAGTAAACGATTTGTTCGTCATTTAAAATTTTGCCTGATTGACCTGCTTCGATATAGTCAATTTGTTTTTTGTTTAGTTGATTTACAAGATGTCTAAATTCATAGATTGCTTCTTGCTCACAATAATTTGACATAAGTTTTGTGTAGTTATATAAAACTCGTCTAAGGTCGTCGTGACCAGAAATGATTGTTGCAGATTGTGTGTTGTTGTTGCCATTGTATCCAAGGTAATCGACACCATCAATATTTACACTACCAAGCCAAATTGCAGAACCGTGATCAACACCTTTATAATCTCTATAATTTGAAACTGAGCAAGACTTTAAGTGCATCATATCGCTTGCAGATTTATCTCCATATGAAGTCCATTCTGCAACTCTAAATGTCATAAAGTCGCCAATCTTTTTGCCTTCTATATCACTATCTTGATTTAAGTAATTTTTATAATATTGTTCAAAGCTATAATCAGCCTTCCATGTTTCAGCTGAAACATATACGCCACTTGCATCAATTTGACCGATAACAATAATATTTATACCTACTTTTGCAGCTTTTACAGCAAGGTAGGAAAGTCTAACATACCCTTTATCGTCATACTCTGAGTCGTATAAAGCTTTTGTTCTTAAATATTCGTCACTATTTTCGTCCAAGCAAACGCCAAAAACTACTGAATAGTGAAAAGATGTGATTGATGCATAAACTTCTTCTTCAGGGTGTGCTAGTTTGTATCTTATTGCATCGTTTAGCATTACTGCTTGACCGATGTTTGGATTGTTAACAAAACCTTCGTTTTGATGAACAAAAAATGTTTCAACGGTAACATCTTTGTCGTTTATATCTTCAAAAACATAAGCACTTCTTCCACCGAAAGATGTTGCAACTTGTTTTGAAATTTCACCAACAGGGTCATTAGGGTCGCCACCACAACCAGCAAATAGTGGGCAAATACAAACAACTAAAATTAAAATCAAAGAGAATAGTTTTAAAAGTTTATTATGCTTCATATTCTACAACCTCCCCTTTGCCTAAGATTTCGCCATTGTAGTTAAAGTATTGTTTTGTTGTTGTACCCTTAATTTGCAATACAACTGATGCTGAATTTGTCCAAATTGTACTGCCCTTGCTTTCGTCTGCTGTATTGTTTAAAGCTTCACCTGAAATAATCTTTACAACTGTGTCGCCTGTTGTGAGATATAAGAACCCACCTTCTCCAGCTTGGTTGTTGTTTGCTTTAATGTTTTGAAGTTCAACTTTTGCTTTTGCAGAAGCATAAATTGCTCCGCCATATTTTGATGTTTTGTTTTCGTTAATTTCTGTATTTTTAATGTTTGCAACAACTGTTGTGTAGATATACAATCCACCACCATTGCCTGAAGTTGCTTGGTTGTTGTTTACAAATGAATTGTCCATTGTGAAACTTGAATTTGCTGTTGCAAAGATACCACCACCACCTTTGCCTTTGTTTTGTAAAATCTTTGTATTTAAAATTTTTGATTGTGCATCGGTTGTTGAATAAATACCACCACCATTTCCAACTGCTGTGTTTCCTGAAATATCACAACCATCAATTGTTAAATTTGAACCACCTGTAACATATACACCACCACCGTTGTCGGTTGTTGTGTTGTTTTTAATTTCACAATTGCTTATTTTTACAGTGCAATGTCTTATGATATAAATTGCACCGCCTTGTTTTGCTTCGTTTTTGTTAAATTTACAATTGTTAACAAACACTGTTGCCCCAGCATATTCTCCATCTTCTGCTGATGAACCAGAACTTAATGCTCCGCCACCACTTAATGCAACATTTTCTTCAAAAGTTACATTTGTTAAAACTGTGTGTCTAACGGTTGCAGTTGCTTTGTTGTGGTAAACATAAATTGCACCGCCTTTTGAAGTTGCTTCGTTGCCCTTAAAGAAAGTGTTTTTGATAACATTTGCACCAGGTGAGTTGATTGCACCACCATTTGATCCAGCAGTGTTTTCAATAAACTCTGTGTCCCCTGCAACAAAAACACTTGCAGCAATTGATGAGAATATTGCACCACCAGAGCCTTCGGTTGTGTTGCCTTTTATTGTAACTTTTATTTTGCCTGTATAATCACCGATGTTTAAGTTTGAATATTGTGAGTTTGGATTATAAACTGCCCCACCATAAACGGTTGCTGAGTTTTGGAGTAATTCGCCTGCAAATATTTTTGCAATCTTATAATTATAAAGTGCGCCACCCCTTGAAGCAGAACAACCTTGGATTTTTCCACCATACATATTGAATTGACCGAAATTGTAAATTGCGCCACCTTGAGCTGAAACATCTGTTGTATCTTCGTCTTCGTTTGTGCCACAATTTAAAATCTCGCCACCATACATATTATATGAGCCACTTGTGATAATAACAGCAGCACCACCAATTTCTGTTGGATAAGAAACTCTATATTTAAGTGTCCTTTCGTTTCCTAATTTCTTATGGTTTTGAATAACAACACCGTCATATGTGTTAAATTCTGCAGTGTTTACTGTCATAAAAGCAGTGCCACAAACTGTGCCTGTGACATTTGTTTCGTTTCCGTCAATAAACAACTTTGCGCCATTATTTGTTTTAAGTGTAAGTTTGCTTGCCTTACCTGTTTCGGCAATAGGATTTGTGTCGTCTTTATCTGTACCGATAACAAACATGTCTCCAAGGAAGTCTTCGTGCCTTGTGATTTTGCGGGAAGCATCAACATATATTGTTGTATCCCCCGGCACAAAAATTGTATCAGTTGACACAATATCGCTTGTTATTCTAATGGACTTTGTGCCACCTTCTGCTTCTTTCTTTAATTGCCCAAATGAAGAAACATCAACCGTTGCAGATTCTGCACCAGCTGTTGCTTGCACTTTACTTTCTTCTAAAATTCTGTCAACAAAAAAACAGCCTGCAAATGACAAGAAAACGATGAAAGTAGCAATAAAGAAAATTTTTAAAAAATCTCTTTTTCTCATATCTACCCCTTTACCTTTTTAGTTTTTAATAAATATAACATATTTATATAATTTTACCAAATTATTTTATAAAAAAACATATTTTGACGAAACTTCTTATTGATAAAAACTATTTTTGTTTTTTATGGCGTTGTGTTAAACTTTTAATAGGAGAAAAATATGATAGGAATATATGACCTTGACGGGTGCACAGATTTAGGTTTTAAGGAAAGACTAAAGATTTATAAAGACTGCGGTTTTTTAGAAGTAGCCCTATATCTTGACAAAAATTACAACAAGGAAAACGAGAATTACGAAGATATTATAAACTTTGCAAAAAACATAGGGCTTTGTGTAAAACAAGTGCACATTGATTACAAAATATCAAACCTTATATGCGACGAAAATTCAAACGAATATTTTGATTATGTTTCAAAAAAATTAAAAGAAGCAAAAACTCTTGATATCCCTTTTGTTGTTGCACACGCATCTATGTCAAACGAGCCACCAAAAATAGGCGACAAACAAATAAACAAGTTTAAAAGTATGATGGAGCAAATTGACGGCGTAACGCTTTGTCTTGAAAATGTAAGAAACAACTATAATCTAAAAAAACTTTTAGACTTAAACTTAAAAAATGTAAAAATGTGTTTTGACTTAGGACACGCACATTGTTACGGAAATGAAAAAGAGTTGTTTGAAGAATTTAGAGATAAAATCATAACTTCTCATCTTCACGATAATATCGGTAAAGACGACCATCGCATACTAGGTTTTGGTGAAATCGATTATAAGAATATTATAAAAAATCTTGTTAATATCAAAGACTCATCAAACTGCCTTGAGTGTTTTCCAGAATATGGAAAAAGGCTAAGCAGAAAAGATTTTATAGATTTTGTAAAAACTTGTTACGAAAAAATAAAAGACTTTTAAAATTTTTGTTGACACTTCTGTGTTTTAATTGCTATACTCACAGTGTAAAGGAATTTTTTATGACAAATTTAACTATTTTTGCATGCCTATATATTGTCGTGGTTGCTTTTTATTTTAAAGGCAATATTTTGTGCATGTCAAAAAACAGGTTAAGGTAAAATTTAAAAGAATAAAACATTTAAAGATTATTAAACACTACCTAGTTTTTGACAGGTAGTGTTTTTTGTTTAAAAATTTTTTACAAAAACAAAAAGGAGAAAAATAAAATGAACGAAAACGGCTTACAAAAGAAATATGGGTTATTCACGGCGATAGCAATGGTTATTGGCATTGTTATAGGAAGTGGTGTTTTCTTTAAAGGTCAAACCGTCCTAGAAGCAACTGCAGGAGATATGTGGTCTGGGGTTCTTGCTTGGATAATCGGTGGCGTTGTTATGCTTATTTGTGCTTGCACATTTGCAAGTATGGCAACCAAGTACGAAAAAACAAACGGTGCTGTTGACTATGCTGAAGCAACTTGTGGCAAGTCCTACGCATACTACCTAGGTTGGTTTATGGGGGTTATTTACTACCCTGCTATGACATCAGTTCTTGCATGGGTTTCTGCAAGATACTTTTGCGAACTTGTAGGTTTTTCTATCGCCGGTCCTGAGTGTATGACAATTGCTGGAACACTTCTTGTTGGTTCCTTTGTAATGAACTCTCTTGCACCAAAAATTTCTGGGAAATTCCAAGTTTCAACAACAGCAATCAAACTTATACCATTGCTTATAATGGTTGTTGTTGGTACAATCTATGGTTTTGTGACAGGCGTAACAGTTGAAAACTTTGCAAACGCCACAAATGTCGCTTTAGGCGAAGGCTCTTTGTTTAAGGCAATCGTTGCAACTGCGTTTGCTTATGAAGGCTGGATTATCGCAACAAGTATCAACTCAGAAATAAAAGATTCTAAGAAAAATCTTCCAAAAGCACTTTTCTTTGGTGCAATTGTGATAATGGCAATCTATATTTTATACTTCATCGGTGTTGCAGGTGCAGCTGACACTCAAACCTTAATAAACGAAGGCGCAACAACTGCATTTACAAACATCTTTGGAAATGTTGCAGGCACAATCTTGACAGTTTTTGTTATGGTTTCTTGTATGGGCACTTTAAATGGTTTAACAATGGGTTCAACAAGAGCAATGTATGGAATTGCAACAAGAAATTGTGGTCCACGCCCTGATGTTTTAAAAGAAGTTGACCCTAAAACAGATATGCCAACAAACTCTTGCTGGGTTGGTTTGCTTTGCTGTGCATTATGGCTTTTGTACTTCTATGGCGCAAACCTAACAGAAAATTGGTTTGGGGTTTTCGGTTTTGATAGTTCTGAACTTCCTATCATTACAATCTATGCTTTCTATATACCAATGTTTATAAATTGGATTAGAAAAGAAAAAGACGAAACAGTTATGAAAAGATGGGTACTTCCTATCCTTGCAATAATCGGTTGCGTATTTATGATTTTCTGTGCAATTATGGGTCACGGTGTTTTCCTATATCAAAAAGCACAAGAGGCTGGCACATTCTCTTTCCCTGTTTTATTCTACCTTATTGTTTTTGGTGTGATTATGCTTTTAGGTTTTGTACTTAACTTAAAAAACAAAAATAAAACCCAAGAAAAGGACGAAACAAAACAAGAAGAAAATAGTCCAAAAAATACAGAGGAAACAAAAGAAGAAAGACAAACAGAAGAAAACAAAACAAACAAAAAAGCAACTACAAAAAGAACAAAAAAAGAAACATAATAACCCATAAAAAAGACCTAAAATCTTAGGTCTTTTTTGTTTTGATTTATCCACAAAAGATACCGTTTTTGTTTATATCTTTTACGGTTTTTAGTGTTTTTTCTAAATGTTTTAGTTTTAAAATTTATTTTGCTTTTTAGTTTTCCACAAGTTAACCTACTTAAATTTGACAAGCAAATGCTTTTATATTATAATAAAAGAGTAATATTTCAATTCGTCCATTCGCGATGTATTACGTAAGAACAATAATAGGGACTAGGTTAAAATCTTCTTTATGAATGGCAAAAAATAACGATAGTAAAATTGTGGTTGGTTTTTTGCTGTTTAGATAAAGGGGGTTTTTATTTTTTCAACCAAAGAAATTTATTGTTTTAGGAGATATATTATGAAAGAAGAATTTGATTACTCGCCCGTTGCAAAGGAAATCGGGTGGAATTTTGACAAAGTAAATTATCAAAAAATTTCTAACAGTGGGTTTAATTATTACATAACCGTGCTAAAGGAAATAAACGAAAAAACAAAGATGCTAGACATAGGTTGTGGGTGTGGCGAAAAGTCAATAAAATATTTTTCACTTGCAAAAGAAGTTGTTATGCTAGACAACGAAAAAGAAATGTTAAAGAAAGCAAAAGAAAACGCAAAGAAATATTATGGCGACACAAAAAAATTTACCTTTGTTTTAGGCGACAAAAACGAAAAGCTTGATTACCCCGACGAATACTTTGACTTGATTGTTTCTCGTCACTGTGGGGCAAATATGGACGAAGTTTATCGTGTTTTAAAAAAGGGTGGCGTCTTTATAAGTGAAGACTACGACGAAGACGACTGCCTGACCCTAAAGCAACATTTTGGTTTTGGTCAAGGATACGAAAACTATAAAAACAATATAAGAGAAAAAAAGATTGTTTTAGACAGTTGTATCGACCTAAACTTTTCTAAATGTGAACTTTTTAATTTTGAAGAAATCGAGTTTTACAAAACCGAAGATGACCTAAAATATCTACTTTACAGAACACCAATATTAGACAAATTTAAAAGTGAATATGAAGAAAAGTTATCAACATATATTAAAGAAAATGTGGAAGAAAAAGGCATAAAGCTAACACGAAAACTTTATGCCATTCGTCTTGAAAAATAAGGTAAAAAAAGAAAACTGATAGAAAAATCTATCAGTTTTTTTATGCCCCTATAAGCCCACAAATTATAATAAACAAAACTACTGCACCACCAATGCTTAAACCAACAATGGTTTTAATTTTGTTTGATTTCTTTTTCTTTTCAACTATTTTATCCCACTCGGTTTGAAGTTTTGTTCTCTTTTCGTCAACAACTTTTTTTGCTGCTTCGTAATCAGCATTTAGTTTTTCAAAGTCGAATTCTTCTGCTTTTCCTGGTTTTTGTCTTAAGACATCTGCTTCTGCTTTAATGCTATCAATTGCGCCAGCAAATCTTTTTATAAAGTTGTTCATATTAAAGAGCAAAGTGTCTCTATATTGTGCAAAAGTTCTGCCATACTCTTTGTCTCTTGCATAGATACTATAATATCTAATGTCATCTAATTTTATCTTATATTGATTGCTTTCTTCGTTTTCGTCAAAATAAGAGATTACAATATCATATGCCGTTGCTCGGTTGCCCACACATTCTGCTTCGGATCCAACACTAACACCAACAAGTCCACCAATAATACCACCAATTTTTGATTGTTTTTCATAAACAGGTTCGGTCATAAGTGGTTTTACACTTATATCAAAAATATTTTCAAGTGGGCACAAAAATTGAATTGCACCATTAAAGTAAAAGCCAAGTGCTTTTTTCTTTTTGTCAACAACGATTGTTCCTGTTGCGTCAGGCAACAATTTATAGCGCAAATCTGTTGTATAACCATTTGCTTCTAAAAATGCATTTAATTCTTTTTCTTTGTTTTTATATTCTTCAACAGAAGCATCTATGCCGTCAGGTTTGATTTCATATGAATATCTGTTTTTTGATGGGTCTAAGTATAGATAATTGTGTTCAAGTTCGATAGCGTCAGTATTAAAGTTTTCGTTTGTTCTAAAAACTTTACGATACTTAAATTCTTGTTTCTTTGCTTTTTCTTTTTTTACTTCTACAGTAATATCAACTTCATCATTAAGTAAGTCATCAAAAGAAATATCAAACAACATTGACATTTTTTTGATTTTGTCTAATTCCGGCGTTGACTCGCCACTCTCCCATTTGTAAACTGCTTGCCTTGAAACATCAAGTTCGTGTGCCAAGTCTTCTTGAGAATATCCTTTTCTTTTTCTTAGGACCATAATTTTCTCATTGATTTCCATTTTTTCTTCTCTCCTTTTTTTGCTAACTTAAGTTTGCTAACAAATTTTTACATATTTTGGAAATTTTGACCACCTACTTAACTTTGAAATTTGTTAACTTACGGTTTACATTTTTAAAAAAATAAGCATTTTTGTGATTTTTTTTCATAAAAATGCTCTTTTTTTATAACAAAAGTTTACAATTTTTAAAA
>JAZSQZ010000106.1:0-20338 GCA_045538175.1 Clostridia bacterium
TTTGCTTCAATATTTTCAACACAAACACTTGAATATCTAAAACAATTTTCTGTTTCAATATCAATTTTAACTTCTGGCAAACTTTCATATTTGCTCAAATCTTCAACTGGAACTTTTTTAAGTTCTCTATCAAAAATTGCAGCAAATTCACGAGCAAATCCATAGTGTCCCCAAAGGTCAGGACGATTTGAAAGTGATTTATTATCAATTTCCAAAACTACATCGTCAATATCCCATACTTCTTTAATGTTTTGACCAATCACAACATCTTCTTTGATATCCATAATGCCACTATCATCACTTCCGATACCAAGTTCAGATTCGGCACAGCACATACCATTTGATTCAACCCCAACAAGTTTTGTTGGTTTAATCTTTCCTGCTAAAACGCTGCCACCATTTTTACAAACAGCAGTAACCATTCCTTCTCTTACATTTGGCGCGCCACAAACAATTTGTAAAACTTCATCGCCAGCATCAACTTGAAGCAAGTGCAATTTTTTACTATTTTCAACCGGTTTTACATCAATAACTTTTGCAGTTACAACGCCACTTAGGTCTCTACCTTTATATTCAATTCCTTCAACTTCAGCACAAGACATAGTAAATTTATTTACAAGGTTTTCTACGTCAATACCTGACAAGTCAACGAAATCTTTAATCCAATTTAATGAAATATACATAATCCTTACTTCTCTCCTTACTTAATCTTTGCTTGTTTTAAAGCTTTAATATTTCCACTGTTTAACAATCTAATTTCTGTAATATCATAATTCATCATTGCTAAACGTGAAAGTCCTAAGCCGAAAGCAAATCCTTTGTATTTTTCTGTATCAATTCCACCCATTTTTAATACATTAGGGTGAATCATACCACAAGGACAAAGTTCAATCCAACCACCTTGCTTACAAACTTTACAACCCTTACCACCACAATATGGACAAGAAATATCTAATTCAAAACTTGGCTCTGTAAATGGGAAGAAACCAGGTCTAAGTCTAACATTGATTTCTTTTTGGAAAATCTCTGTTAACATAGTCTTCATAAAGTAAATAAGATTTGAAATACTTACATCTTCGTCAATCATCATACCTTCGAGTTGGAAGAAAGTGTTTTCGTGGCTAGCATCTAATTCTTCATTTCTATAGCATCTGCCTGGGAAAATAACTCTTAACGGTGCACCGTATTTCTTCATAATACGGTTTTGTGAAGCTGATGTATGAGTCTTAAGCAATTGCCCATTGTCTAAATAGAATGTATCTTGCATATCTCTTGCTGGGTGACTCTTTGGAATATTTACTGCTTCGAAGTTGTTGTATTCTGTTTCGATTTCATTTCCATCTTCAATTGAGAAACCCATGCTTAAGAAAACATCAACAACCTTGTTTTGTACAACCGTGATAGGATGTAAACTTCCCCTTTTTTCTGTTGTAGGAACGGTAAGATCAATTTGTTTCATATTTTTGAGTTGTTCTTCAATTTTTTGGTTTTCAAACTCAACTTCTTTATCTTTCATCAATTGTGTTAATGTTTGTTTTATAAAATTAACCTTCATACCAAACTCTTTCTTTTGATCATTTGGAAGGTCTTTCATAACTTTCATTACATCTGTCATAACACCACTTTTTCCAAGATAGGCGTTATAAAACTTAGACAAACCTTCACTGTCAGCAGTTTTGTCCAACTCAATTTTTGCCTTTTCTAAAATTTCATCTAAATTTTCCATTGTCTTTTCCTTTCAAAAAAATTTTTGCAAATACAAACAAAAAACCCCACCCTATTTCTAGGGCGAGGTTAAAAAACCACACGGTACCACCTAAATTAACACAATAAAATGTGAACTTATTTAGCTATAACGGAACAACCGGCTTATCCTACTAATTTCTGTTCAGCAAGCAACTAAAAAGTGAATTCGCTAATTTTTCTGCTAGGTTACTCTCACCTTCCAAACCCTCTCTAAAGCATAATTATATTAGTTACTAGTCTTTTATCATCGTCTATATTTACGAAAGAAATTCTAACACTAAAAAATCACTTTGTCAAGAAGTTTAAGATAAAGAATTTATTTAGTTTATAAAAACAAACGGAACTTCGCCTACAATTATATTCTCAACTGCTAGAAAAGATATTTCATTAGATAGTGTAATATTTTTTATTGGTAAACTTACTGACACATTTGCACAAATATTTATATAAAGTTTATGTATTGTTTGGTTTATTCCGCTTTCATCAAAAACAGAGTTTATTTTACACTCAACAACTCCCACAGGGACGCAAGAAAAAATTATGTCTGATCCTTTCCCATTTAAAAAATATAAACCAGATAAGGTGCCTATTGGTATTGCAATTCCAGGTCTACAGTTGTAATCAAGTTTTTCTGTGGTTTTATTTGCTAAAACATTTGCAATTTGATTAAAAATAGTCGCATCAACAGATAAAGAAGAAACTTTTCCTTCTGCATCCATATTTTTAACAACTAGATTATCAAAACTTATTGTCTTTTCCTTTAAAGCTTCTGTAATAGACGAATTTATAGAATTTGTTATCAATTTATCTATGGTTGCTTTTGTGTGATCAAGTACGATTGTCTTAATAATATTATTATAATAAAAAATTGCTAGAAAAAACAAAAAAAGAAGAGACAATGATATTACTAGTCTCTTTTTAAATTTTTTTCTCTTTTTTTGTTTGATTTCAAATTTTTCTATAAAACTTAAATATTTTTTCACATTTATATATATGATATTTTTTAATATTTGATACATTTAAGAAGTTTTGCTTCTGCTCTTAAATATCAATGCAAACAAATATGCAAAACCCACAGCAGCGGAGATTCCTGCAGCCGTTGCCATAAGTCCACCTTTTAAAACACCTAAAACACCAAGTTCTTTTAATCCTTTTATTGCTCCTTTTGCAAGAGAACTTCCAAACCCAAGTATCGGCACTGTTATACCTGCTTTTGCAAATTCTGCAAGTGGTTCAAACAAACCAACAGCTTCTAAGAAAATTCCTATCATTAAAAATAAAACCAAAATTCTAGAAGATGTCATTCTTGTTCTAATAATCAAAATTTGACCCAGCAAACACACCAAACCACCAACACAAAAAACAACCAAATAATCTAGCATTTATTTCCCCTTTTCTATAACTACGGCGTGTGCAATTCCAGGTATAGATTCTCCTTGTTGGGACGATGTTGTACTAACAAGAGCACCCGTAGACATAATAATTACTTTTTTATATTCTCCATTATCGAGTTTTTTTAACACATATGAATTAAAAACAGCAGCACTACACCCACAACCACTTCCGCCCATAAAAGTGTTTTGATTGTTGTCATAAATCATATGACCACAATCGCCATAATTTTCGCCTAATTTATATCCGTTATATTCCATTAAATCAATCAATATCTCAGAGCCAAGCTTTCCCAAGTCCCCCGTCAATATCAAATCATAATCTTCTGGGTTTGAGTTTGTATCTTTAAATAAGTTAGTTAATGTATCTGCTGCAGCAGGCGCCATTGCCGCACCCATATTATTCATATCCGTTATCCCATAATCTATAACTCTACCAAATGTTATATGTGTTATTTTATGCCCCTTCCCCTTGTTTGAAATTATACTGCACCCTGCACCTGTCACTGTCCATTGCGCTGTTGGTGGGCGCTGATTTCCAAGTTCTAATGGAAACCTAAACTGTCTTTCTGCTGTCGAAAAATGACTAGATGCAGCACAAGCAACAGTATTTGCTATACCACCATCAACTAAAGACGCCCCAACACAAATAGATTCTGTCATAGTTGAACAAGCACCAAAAAGACCTATAAAACTTGTCTGTAATTGCCTTGCAGAAAATGACGATGTAATAATTTGATTTAAAAGGTCGCCACTTAATAATATATCAATGTCTGTTGTTAACATATTTCCTTTATCAATTGCACCCGTGATTGCCTGTTCCATCATCTTTCTCTCTGCAATCTCATAGGTTTTTTCGTTAAATGTGTCAGTTTTTAGAGCATAGTCAAAATATTCAGCAATGGGACTTTTTGTTTCTTTAGGTCCAACTATTGAATAACCTACCAAAATTCTAGGTGGCAATTCAAATTTTATTGTAAAATCACCAATTTTCTTTATCATAGCAACCCCGCAATCCAATATATTATTCCTACAATAATACTTCCTGCAATTCCGTTTACAATAACAGGTCCCGCAATAGAAAACATCTTTACACAAAGACCAAATATAAAACCCTCGTTTTTATACTCAATGGCAGGGCTTGCAATCGAATTAGAAAACCCTGTAATCGGTATAATTGATCCAGCACCTGCAAATTTACCAATCTTATCATAAACACCAAGGCCCGTTAAAAACGATGCTAAAAAAATCAAAATTACAGATGTGCACGCTTGTACATCTGCTTTTTCAAATTCAGGAAGCAAAATTGTAAGGATGTCCATTATACCTTGCCCAACACAACATATTATCCCACCAACTAAAAAAGCATAAAACAAACTTGGAAAATACTTTGTTTTGGGCAGTCTTTTTTCAACATAAGCACAATATCTATCATTTACAATCTTTTTTTTCATATCTCACCTGCTTTAATTATTAGCAAAAAAAATTTTTATAAACCTTTGTAAATATTTTTTTAAAAAAAACACAAGATAAAAATATAACAGGGGGTTTTATGAAAAAATTTTTAACAACAATTAGTTTTATTTTAGTTTTGATTTTATTGGCTGGTTGCGGAAATTCTCAAGCAAATATGACAAAAGATTTGGTAAATAGTACCATAAATCAAATAGATAGCATTGTTACGGCCGCAAACAATTTAGGAAATCCTAATGAAGAAAGCCTAAAACTTAGTAAAAATTATAATGACTCAACAATGTATAGAATAACCGAGCCAAAAACTTTTACATTCGGAGATAAAAATTTAAACAACTCTTCTAATAATAGTATGCCAAATCCTCAAAACAGAAATGGAAGATATCAAAACTACTTTATAAACGGAAAAGAATATGAAAATGACGGACTTGTAAATAACTCAAGTTTAAATAATGATTATACAAATAATCAAAACACAAACAATGCTGAGCTTATAAATTTATCTTCTAATGCTTGTAATTCTTGTAGAGATTTTAATATGAAAAAAGATACTTTAATAAGCAATTGCAATAATTGCAAAAATGAATTATTAAATGTCTTAAACAATAATATTGTTTTAAACGAAAAACAATTAAATGGTTTAAAAGACTATAGTTTAAAACTAACCGAGATGCTTAACATCCTATCAACTTGTCAAAACTGTCAAACTAACATAACAGACATACAAAATCAAAGCAACAGTAATACCGTATTGCTTTCAAGTAGGTACAAAAATATTACAGAGACGCTAAATCAAACATCAAACTATTTTGAAAAAACAAGCAATACAATCAATGATATCACAAGATTATTAAATCCTAACTATCAACCAAGCAACACACAAAACGCTCAAAGAAATCAAAACAACAATGAAAACAATGATTATTCAGTAATGCCAATAAACGAAAGTGGCGATACAAACAAAACAAATAATTCTGGTAACGCTTTTGACAACAATAAAAGAATGCCTGAAAGACTTAGAAGAAATATAGAAAAAACAAGAAGAAACATCATAAACAAAACACAAAGAAATTCAAATAAAAGCAACGCAGAAAATTTGATATTTAAACCAAAAAATGTTAGAGCATAAAAAAAAGAGAGTACATTACTCTCTTTTTTCATTTTTTAATATGTAAAATTATTAAAATAACATTTTAGTTATTATTTTATAACTATGCGTTATATTCTTCCATAAGGTTAAAAAATAAATTTGTTCTATCTAATTCGTTAGAAGGTACAACATCCTTAAACTCTTCTCTATTTTCTCTTAAGAGTCTATTTTCAACTTTTTCAAAACTTTGTCTTAAAGAAATATACTCTGTTAAGTTTTGGGTTTCAGCCAAGGCTCCAGCCTTAATCAAGACCGACAATTGTGAGACCGGCAAATCTGCCGTCATATCTCTAAAAGTAGACCCCCTACCTAATATTGTATCTCTGACTGTAAGTGTTGTAGGTGTTCTTGCATCCATGTTGTATGAAAGCTGCAAAAGTTCCCCCATAGCAGAAATGTCTTGTCTTATAAGCAATAATTCTTCAGAGGTTATACCTTTGTATCCAGATGCCTTACATCTAAGCGAGAATTCAGAAAAGACTGTTTGATAATATTCGCTTACAATATCTGCTTGCAAACCTTCTGTTTCTTTTATTGCTTCAAAAGCCATTTGTTGCCCTTTTGCTTGTTTTGATTTGCTACCACTTGTACTAAGTTTATGCCCGTCTGTTGTTTTTCTATGAACAGAATTAAAACGAGATATTATTATTTCTTTTGGAGAGAGTTTTCCATCTTTATTTGGCTCGTTTGCATAAAGATTTGTAAACTGACTATAAAATTCTTCTTCATTATGATTTGTTAAATAATGAGTATTTATATCCCCCGTTGGTTTTCTTGCAGCCAATATTTCAAACAATCTAATATTACAATCATTAGTTGCATATGCCGAATTGGTTTGTTTTTTAAGTAGATATAAAAACCCGTTATGCTTTTCTAAATCTCTAACAAAAAGACCTGAATCCATAATATCAGTTGCAAGCTTTTCAGTTGCAGTTTCATAAAAGAAGTTTCTTGTATATAAAACATTAAACAATGGTCTTAGCATTGCACAAATAGCATCATTAACTTTAGCATATTTTAAAACTTTCATTCTATTGTTTGCGTCAAAAGCTTCTTCATTAACATAACTTGCTGAGTGCAATAACTCGTGAACCATGACTTTCTCGGCCAAAATTCTAGGCAAATCTTTAAACTTCTCATCTAAGATTGGTTTTGCATATTGAATCAAACCCCTAACAGATTCTATAGCACCTATAAATTTACCCATAAATTCTGGGTCTTTTAGTTGTTCTTTTGAATATTTGCCTGCAAGAATTGATTTAAAAAGCATATCCTTCCATTCTTCATTTCCTGCACAAAAACTATCCATTATGTTAGAATTTGCAAGCAAGTGTTGTGTTATCAAAAAGCCATATTCTTTCATGCCAACAACTTCATTATAAAATCGCTCATTCAATATTACTTGTTGTCTATTTCTTTCGTCTGTAATTAAAATTCTTTCATTCGTTCTAATAAGCGCTGCCTTAAATCTTGGCACCATTGCTTCAATTCTTTTTATACTTAAACGTGGTCCGTAATATAATTTACAAACACCCAAAGAATCATTTTTTGTAGAAAACCCTACATTATATATATTTTTAAGAATTCTAGCCATATACAAACTTGAAACAGATAGTTCATGATCTTCCAAAAATGGAAGTGTTTCTTTATCTGGAATACCAATATTTGACAAATCTACCCTTCCATAATTCTTATGCAAGAAACTTAATGTCCTAAGAATTGCTGAAAAGAACAAATCCATTCGATCTTGACCATTTTCGTCTAATTGCGAAAATTGGTCAACAGGAATATTTCCATATTTTAAAAACAACTCCTTCAAAGTTGCCTTATGTCTTTCATAATTTGGTATAGAATTATAATGCAAATCTAAAATCTTACTCATTACACCCTCTACTTATATTTTAACCTAAAACATCACATCTGTAAAGATGTGATGTTAATTATTTATAGTTATCTCGTACTCTTTTCCTAAATTGTAATCATTTGTTTGTGCAAGTTGTGTTAAAGAAAACCTATTGCCTTCTTTTATTCTTATGAGTTGACCACCCCTTTGTTCTTTTTTGTTATGAATACCAATATATGCCAAATAATCTATCGACATACCATAGGATAGAGCTACCCCTTTATATAAATAAGTTGCTGTATTTAAGTGATCGTGACCACAAAATATTGCAACCGTGCTTCCAAGTTCTATAACTTTATCAAAAAAGGAGTCCTTATCATCAGGAGAACAAATACCTTCCCTAATCTCTCCGTGTACATATACTACGTCTTGTCCTAAAAGATAATCATTATATGCGTCGCTGTATGCTTGAATAGGAATATGTGTAAATAGAAATGTATTTATTTCGCTTGTTTGCTTATCATATTCACTTGCCAACTTCTTTATTGTTTTTTCATACCAATCGACTTGATCATCGTGAATTCTATCATATTTATTTATTCCATCAATATAATCGTTGGTATCCATAAAAACTAAACCAGAGTTAAAAGTATTATCATTATTTAAAACTTTAATTAAATAATTACCCTCTCCAAAAACATCTTCTTCTTCCATTTCAAAAAGACAATGTTCATAAGACACGAACAATTTACCAAGCTCTTCTGCATTTAAATATACCAAACCCATATCTTCATGATTGCCAAAATTAAGGGTCCAATATATTCCCACCTGCTCAAAAAACTCAGCTACTGCTTGAGCCTGTAACTTGTTATTTATTCCAAGTGTTAGGAAGAAAGGATAACACAAATCACCCGTTACAACCACCAAATCTGGCTTAGAATTTGATATTATAGAATACATTGCGTCAAAAGCTGCCTTATCTTTTGCATATGTGCCTATGCTACAACCTATGTGTGTATCCGTAAGTTGCAATACATTTATGCCTTCATTGTTGTCAATATTTTTAATAGTTTTTATACCATTTCCATCTTTTGATATTTCTATATTGTGCAACGAGTTAACACGCTCATATTTTGAAATATCGTTAAAAATTTTTCTATAACCAATTATTGATATAACTGTTAAAACCGACAAAACAAAAAAAACACTAAAGAGAATAATTGCAACAATTTTTGTGGATTTTTTTCTAAAAAATTCTTTTATCACACTACTCTCCTTAATGTTATATTTACCTAGTACCACCATCAATTTTTATGATTTCGCCATTGATATAGTCAGCATCATCACTTGCAAGAAAATATACAAGTTTTGCAACTTCTTCAGGTTTTGCAAATCTTGCTTTCAAAATTCTTTCTTTTTCATATTTTAAGAAATCTTCAGTCAAGATATTTTCCATAGCTTCCGTCATAACCCAACCTGGTGCTACAGCATTTACATTTATATATGGCGCAAACTGAATTGCAAGGTCTTTTGTTAAAATATTTAAAGCCGCTTTACTACAATCATAATCCATAGTAACAGGGTCATAACAATTTATTGAATTATTTGAAGAAATGTTTATAATTTTTCCATATTTGTTGTCAAGCATATATTTTGATACAGCTCTTGAAACATTATATGCCCCAACAACATTTACTTCATATGTGTCCTTAAATGATTGCGCTGTTCTTCTTTCAAAATCACAATCTTCAAATATTGCAGCATTATTAACAAGGACATCAATCCTTCCAAATTCTTCAACAATCTTGTTTATCATCATATCAACTTGCACTTCTTTTGTAATATCGGCGCAAAAAGAAATAGCTTTTACATTATATAATTTTTTGACTGCATTTTCTAAATCTTCAGCTTTTTCTTTTGAAGTACAATAGTTTATGACAACATCGTATCCCTTCTCAGCAAATTCTAAAATAATCTTTCTACCAAGACCCTTTGCCGCACCTGTGACCAAAACTACTCTATTTCCCATTTAGTCCTCTCTATCAATTTGACAAGTTAAGCAATATGTTTCTAAAACCAATTTTTGAATTTCTTCACTTATTTCGTCAATAGTTTTTATTCTTTTTGAATTATCATCAACACAATTTATTACATCATAACCATATCTTTTTGCAAGTTTTAGATATGTTTTTTGAGCATTTAACAAATGCTCTGGATTTGCTTCGTGTTGATCTGCTTTTTCCTCTCTATTCTTTTTAAGTTCACAAGCATATTCATAAGGCATAAAAAGCAAAATTGTCATATCAGGTCTTGGAAGTTCTAAAAATTGATACTCAAGATGTTCTAACCAATCAATCATATCATTTTGTGCAACTTCGTCTGTAAGTTTTCCTGCTTGGTGTGCCATATTGCTTTCGACATATCTATCTAAGATAACATTTATACCCTTTGATAGAGGTTTTAAAATCTTGTCAATATTATAGATTCTGTCTGCTGTATAATACAATGATGCAACCTTAGGGTCAACATTAGCAGCACCCTCTGGGAAAAAACCATCGCAAATATAATCCTTACCTAAATATGGACCACCAACAATTTTACCTGTTGGTGTGTTATACATAGGAAATTGCATTTTAACTGTTTTAATTCCATTAGCATTTAAAAATTCACACAATCTGTTTGATTGAGTTTCCTTGCCAGAACAGTCTGTGCCTTCAACAACAATAAGTTTGCCTTTCATAATAACTCCTAATTATTTTCTTCTGTAATCAATTGAGATGGGTGTTTTTTAAAGAAATCTTGTTTTGGTTCCAAGAATGTAGGAACATAGTGTTCAGGATTTTCAACGAAAGAATAAATTGGTTCATCGATTTTATCCCAACTAAAAACATCATCTGATGCTTTTAAGAATTTTGCCAAGTTTTCGGTACCCTTAGGTGCAACAGGATGCAATAAAACCATTGCAACTTTAACCATATACAATGTGTTTATAATGGTTTGTTTTAATTTATCCAAATTACTTTCATCAACATTTGCTACCCAATATTTATTGATACTTCTAATAAAGGTATCAAGTTCATATGAAACCATATGTAATTTTGTATCTGCCATAAGTTTTTCATACTTAATAGCAGATTTCATACAGTTAACTTTTATATCATTATCAACTTCACCAAAAGGAACTACACCATCAAAATATTTTTGCCATGTATAACATAATGTTCTTAATGTTTTGTTATATACATTTGTAAGAAGATTTCCTTCTTTCAATACAGGGTCAACATCTGTAGGTTTTGCGTCAGGGTTAAAAGCTTTAGGCATAAACGAAGCGGCATTGTTTCCGAGATTTAAACCAAGGAAGTGAGAACGAAGTTGTTCTGCTGTGTAGTACTTTAATAATTCCATTGCCATTGGTGGTTTTATAGCAGAACTACTGCTAGCCTTTTGATTTAAGAATAAAAGGTGTTTGTTTGAAACCATTTGTGGAATTGTAAGTGCACCTTTAGGAATCTCTAAACTTGGATTTTTACCTTGCAAACACAACCAAATTGCATTTTGAACAGGGCCATAGAAATAAATATTGTCTTCACCCATAAATTGATAAACTTTAGAATCTGGGTCGCACCACCACTTCTTCCAAGCATTGTCTTTTTCACCAATTGATTTAAGATAAGTTTTTGTAAAAGATATTGGTGCCCACAAACTTTCTGGCCATACCCAGAATGTCAAATCTTTTTCATTTGGAACAGGAACACCCCAAGTGATATTACCTGTAAGCCTAAAAGGAACCAAAGTCTTACCTGTTCTGTATCTAATTCCATTTTCAGTTAAAATATCACAAGCTTTTTCTCTATCTGTCAATTTATTAAATACAACTGTGATTGAACTTTTATTATTATCTTCCTTAATTCTAAACTCTGGAAGTTTGCCCCTTACTTTTGCAAATTCAGCATCATAATCCTTTTTGATATATAATTCTGGAGCTTTCAAAAACTCTCTAATTTCTTTTATAACATAAGGTCTTGTAATAGAATTCTTTTCAAGATAGTTTGTCCATTCAATCAACAAGTCGGTACATTCTTCCAAACTAAAATACCAGTTGTTGATCTCTCTAAGTTCTGGTCTTTCGCCCGACAAAGTACTTATTGGATTTATAAGTTCTTTTGGCATATATTGATGTCCTAAATCACATTCGTCAGCATATGCTTTTTCTGATTGGCAATTTTCAAAAGGACAACGACCAACAACTTGTCTGCCGTTTAGAAATGTTTTTTGAATAGGATCATAAAATTGAAGTGTTGAAATATACTTTAACATCCCAGCATTTTTCAATCCTTCAAAAACTTCCTTACTTGTTTCTCTATGGATATCTTTTGCAGGTTCAAGTCCTGAAGCGCCATAAAAGTTAAGATCAACTTCAAAATCTTTCAAAGTTTTCTTTTGGATTTCATGATTATATCTAACATAATCTTCAATTGTTCCTTCAAAACCTGTTGTTTCTTTAGTCTTTCTGTAACCTTCCATAATAGGTGAACCATAGCAGTCAGTACCAGAAACAAAAATAACATTTTCCTTGCCAAGTCTGTCTCTCATAAATCTGCTAAAAACGTCTGCTTGAACAAATGGACCACCTACGTGTCCGCAGTGCAAAGTTTTGTTACCATATGGCATACCACTTGTAACAACTACACGACTTGGAAACTTAGGACGATTTTCTATCATTCTTTTTAAAATTTCATCATTAAAATCTTTCATAATACGTATTCCTTTATCATAGATTAAGTATATTATTTTTGACTATTTTTGTCTAATGATTATAAGGTTTTTAACCCTTATTTTAAACAACTTTTTTGAAAAAAAAAGTAGGCAAAAACTGCCTACTTTGAAAAACAAGTATAATAATAAAAACTATGCTCTAACTATTTTCTCACTTTTCAAGCACTTTGTACAAATGTTTTTCTTTACAGGTGTACCATTTTCTACAACAGTGACTTTTTGAACATTAGATCTCTTTGATGTAAGAGTTCTTTTTGTCATTTGTGAACTTCTATAGCTTAGAGTACTTGCTCTCATGATTGATTTACCACATACTTCACATTTAGCCATATTTACCATTCTCCTTAAAAAATACAAATAATATTATACACTACTTTCAAAATTTGTCAACTAAAATATAGGAAAAAGTTTTCTTTACAAAAACCTACCTTTTTGATATAATTCACAACAGAATTTAATATTTGCTGATGTAGCTTAGTTGGTAAAGCACTTGATTCGTAATCAAAAGACCGAGAGTTCAAGTCTCTCCATCAGCTCCAATTATAAACTGCACATTGTTGCAGTTTTTTTAATCCAATTCGCCTTGTCTATTTATTGCTGTTATGTAATTTTCAACGTCTTTGAAAATTGTTTTAAGGTTGTCATCTAAGTAAGACAACCCTTTCATTCTTAAATCTCTTGTAACACCATAATATGCTTCAGCAATACTACCAGTGATACAAGCAATTGTATCGCTATCACCACCAATAGAAACTGCATTTCTAATTGCATCTTCAAAAGAAGTGCTTTCAAAAAAGCATTGCATAGCTTGTGGCACTGTGTTTTGACAATCGTAATAAGTTCCATAAGACTGCATTAAATCTTCTACAGTGAAATCAATTTTATAATAATTTTGATTTATATATTCTTCAATTCTTTCTTTTGACAATCCATTTGCTGCCAAAAATATTGCAGTTGCAACAGATTCAGCACCTTTTATTCCCTCAATATGATTATGAGTAACTGAAGTAACTTTATATGACAAATCTTTAACTTGCTCAACAGTGGTAGAAATTAAACCGACACTACTTATTCTCATTGCGGCACCGTTGCCACAACTGTTATAAGGTTCAGGATTGTCCGATTTAACCCACTTCATAAAGTCTTTACTAAATCCTGCATTTTTATATTTTTTTGCAAATTCTCGCATATATTCAACCGTCTTTTCTTTTAAGTTTGAATAATGCCCTTCGCAATCTCTAATTGCTTTTGCAACAGCCAAGGTTAAAACAGTATCATCAGTAAAACGACAATTGCCTTCAAAAAGTTCAAAATCTTTTGTTTTGATATTGTCTAATTCGTAAGCAGAACCAACAATGTCACCAATTATGGCACCAATCATACTAAAATCCCCCTTTAGTCTTATTCTTTATCGCTATCTTCAACAAGTTTTACAACTTCAGGAACTTCTTGCATAGCCTTCAAACTTAAAGAAACTCTATTTTTCTCTGGGTCAATTTCAATTATCTTCAAGTCTAATTTTTGACCAACTTTTGCAACTTCGTATACGTTTTTAACGTAGAAATGTGATGCTTCTTTTACGTGTAAAATTCCTTCGATATCGTCATTAAATTTGATAACTGCACCGAATGGAAGGATTTTAACAACTTGACCATTTACAACATCGCCAACATTAAGTTTTTTGATTTTTTCTGTAATAGGATTTGGCTGAAGTTTTTTATAACTTAAAGAAACTTTTTTATTTTCTCTATCAAGTTTTATAACTTTAAAACTGTATGTTTTGTCAAGTTCCAAAACAGTTTTTGGATCTGTGTTTTTGTCATATGAGATTTCGCTATTGTGAACTAAACAGTCAACCCCATCAACATTTACAAATGCACCAAAATCTGTAAATCTTACAACTTTACCTGAAACAACTTTGTTTTCAAAAATTGCTTCCCAGAAAGCAGTTTCAATTGTATGTTTTTCGTTTTCTTCAAATGCTCTGCTTGATGCAACGATTTTAAATGTTGACAAATTGATTTCTAAAATAATTACATCAATTTGTTTATTAACATAATTTTTAAGTTCATCAACTCTTCTTGATGAAATTTGGCTGTAAGGAACAAAGACTTCAAAGCTACCAATATTACTAATAAGGCCACTCTTATTAAAGTTAGTAATAATGATTTTTGTTGCATCTCCAACCTTAAGGCCATTTACAACTTCATTACCCCATCTTAAGTAATCTGCTTTTTGTTTTGATAAGATAATCATACCACTTTCATCTTTTGTGTTTGTGATTATTGCTTCAAACTCATCACCAACTTTAGTTTCTGCAAGAGCTTTGTATTCTTCTTCATTTTTTGGAATAAAACCATCCTTCTTGCCACCGATATTAACAATAAAACCTGTGGTATTTTCTGCTACTACCTTAGCTTGGACTTTCGCACCAACTTTAAAATGTGTAAAAGTTTTATCAATTGTTTCTAAATCAAATTTTTCTAGTTCTTCACTCATCGTATAATTCTCCTATAATATACTTTGATTATAACAAAAAATACAAAAAATTAAAACTATTTTTTATTTAAAGTTTTAACTTTTTGTATTTAATAATATTATTTTTTATTCTTTTTTTGTTTTTTCATTTCTTTTACAATTTGTTTTTCTAAAATCTTTTGTTCATATGCTTTTTTAAGCTCAAACATTTTACCGGTCAAAATCTCACTTGCCTTGTCTAAAACTTCTTTTGACATTTTTTCATTGTAAAATTCCGTAAACTCAAAAGGCTCGCCTATTAATAAAACATTTCTTCTAAAGACTTTTGGTTTTCTTACAATCCACACAGGCACCACAGGTGTTTTTGATTTTATAGCAAACATACAAGCGCCGTTTTTTGCTTCAAACTTTTCTTCTTCGCTTTTATTTCTTGTCCCTTCAGGAAAGACACCTATCACCTTATTTTTCTTTAACAAACCCAAAATTTCTTTTGTTGCTTTTATATCTGCAGCGCCCCTATCAACAGGTATAACCCCTGTAACGCCTTCAAAAAACCATTTTGTAAAGCCATTTTTGACAAGTTCTTTTTTCCCTAAAAACCTAATTCTTTTCTTAAGTTTTATATCAAGCAACATAGGATCAAAATTACTATAGTGGTTTGCAACAATAATAACACCTTTGTCTTTTTGCTTTTTAACTTTGCCTATAACCCTTGTTGGCAAAAATATAGTAAAAGGCAAAAATACTATACAGAAAAATATCCAAAACCAAACCATTTTAAACCTCTACAACTTTTGTAATCTCCGCAACAACATCTTCAACTGTTTTGTCTGTTGTATCAATCATAACGATTTCTTGTGATAATTTTATTTTTGACATTTCGCCAACATAAGAATTGTTGTCGCTTTCAATTGTATCGTTTAGCAATTGTTCATATGTAATATCATAAATGTTCTTTTCTTTCAATGCTGCCAACTTTCTTTGAACTCTTTGTTCGATGTCTGCTGTTAAGAAGAATTTATATTTTATTTTGTTTATGTCAACATCACCAACATCTAAGCCTTCAATAATTGCCGATGTGGTTTTCATAATTTCTTCTTGCATCTTTGCTATATATTCCTTAACGCATTTTAAACCAGATATAGCATAGAATGATTGTGAAACCATTCTGTGACCCAACATATTATTTACATTTGCACCATCAAGTTTAACAATTGTCCCCATAGGACTAAAGTCAAATTCAATTTTTGTTTGTTGTAAAAGATTTCCAACATCGTTTTCACTTGTTGGATTTACACTCTTTTGAACACACTTTAGAGAAATCGCATTAACAATGTTGTTTGGGTCTACATATAAAATACCCAACTTCCTTGAAAGTCTTTTACAAACTGTTGATTTACCTGTACCTGATAATCCGTCAATTGTAATATGAACCATAATTAAACACCTCTTAATATAATTTTCCAACTGAATAGCCAGTCGACATAGCAATTTGAATATTAAATCCACCCGTTAGAGCGTCAATATCTAAAACTTCACCTACAAAGTATAAGTTACTTATAAGTTTGCTTTCCATATTTTTATTGCTAACTTGCAAAACATCAACACCACCAGCAGTAACAATACCTACTGAAACATCTTCGAGTCTATCAATAACAAATTCTAAAGACTTTAACTTTGCAATAATTTCTTGTCTGTTTTCTTTTGTAATCTCATTAACTTTTTTATTTTCAAATGAGATTTGCTTTAAAAATATTTCTATCAAACTCTTTGGCATAAGTTCTGGTAAATAGTTTTTAAGGTCTTTATTTTTAAAGTTTTCAAAATCTCGAAGCAACCTATTATCTAATTGTTCAGTACTTAATGCTGGTTTTAAGTCAATATATATTTTTTTATCCTTAATATCAAACTTATTTATTTGACTGCTGAGTGATAAAATAATTGGACCAGACAAACCATTGTGAGTAAAAAGCATTTCCCCAAACTCTTCAAAAGTTTTGCCGTCAAATATTGCCTTACACGAAACATTTTTAAGTGACAAACCAGAAATTGAACCGTCATAGTTTTTAAGTCTTATAGGCACAAGCGCCGGTCTTGGATTTACCACATTGTGCCCAAGCATCGAAGCAAACTTATATCCGTCTCCCGTACTTCCCGTACCCGGATAACTTTTACCACCTGTCGCAATTATAAGTTTATCACACTCATATTTTGTTTTATCAGTCGCCACCGCAAATCTTCCATCTTCTAACAACTTAACGTATTTAACTTTTGAGTTGAGTAAAACTTTAATATCGTTTTGTTTAAGTACTTTTTCAAATGCTTTTATGATATCACTAGATTTATCTGAAACAGGAAAAACTCTATTGCCCCTTTCTGTTTTAAGTGGAACACCTTTTCCTTCAAAAAAATCAATTGTATCTTGTGGAGAGAAATAGCTTATAGCGCTATACAAGAATTTTGGATTTGAAACAATATTTTTAATAATACCTTCTCTATCAGTATTATTCGTTATATTACATCTTCCCTTACCTGTAATATATAACTTTTTACAAATCTTTTCGTTTGCTTCAAGTATTATTACATCGTCTCCTATTTCTTTTAATGAAAGTGCCGCCATTATTCCACTAGGGCCTGCACCTATAACTATATCTCTCATATTTATATTATATAAAAAAAATACATATTTTCAAAACAAAAATATGCATTTTAATATTTATCCCATAATCCTATTAACTTCATCTGGTTTAAGTTCTCTATATTCGCCCCTACTTAGACCACCAAGTTTAATATTCCCTTCTGCAACTCTCTTAAGTAATATAACAACCTTTCCTATTGCCTTAAACATATTTCTAATTTCTCTGTTTTTGCCTTCAGTTATAATTACTTCCATTCTTGTTGTCTTTTCTTCAGCATTTAATACTCTTACTTTACACTTATTATATCTTACCCCATCTACAACAACGCCTGCCCTTAAGACTGCAAGTTCACTTTCAAGAACCCTACCTTCTACCTTTACAATATATGTTTTAGGAACTTGATGTGAAGGATGTGTAAGTTTGTATGCAAAATCTCCATCATTTGTAAGTAGTAATAAACCTTCGCTATCATAGTCTAGTCGTCCTACAGGGAAAACTCTCTTATCAATACCATCTATAAGGTCCACAATAGTTTTTCTGCCCCTGTCGTCCGATAACGTACACACATAACCTTTGGGTTTGTTTAATAAATAATAAACAAAACTTTCAGGTGGTGTAAGTTTTTGCCCATTTAATAAAACCACATCTTTGGTTTCATCAATATCTTTTGCAAGATTTGTTACAACTGTGCCATTTACTTTAACCATACCTTGCAACACAAATTCTTCTGCTTTTCTTCGTGATGAAACACCACACATTGCTAAATATTTATTTATTCTCATTTACCATCTTTCCAGTATATCTTTTAATTTACTGTTTATAATTATACTATCAACCGGCTCAATAGTAAATAGATTTTCTTCAAAAACTAAATTATTTTCATAAAAAACTCTAACCGTTCCCACAACTTGCTCTTTAACAATAGGTGCTTTTAATATGTTTGGATAATCATATTCAACTCTAATAGAATTTGCTTTGTCTTTTTTTACAACAATAGAAAAACTGTTTTTAGAATAAATTTTTACTTCATTTAAAACACCATTTTCTACAGGCACGCTTGTAACATAATTATAATCACAAAGAACATCTCTGTACTCGTATTCATTGTTTGCTAGGTTTAAAAGTGCAGCACTTTCTTCAAACATAGGACCACAATTCAAAACAACGCAAACTGTCTCAAGATTGTCCCTTAAACACGCCGAAACAAGGCATCTTCCTGCTTTCGAAGTGTAACCCGTTTTTACACCTATACAGCCCTCTAGACTATTTAAAAGCTTATTTTTATTTATCAAAACTCGCTTTGTTGTGTTTTCTCTTTCTTTTGTTAGATATTTTTTGCAAGAAACTATATCCCTAAAGTCGTCATTTTTTAGAGCAAAACTCGTTATATTTGCAAGATCATAAGCAGTTGTGTAATGCTCAGGATTATCAAGACCATGTGGATTTTTAAAGTTTGTATCATTTGCGCCACATTTTTTTGCAGTGTTATTCATAAGGTCGCAAAAATCGTCTATACTACCACTTACGTGCAAAGCAAGTGCAACAGCAGAATCATTACCAGATTGAAGCATTAAACCATAAAGCAATTCTCTAACTGTCAACTCTTCGCCTTCTTTTAGGTATATAGAACTGCCTTCCATAAGTGTTGCTTGTTTGGGAACTTTTACAATCTCATCTAGATTTTTACAGTTGTCAATTACAGTTATGGCTGTTGCAATTTTAGTTGTGCTTGCCATAGGAAGTTTTGCATTTTCGTTTTTTGAATACAATATCTTATTATTTTTTGTTTCTATTACAACCATACTTTTTGCAGATGAGTAAGGATTACTTTCTGCAAAGGATACAAATCTTATTTCAGAAATAACACACAAAGAAACAAACAAAAAAAGTATTGCAAAGATTAAAACTTTTTTTATTTTCATAGTTAATCCTTTTTGATTTTGTTAATCATTTTGTCAGCAAAGTCAAATACCTTTGCAAGACCTGTTTTGTCGTCAATATTTATATATTTAACACTATCTTTTGATATAACTAAAAATCCCATAGGCGAAACATTACACCCAGCACCACTTCCACCAGCAAAAGGATAATGCGGGTTTTTAGGCTTCAACTTTTCCTTTTGATATTCGCCACCACCACTAACAAAACCTATCGAAACTTTTGATACAGGAATTATTGTGCTATCATTTTTACCACTAATAGGTTTTCCTACAATACAGTCAATATCTATAATTGATTTTAAGTTTGTTAATGTTTGCTCTAACACAGAGTTAATTGGTGTTTCTTTTTCCATAAACAAATTTCCTTTTTCTTTTTCTAAATTCAAAATATGCCTTAACCCCTGATACTACTACCATCATAATAGAAACGGTTATACTTGTAGCAATTGCAAAAAACAAATTGCTTCTATAAAAATCTGGTAATACTTGACATACAAGTTTTTTAGGGTTTTTAACCTTATCAACAACATTAAACAAAATATTTGTCGGAAGGCGCAAGGCATAGTCTATTATTGCCGTGTACATCGCATATTCTTCTACTCCCACCGTTACAAAAAGTTTTAAAGTGTTTAATTCAAGTTGCCTAACAATTTCTTTTATTAAGTAGTCAGTATACTTTGACTCACCATCAAAGTCAAAAAGAATCATTTCACTCTTTTTATTATTCTTTGCAATAAATATAATTTTATTTATGCCGACTTTCCATTTTTTTATAAAAATTCTTATACCAAAAATATAAAATACAATTATTCCTGTATTTTTTAAAACATCATAATCAATTTTAACTTTAAAGGTTATCGGTAAAAACAAGATTATAAGAATAAATAAAAAAATAAGTAGAA
>JAZSQZ010000111.1:0-4543 GCA_045538175.1 Clostridia bacterium
GGTTTTAAATAAAATTAATGATTTGGTAGATGATAAAAATATTATTTATATTATTAAAACAAATGAAGATTTTCCTATTAAAGAAATAGAAAAAATAAAAGAAAATTTAAAAAAAGATGGGTATGCTGCTTTTAGAATTAATAAAGATAATATAAAAAATTATGTTGGCGTTAATTCGGACAAATATTTGTATGTTGGTAGCTCAAAAGAGGTTAAAAAAAGATTAAAAGAACATCTTGGTTTTGGGTATAAATCTACATTTTCTTTGCATTTAAATAAATGGTTTGAAAATAAGAAAATTCAAATTGAGTTGTATAAGGTCACAAATGATAAAAATTTACAGTTGTTTGAAGATTTGCTTTGGGAAAATTATAAGCCGTTTTTAGGACGACAAGGAAGAAAATAAAAGTGGGCATTTGCCCACTTTTTATATCAATTTTTCTTTGATTTTTTGCATTTCGTCGTGAGTGTCTATCATTAGTTGCAAGTCTTCTGGCATGACGGTGTTTTCTGCCAAAGCACAATCTTGCAAGCCTTTTTCTAAAAGCTCTACTTCTTGGTCTTGTAGTTTTTTATCAGCCTCGACAATATCTCGAATATTATATAACTCAATAAGTTCAATAGCACTTTCTGACGGAGCGTTAATTTCTGCTTGACGTTTTTGTACAGCGTAACTTGGCCAGTCTTCAGGTAACTTATCAATAGTTGTATAATCTTTATCCATACCAAGTCGTTTATCAACTTCATTTTTAAGCACCTTTTGAACGTATTCTTTTTGAGATTTGAACCTGCAAGGTATAACGATTTCAGAGCCGATTACTTCTTCTGCATCTCGGTTTTCGTATTTTTGGAATAGTTTGGCAGCTTCGTGCAAGTGTCCGATTTCGATATCTAAGAAAAGCTCCCAAGTCTTTTTAATTCGTTCGTCGGTTTCGTCTTCCATACAAGTATAATAGTTACAAACCTCTGTAAACTCGTGCAATAGCAGTTTTTCATATAGGCTTTCTGTTGGGTCGATTAACGACTCGTACATAGTAACGTGTTCTTCTTCAACGTCTTTTATCTCTGCGTAAAGCTCACGCAAGATGTGGTCTGGGTACATAAAGCCGTGTTCTGCGTAGTAGTTGTGAGTTTGTTGCTCTGCCGATACAAGTGTTAAAATATTAACCTTTGTTTGTGGCTCGGTTGTGGCTTTATCGTAGTGTTTTCTTAGCCTTAGGGCGTTGCAGTTGTGGTGATGCTGGGTCGGTCTGCCAACAATAACATCTGTTTGCCCTTGTACAATAGCACAAGGTTTAATGCCCTCTGTCATATAGGCGAATTGTGCGTAGCGATAAAGGTGGTCAAAGTCTTCTAACAAACCAAAATCAAAGGTTTCTTTAACGTATTTGTCAGGTTCGTTTTGCGCCATCCAAGCAGTAAGGTCAACGGCAACTTGCTCGTAGCCTAAAGTTGTTTCTAATATAGATTGATCGGGTGCACCCATCCAATTAGCAGTGGTTTGTTGCGAGTCTTCAATTCTGCTAATTTTAGCTATAATGTCTTTTATTTCATTATTGTGGCAAAAACGATTGAATTGGTGCTTAAAGCCCCACGCTTCAACCTCGATGCCGTTCATAAGAATTTGACGTGTGCGAGTGTAACAATCAACATTGGCTTTGTTGTATGTTTTACCAACTAATTGGTGCCAATTGCGAAGTTGTTTTTCTAAAGGTATACCTTTTTCTTTAAGTGGATTAAAAGTCATTATAATTTCCTTCCTTGGTTTTTATACCAAAGGAAGTTTAACTCGTTTGATGAGATTTTTTATTCTCAAGGTGGGTTAGGCTGGTTGAAATTTTGACGTTAAAAAGCCCTTGATTTTATTCAAGGGCTTTTTCTTCCGTTTTGTTTGGTTTTGTTTGGTTTGATTCTTTTGTTTAGATTCTTTGGCGAAATCCGTTATAATTTTAAATCATTTAATGTTGGGATAAATCTGCCGATTGCTTTTGCAACTTCACCTTTTTCTTCATCAATTTTGTTTAAGATGTTCATTAATGGGCTAAAGGTTTCTTGACCGTTGCTATCTTCAATTAAACCTGCTTCGTTTACTTTTGTACCTTTATAGAAAGTATCTATAACAGGTGCTTTATCATCATCTTTTTGTGAAACAACATAAGATACATCAGGGCAAGCAACTGATGCAATTTTTGTTTTTAAACCTTCTTCTGGTGAATATGCGGCAACATAGCTTGGTGTAATTTCGTGGTGTGGTGAATAAAAACCACTCAAGCTTGTTGGGCTTAATTCCTTTGCTGGCACTGTTGGTTTATAACCTTTTACTACAAAAGAACCATCATTATCTACTTTTTTGCCTTCTGTATAAAAAGAATCTGAAATCATTGATTTAACTTTGCTAATGTTTCGTTGTGCGTTGATTGAGTCTTTTAATCCGCAAAATGCAGGGGATAGAGAATTTACTTGCATTTAAAAATCTTCCTTCTTGTACCTTACATTTCCTCTTAAATCTTGTGAATGTAAAAAATTGCTATTTATGTTAAGAAAAATTAAAAGCCCTGTTAAAAGGGCTTTTGTAGTATTTAAATAGCAATACAGGGCAAACTTTGGAAGATTTATTTGTTAATTGGGAGTATTTTTATAATAAATCTTTGTTGCGTCAAAAATGGACGTATAATTTATGCGTTTAACATAATTGATTTTTGTTTAGATGTTTTGCCTGTTTGTACGTCCCTTACGGCTTCGGTTAAAATTTCTTTTGTAAAAAGATTCGGGTCGAATTCTTTTTTATCTGTAATGTTTGTAAAATAACCCAAAGAAGCACGTCTGCCGTTTGCTACAAATCTGCAAGTGGCAATGCTAAAGGTTTTATTGTCGTCCATTGTGCTTACAGGTACAAAGTTGTCGCCTTGTTTAATATAAATTTCTTTTACCCTTTGATTTTTTAAACCTGTGGCGCCGTCGTCTCGGTATGCAGTGATTTTTTCATCAGGAATATCTGGATAGCGCTCTACAATTACGTTATTTGAGTATTCTAAAAAGTCGCTGTTTGAAACATTATTGTGTTGTTCTTTTAGTGAAACATTGAAAATGTTGAAAAGCTGTTCTTTGTTTACGTTCATAACATAAAGAGTTTTGTCTGCGCCAAGAAGGTCGCTGATGTGGTATTGATAAATATCTTCGCCAACCTTTGGCAAGTCGCCTCTAATATCTTGCGATAACATAAGCCCGATATCTGCGTTGGTTAGTTCTTTTACTTTATTTGCTAAAACGCTACCGAATTCGCTTGGGTTTGATACTGTGTCTTTTATCCTATTGTCTATTGGTGTTGTGCATTTTGTAATTTTGTTTAAAAAGTCTGTTTTGCTTAGAATATCTGTGTATTCTTTATCAAGCTTAGCAAGGTTTATTGAAAAATTTGGGATAATATCAGGGTTGTTTTGGGTTTCTTGCATTGTGTAATCATAACGATTTTCTTTATCGTAAGCTACTTTTTGCATATGGAAACCATTATTTTTTAATTCGAAATGATATGCTGATTTTCCTTGTGCTGCTGGGTGTAGAATGCGGGTGCCGTTGTGCATTGCATCTTCTATTTGGTGTGAATGACCACCACAAACAAGCTCGATATCGTCAATACCTTGTTCGTTTAACTTATCTAAAATGGTTTTTGTGTCGTTTATAAAATTGTGTGAAAGCAAAATTGTTTTATAAGGGTTATGTTTTTCTTTTGCTTCCTTTATTGTGTCGGCAAGAATTTTTGCTTGATCGTCAATAGATAAAATATCTGTGTTGCGTGCATCTAAACTTCCAACTACTAAAATGTTTTTTTCTTCGCCATTTACGGTATCTTTTACAATCGCATAAGGTTTTATTGAGCTAAAATCTTCTGTAATCCCTTTTCGTTCTTGTATTTGTTTAAATGGCGTACAAACAACCGTAATGCCTGATTTAGAAAGGCTTTTAATGTTTTCAGAAAGACCTTTTGCATCTATATCTAAATAATTCATCTCTGCATTTCCTAAGTTAAAAACTGATTGGATATGAGGATTTTTCTTTGCAAAAGTTGTATAAATATCTGTAAGCAATTTAGGATAATCGGTGTAAATATCACCGTTATCTAAGTAAATAGATGTTTTTTCGTTTTGTGCTTTATCTGAAATTTTTTGTAAAAGTCCAACTGCGTGAACTGGTTTTGAGTGAACATCACTTGTAAAATAATAGTGACCTTTAAAGCTTGGCTGATTGCTTATATTATTTATTTTCATTGATTACTTTCTGAATTCATTTGCATGCAATGGTTTTAAAAAATGAAAATAAAAAATTTTGCTATTTGAGTGTTTCGTTTCTTCCTCTCACAAAACGATATTTAATCGTTTTGTTCGGCAGAGTAGCCTACGCTTTGTATTAAAATTTGCTTCACAAAAACAAGTGTTCGCTATACTGCGTAGCCGCTCACTTTGTTTTTGCTACTTCGGCGTTTCGTTTCACTTCAGCCTACACAAAATTCGCCGAACCCTTATTACAAAGCTTTGCTTTGTAGCGG
>JAZSQZ010000034.1:0-3692 GCA_045538175.1 Clostridia bacterium
ACACTAACTTGGGTGGTACACACTTGAATGGTTTGAAGAAAACTATCTGTAACATTGTCAAGGATAATAGTAAGAAAAAGATAATGAACGATGATATTCTTGAAGGTGTTATTGGTGCTATTCATCATAAGATGTCTGACCCACAATATCAAGGCCAGACCAAGAATGAATTGACTAATACTCCTGTTGAAAAGGAAATCATTGAAAAGCTTACTCAACCAATGGAAAAGTTCTTCCGTAAAAATAAGGACTTGCTAAATCGCATTGTTGAATATGCTGAAAAGATGTATGAACAAAAGGAAAAGATGAAGGCTTCAAAAGACCTATTGAAGGGTTTGAAGACTTTGAATGCTGGTTCTCGTTACATCAGTGATAAATTCCTTGATGCTGACCGCCGTAAATTCAAAAATCCAAAGGATTTGGAGATGTTTATTGTGGAAGGTGATTCTGCTGGTGGTCACTTTAAACAAGCTAGAGAAGGTTATCAAGGTGAATTAAAAATCCGAGGTAAGATAATCAATGCAGCTAAGGCAACACCTGAAGAATTGTTTGGAAAGCCACAGAAGAAAGGTGAAGCTAAGTGCGATGGTAACAGAGAAATTAAGGACCTTGTTGCAGCACTTGGTTGTGGTATTCAAGCTGATTATGATGAAAGTAAACTTCGTTTCGGTAAAGTAATTCTATTGACAGATGCTGATACTGATGGAGACCACATTACTAATTTGTGTACTGCATTCTTTGTAAACTATATGCCTGACCTCATTAAAAATGGTCACTTGTATATAATTGACGCTCCTTTGTTTATGGCTACTGGTTCTAAACAAAAGGTCTTCGGTATGACTCGTGGTGAAGTTGATAAACAAATGAAGGCTTTGAAATGTTCCGATTACACTGTAACTCGTCTTAAGGGTTGGGGTGAATGTACATCTGAACAGTTGAGTGAAATTTGTTTAAATCCAAAGACTCGTAAATTGATACAAGTTAAATGGACTGATGTTACTGAAAAAGCCTGTGAAGATACAATGGGTGAAGGTACTGCATTCCGTAAGGAATTGCTTGGTATTAAGTAATATCTGAAACATTTTTTAAGAAACCAAGGTATTCAAGCCTTGGTTTTTTATTATATTTAATAATATGGATAGTATAGAATATAAAAGCAAATTATTTGAAAATAATCTCGCAAATGTTATGAGAATAGAACATTTGGAGACTTTCTTTAATAAAACTTATTTTGATAATGATAATAGGCATGAACTTACGCTGTATGTAAAGCCAATGATGATGTTTGAAGTAGACACAATGGAAAAAATTTACACAGTTGTTTATCAGGTCTATGACCAACACGATATGTTTCATAGTAATTCGGCATTATGGAAATCATATACTTTTTCTAAAAAGTATACGAATGATAATTTTACGGCAGATGAGGATTTTAGTGTGATCTTCAACACTTGGCAAGATTTGAAGAATATCACAAATAAGGATTTATTCAATAAAGGACACGAAATCTTTAAAAGAAAAATGCAACTTGATTTGGATTTTTGTAAATAAAAGTTTACCAGAATGCTATTGACTTAACACCGAACTTTTATTATATTATTGATAAATGTACAAAAAAGTGAGGTGTTTATGGATAAATTTTTGCCTAGAACTGAAAATGATTTTAAGAGTTTCAATAATACTGTGAGAGCAGGAAAGCGTCAGTACAGTGAAAAAGAAGAACTCGTATTAATTAAACTTGCACAACAAGGCAATATTTTCGCTCGTAACAAAGTTATTGAAAACAATTTACTCTTCGTGGTTAGTGCTTGCAGAGAGTATCGTTCTAAACTTCACGATTTCAGTGATTTTGTGAATGAAGCTGTTATTGGTATGGCAAAGGCAATTAAGAAATATGACTTCAGGAGTAATGTGAAATTTTTGTCTTTTGCTGTTTGGCAAATTCGTTCTTCACTCACTAGAATAGCTTTTGATAATTCACTTGTTACAACTGTAGCTGTGAATAGCCGAATTAATACAATTAAAAAGAAACTTGCCAATGGTGAAGAAATTGATGAAAGTGACAAGGGTTTGTTGGCAGCTTACAAAGATGTTACTTCATTGGATAATCCAATAAGCTCCGACCCATCAAATCCACTTACATTGGCTGATACACTTTCTTCTGATTATCGTGTTGAGAACTCTATTGAATACAAAGACCTTTATAACAAGGTAATGAAAGAAGTTGAACAGTTAGAAGGAACGAAAGAACGAATTAAGCTTTACAAGGACATTATTGATGAACTTGTTTTGGGTGATAGTACAAACGAAGCTATCGGTGATAAACACGGATTGTCCACCGAACGAATTAGAATAATTAGAAAGAATGTTGTACGAAAACTTAGAAATAAAAAGATTATTGGTAAATTCAAGGAGAATTAATTGGTAAACGCAACAGATATAATTAAAGAACTTTTAGTTTACAGTGCATTTTTTGAAGGAGCTTTCTATGCAGTCCCTGGTGGTGGATATGTAAGAGTCTGGAGATACAAGGAAACTGAAAATCCTTTGTTTTCACTGAAAACTGTGTTCAAGATTGAGAAAAACAAATATGATGAAATGACAGCAACATTGTATGATTATTCTGCCGTTCTAACTACCAAGATTACTCCTGAGAATTATAAGAATTTTATGAATACTTTTGGAGTTGAATGGTGGAATATATCCGACAAAAAGTTGACTATGGAAAAAGTTCGTGACATACTTAAACATAATGCTTTAGCTGCTAATGCGGCACCAAAGATAGAACAGCAACTTAGTAGTTTTCAAAAAATAGAAAGTATGTTTTAAAACGAAGTTCAAAATTTCATTATAAATATGAAGCACCTTACAAAAGGTGCTTCTTTTTTCTATATTAGCAATAAAATACAAATAGGTAAAAAATGGCAAAAAATAAGAATACAATTGAAGAATTTTTTGATACAAATGAAAAGACAATTAATGCTGAAGATATGCTTCATAAGAATATGAGGGTATATGGTTTAGATGTTTTGGAAGACCGAGCATTAGCGGATTATCGTGATGGATTAAAACCTGCACAGAGACGCTTAATGTGGACTGCCAGAGATTTAAAAGCAACTTGGGAAAATAAAACTGTAAAATCAGCAAGAATTACTGGTGATTGTATGGGTAAATATCACCCACACGGCACAGCTTATGGTTCATTGGAAACTCTCGCAACTTGTGAATATCCTTTGATTTATGGTCAGGGTAACTGGCGGAAGTTTGACTGATGGTGCTGCTGCTGAAAGATATACTGAAGCTAAAATTTCTCAGCTTGGTATGAAGATGCTTGAATGTATGGATGTAGCAGACTATGTTCCAAACTATACAGGCGAATTTAAAGAACCTATTGTTCTAACAACACGTGTTCCTAATTTCTTTATTAATGAATGTGCAGGTATTGCTGTTGGTCTAAGTTGTAATATCCCAGCCCATAACTTGAAAGAAATTGTTGAAGCTATGAAGGTTGTTGTAAAGAAAGGTGAGTCCACAAAGATTAAGGACATTATGAAATACATTAAAGGTCCTGATTATAAGTATGGTGGTAAAATCCTTTCAACTCCAAAGGAAATTGAAGACATTTATAAAAATGGTGAAGGTTCAATTAAATACGAATGTGACTATACCTTGACAAAAGAAAAGAAGAATGT
>JAZSQZ010000079.1:0-6347 GCA_045538175.1 Clostridia bacterium
TAAATATAAAACATATTTAGCAGAATAAACAAATTTTTTGTTTGTTGCAAGTGCAGCGCCAACAAACGCAGTAATTATCATAATAGGATAAAACATAAGGCCAAAAGCACCCAACAAAAAGCTCCTTGCAAACCAAGGAAACCCAATAACAGTAAGTAAAGTCAAAACAATTGATGAGATTATCAAAACCAAACCCACAATTCTATTTTTTTCTCTTTTACTTGCGTTTATAGAACTATTTTTAGTATATCCAGCCAAAATCAACACCCCTATAAAATATAAATAAAAAATGCTATTATCTTATAGTAAGATTATAGCATATAAGTTTGTTTTAATACAAATAAAAAACCAGTCTAAGCAAGAAAAAATCTTAATTAAAGCAATCAAAAGCAGTCTTGTTTGGTTTATCAGAAACAATAGTTCCACACATATTTGAAAAGTCAAATATTTTTGGAATTATACTGTTAATTTGTTCAAGTGTAACCGCCTGTATCTCGCTAAGTTTTAGGTCTACAGTTCTAATTTTATCATACATAATAGTGTCAACTGTATTGTGCCTTGTAGTGTTAATCGATGTTTCAGATGAAGTAACAACCAATGTTTTACAAAAAACTTTAGCTCTATCTAATTCTTCTTGTGTTATGCCACTTTTAATAACTTGATCAATTTCGTTTTTAATTGCAGAAATCGCAGTTGTTTGTTGTTCATAATTAGTTGCAAGCGAAATAACCATACTTCCACCTAAATCATACAAATCAGGCAAACAATGTATCGAATAAACAAGCCCTAAGTCTTCTCTTATTTTTTGGAAAAGTCTTGAACTCATTCCACCACCAACAATAAAAGAAAGTAATGTATAAGCCATCCTGTCTTTTGTATAAACATTTTTCAATGGAAAACCTAAAGCGATATGAGTTTGTGCAAAATTTTTCTTTATAAAATTAAATTGTTTTTTAGGCAAATGAATAAGTTCTGTCGTAGTATCATACAAAACAGGCTCACAATTCTTCTTTTCAAAATTCAAATTAAAGTATTTTTCAATATAATTGTCTAAATCATTTTGTTCTATTCCACCTGTTACGGCGACTACAACACGATCTGCTGTATAAAATTTATTTTTATAATCAACGATTTCTTGTCTGTTGATTTTCTTTAATGATTCCTTTGTTCCAATGACAGTTTTTTCAATCTTAGTACCACCAAAGAACATTCTTGTAAAGTCTTCATATGCTATTGAAGAAGGGTCATCTTCATACATATCAATCTCTTCAAATATAACCTTTCGCTCTTTATCTATCTCATTTTGGTCAAATTTAGAATTAAAGAACATATCAGACAAAATCTCAAAACATTGTTCCGACTTCTCAGTCATACAAGTAGCATAAAAGCATGTCATATACTTACTTGTAAATGCATTTGCGTTTGCACCAATACCTTCAAGGTCTTTGCTTATATCTTCAGCCGAACGAACGGTCGTTCCCTTGAAAATCATATGTTCAATAAAGTGCGAAACCCCATTGTTTTCCTGGGATTCATTGACACTGCCGGTGTTTACGCCGACCATTAGGGTGAAAGGTTTTGTTGAATCAGTTTTTTCAAAAACAACCCTTAAACCGTTGTTATATTTTTTTGTAATTGCTTTCATTTTTACCTCTAAATCTATATAATAAAACTATAAATAGTATAACATAATATTTAAAAAGCAATAACAAAAAATAAGTAATTTTATGACAAATTATTAGAAACCGTTGTTAAATTAAACCCCTTACTCTTAAGCTCCTTAATAATTTTAGGTAATGCTTCAACCGTGCTTTTTGTCGGGTGCATCAATATTAAATCACCGTTTGCCGGATTTTTAGTAGCACGCTCATATATCAACTTTGCATCTTTATCTCGCCAATCTATTGTATCTCGAGTCCACATTATTGTTTTATATCCAAGTTTGTTTGCTGTATCAAGCGTTGTGTTGTTATAACTTCCAGAAGGAGGCGCAAATAAATTCATATCATAATTTATTACACTTTTAACAAGTTCGTGCGTGATATAAATTTCGTCTTGATTTTGCTCACTTGTAAGTTTTGCGTGGTCCTTGTGATAATAACCGTGATTTCCTATTTCATGGCCATAAGAAGCAATTTGACCCAAAATATCATTGTTTTTTGCAACCCAGCAACCTCCTACAAAGAAAGTTGTTTTGATGTTTTCTTGTTTGAATAGTACTAACATTTCTTCTAAATATTCAGTACCCCAATATACATTTACCATAAGTGTTATATCTTTTTTTTCTTTGTTGCCTGAATATATTGCTAAATTATTTTTAAGATACGAAACTGAAACCGTTGGTGAAAATAGTGAAACAGCAAATATGCAACAAATTGTCAAAACAATAATAACATTGCAAACAATATGAATAAACACCTTTTCATTATTAGTTTTAAAACCAAAAATTTTCATATAATAATATATGTTTTTGCTTTTAAGCATATGAAAAGAAAATAAAAAAACAGGAAGATTTTTCCTGTTTTTTATTTTTTAATATTAAAGTTTTTTGATAAGTTTTAAGTCAACTCTACCTTTTTCGTCAACTTTGATAACTTCTACTGAAACATTGTCGCCAATATTTACAACATCAGTTACTTTTTCAACTCTATTCTTTGAAAGTTTTGAGATATGAATCATTCCATCTTTGCCTGGAGCAACTTCAACAAAAGCACCAAATTGCATAATTCTTACAACTTTACCTTCGTATTGCTTACCAACTTCAAGGTCTTCAGCAATATTTAAGATAATTTGTTTTGCTTTTTGTGCCATAGCTTCGTCACTTGTTGCAACAAAAACTTTTCCGTCGTCTTCAATATCAATCTTTACGCCTGTTTCTTCGATAATTTTATTGATAACCTTACCGCCACTACCAATAACATCTTTAATTTTATCAGGGTCAATATTAAATGTAATAATCTTTGGAGCATATTTTGAAAGTTGTTTTCTAGGTGTTTTGATTGTTTTAAGCATAATATCAAGGATTTCGAGTCTGCCTTTTCTTGCTTGTTCTAGAGCTGTTGTAAGGATTTTTTCATCGATACCTTTGATTTTGATATCCATTTGAATTGCTGTGATACCTTTAGTTGTTCCAGCAACCTTAAAGTCCATATCACCGAAGAAGTCTTCTAAGCCTTGAATATCGCTCATAACAGCAACTTTGTTGCTATCTGTTGCCTTAAGAAGACCCAAAGCAATACCAGCAACAGGGGCTTTAATAGGAACACCAGCATCCATAAGTGAAAGTGTTGAACCACAAACACTAGCCATTGATGAAGAACCATTTGAACTTAAAACTTCACTAACAAGTCTTAAAGCATATGGGAATTCTTCTTCAGAAGGAATAACAGCTTCTAAAGCTCTTTCTGCAAGTGCACCGTGACCGATTTCTCTTCTACCTGGGCTCTTTAAAGGTCTTGCTTCCCCTGTAGCATATGGTGGCATGTTATAATGGTGCATATATCTTTTTGCTTCATCTTCGTCAATACCATCAAGTTTTTGTACTTCAGAGATTGTACCAAGTGTACAAGCGTTTAAAACTTGTGTTTGGCCACGAGTGAAAACACCACTACCGTGAACTCTAGGAAGAACACCGACTTCACACCAAATAGGACGAATTTCTGTTAATTTTCTTCCATCAGGTCTAACACCCTTGTTGATGATTTTATCTCTAACTTTTTGTTTTGTATGTTTATAGATAACATCAGCAATCATTCTTTGTTTGTCTGGGAAAATTTCTGCAAAATGTTCTTGAACTTCTTTATCAAGAGCATCTTGTCTTTCTTGTCTAACTTGTCTATCAAAAGTATCGAGTGCTTTGTCAAGTTTCTTATCTGCAAATTCAAGAACAGCCTTTTCTACTTCTGGATCTGGAAGGCAAAGTTCTGGTTCAACTTTCTTTTTGCCGATTTTCTTTTGAATATCAAGTTGGAAGTCAACCAACTTCTTAATTTCTTCGTGTGCAAACATAATTGCACCAAGCATTTCTTTTTCTGTAACTTCGTTAGCACCAGCTTCAACCATTAAGATTGCTTCTCTTGTACCACTAACGTAAACATACATGCTACTTTTTTCTCTTTCAGCAATTGTTGGGTTGATGATATATTTTCCATCGATGCAACCAACAGCAACAGCACCTGTTGGACCTTGAAATGGAATATCTGAAATTGTAAGAGCAACTGATGAAGCAAGCATACCAAGTGGTTCTGGAGCAACATCTGTGTCGACAGATAATGCTGTAACAACAACTGCTACGTCATTATAGAAACCTTTTGGGAAAAGTGGACGAAGTGGTCTATCAATCAAACGAGATGTTAAAATAGCTTTATCGCTTGGTCTACCTTCTCTTTTTTTGTATCCACCAGGAATTTTACCTACTGCATACATTTTTTCTTCAAAATCAACACCTAATGGGAAGAAATCGATACCATCTCTTGGTTTTTCAGCCATAGTGACGTTTGCTTGAACAATTGTTTCACCTGATTTTACAAAACAAGTACCATTAGCTTGTCCAGCATACTTACCTGTTTCAACAATAATTTCTTTGCCACCGATAACTGTTTTAAAAATATTGTTTTTTACTTTCATTTTGACTCCTTTAAAAAAGTTAATATTTAAAAAAATAGCGAGTTTATAGGCAACCAAAAAGATTGCTTATAAGTACCCGCTATTTAATTTTTAACTATCTAATGTTTAATGCTTTCTTTAATTCTCTGTATTTGTTAATATCTTCTTTTTCAAGATATTTTAAAAGGCCCTTTCTTTGACCAACCATTTGAAGAAGACCTCTACGAGAGTGATTATCACCAGGATTTTTTTGAAGATGAGCTGTTAAGTGATTGATTCTTTCTGTAAGTAAAGCGATTTGAACTTCTGAAGAACCTGTATCTTTCTCATTTCTAGCAAATGTCTTGATGATTTCTTGTTTCTTAACTTTATCCATTATATTTACTCCTTTTAATATATTCGCCCTAAACAAAGAAGGTCGTTGAGCATTCGTGCCCCTTTGTTACGGGTACTTTGAAATAATAACACATTTCAAGTGTTTTGTAAAGTGTTTTTTTAAATTGTTTTAAGTATTAAAGACACTTCATTATAAAATTTTGAGTTGTTAAGGTTTGAAAAAACTTTCTTGTTTTCCTTAATGCATAAATAACCTTCGTATTGCTGAAACTCAAAGATTCCAAGTTGTACAAAAGTATACAAACAGAAAATAAATTGCTTATAACTTAACTTCTTCATTTGTGGGTTTGCAAGTTTAATTTGCTTAAACATTGCAAGTTCATTTTCAAAAGATAACATAAGACTTGAAAACCTGCTTATAATCTTAAAATACTCACCAAAAACATTTCTGTCACTTGTAAGACCAACAAAAACTTCTCTATTTGCCTTTTTGTAGTCAGGCAAATAAACTTCTGCAATCGTATTTGCAAGTAGATTGTCAATATATCCCTTATTTAAAACTTGATCAATAAAGATAATCTTTTTGTATGCATTAAAGTTTTTAAAGTTATTTGGTGCAAGCAAAATTGAGTTAACACCACTATTTTGAACAATTTCAAACATATTATGATAGAAGAAATAATCCTTGTCGCCGTATTGATTAACAAAATTTATATAACTATCATAGGTTGAAGCAATAAAAAGAGTTCCAAAATAATCCTTACAAGAATCAATAATTAGATTTTGTAATTCTTCTTTTTTAAAGAAAGTTATTTTTCTCCTGCCACCTTCTTTAAAATATATTTGCTTTAGATATTCGCCATTGATAAAATCATTGTTTGATGGTTTTTTAATTTTGCCTGTAACAATGTTTTTGGCAATTCCCTTTACATATTTTTTGTTTTTATATTCATTTAACTGCAACTCAACCAAAACTTCTTGTTTATCGGTGTTTTTAAGTAAAGGCAAATACTTATGACTGTTGAAAGCAACAGCACTAAAGTTCTTAAGATTGATGTTAATATGGTTTGGAAATCTTGGCAAACTTGCAAATGTTGCAGAATTTTCTATTGTAAGTCTAAATAATGGTTTTGGATTTTGACAACCACAAGGTTCTAATACTTCTAAATCCTTTGCGAATTTTTCTGTAATCTGATCTACTCTTATATCATAGTCAAACGAGTTATGTGGCAAAAAGTCCTTTGGTGTGTAATTTTGTGATAGAATATTGTTAAGATTTACAATAAAGTTCTTAAAGTTTTTGGTTTTTATTGTAAGGCCTGCAGCCATTTTGTGTCCACCAAAAGCTTCGACAACTTCTTTCATACTTGAAATGGTCTCAAAGATATTTATGTCGTTTATGCTTC
>JAZSQZ010000132.1:0-6767 GCA_045538175.1 Clostridia bacterium
TTTGTTTGTTTCTAATATGTTTGTCTTTCAATTTGAGATTAAAGGAAATAATAATATAGAAAAAACACAAATTTTAGAAGTCTTAAAACAAAACAACATAGCGTTTGGTTCGCTAAAATCTAACATTGATATAAAAGACGTGCAAAACTTGTTACTTAAAAATTTTGATAACTTAAGTTTGGTGTCTTGCAGTATTGTTGGAAACACTTTATTTATCAACATAAAAGAAAGCATTATTGTGGATAAAACAATACAAGATTTTATTTATGAATAACAGGAGAGAAAATGAAAGTTTTTATTGATAGCGATGAAATGTCAGTTGAGTTTGAAAAAACAATAGAGAAGCTTGTTAAAACAACAGTAAAACTAAGTAAGTGTGGTCTAAGTAAAGTTAGGGTAGACATTAGTTTTGTCGACAAGAAGGAAATTAAAAAACTCAACAAGGACTTTAGAAATATTGATAAAGAAACAGATGTTTTGTCCTTTCCTGTGCTCAACTTGACCCCTATGCAAAAAGTTAACGCAAAAGATTTTATGGAAGACTTTGACCCTGAAACAAAATCAATAATGCTAGGGGATATTATTATATGTAACGAAGTTGCATCTAAAAATGCAGAAGAGTATGGACATTCTTTTGAAAGAGAAGTTTGTTACTTAGTTGTACACGGATGTTTGCATTTACTTGGTTACGACCATATGGAAGAAGAAGACAAAAAACTTATGAGAGCAATGGAAGAAACAGTGCTTTCAAAATATAAGATTACAAGGAACGAAAATGATTAAGTGTGGAGTTGTTGCAATTATAGGAAAACCAAATGCTGGTAAAAGTACTCTCATCAATGCCATTATTGGTGAGAAGGTTTCTATTGTATCTCCAAAGGCACAAACAACAAGAAATAACATTTTAGGCATATTAAATGATAAAGATTATCAAATTGTTTTTATTGATACCCCAGGTGTTAACTCCATTTCCACAAAACTTGATAGTTTTATGCAAGATAGCATCAAGGGGGCAATTGCTGATGTAGACGCAATTGTTGTGTGCCTAGATGGTTCTTTAGATATAACAAAAAAGGAACTAGACTTTATTGAAAGGCAATCAAAGTTAAATATTCCTATAGTTGTTGCGCTAACAAAAATAGACCTACTTAAAAATGAGCAAATTTTAAAGAAACTTTCCATATTTGAAGGTAAAGACTATATTAAAGATATTGTTCCATTGTCTTCTAAAAAGGAATTAAACATAGACGAACTTATAAAAGTACTTCTAAAGTTTATGCCAGAATCAGAAGATGATGTTAAGTACTTTGAAGAAGATTTATATACCGATAGACCACTTAGATTTTTTATAGCAGAAATTATTAGAGAAAAGGCATTGTATCTTTTAGACCAAGAAATTCCACACGGAATTGCAGTCGCAATAAAAAGATATGAAGACACTGAAACTTTAGCTGAAATTGATGCAGAAATTATTTGTGAAAAACAAAGTCACAAACAAATCATCATCGGCAAAGGTGGCGAGATGTTAAAACGAATTGGACACCTTGCAAGAATTAGTTTTCAAAAGGTGGCACAAAAAAAGGTATATTTAAATCTATTTGTTCGCGTTAAGGAAAATTGGAAAAACAGTCCATCATACTTAAACGAAATTGGTTATGATGGCAGTGAAATATAAAATCGCATAATATAATACTAGATTACACAATATAAACTTGATAAAGGGAGGTTTATTATGACTAACGAAATTTTCAACCCCGAAGAAGAGTTAATGGGAAATGTTGTGTCTGATCCAAATCCGGAGTTAGCAAGGGTTGCCAACAAGTTGTTTTGGATTACAGGAGAGCCAGGTTATAGAATGTTTGGTGAAAGGATGGGAGAATCACCAGAAGAGCATATGGCTTATGTTGATAGTTTAAAAACAGAGGATTTGGTACAATAGGATAGTGGATACAAAAGTTAAAGGGCTTGTTTTATATTCAAAGGATACGGGCGAGAGCGATAAGTTTGTTACAATTTTGACCCCTGATGTTGGGAAGATATTTTTCAAAGCAAGGGGCGTAAAAAAGGCAAACAGCAAACTAAAAGCATTTGTCCAAAGTTTTTCGTTTTGCAATTTTGAGTTAAACGAAAAAAATGGTAATTACACCTTAACCGGTGCTCAAAGCATTGAAAGTTTCTTTGGACTTACAACAGACTTAGATAAATATAATATAGGGTGCATAATTTTAGAAACGTTAGATAAAGTTTGCTCCTATGCGCAAAATTATTCAAAAACATTTATTTCTGCCTTAAAATCGCTCAAAAACTTAAGTTATAGCGATGTTGATGGCAAACTTATACTATGCAAATATTTGCTTGAAGTTTTGGTAAACGAAGGTTTTGCCTTTGATTTAAATACTTGTGCAATTTGTAGAAAATCGTTTAACAACAATATGTTTTTTAGTTTTACAGAAAACACAATCGTTTGTGAGAGTTGTAGAGAAGTTAATTCGGTCGCAATTAAGCCTGCAACAATATCTGCAATCAAGATTTTAAAAGGTTGTGACTATGACAACTTAAGTACGATAAAATTAAACGACTTTGTGCTAGATGGGGTTTTTAAATTTTTGATTATTTCTTTTTGTAATACATTTGAAACAAAATTAAAAACATTATCTTTACTTGATTAGAAGAAACACTTTTATAGGAGTAACAAAAGATGATTGATTTACATACCCATACAAACAATTCTGATGGAACGCAAACCGTTAAAGAACTTTTGATTAAGGCTGAACAGGCAGGACTTAAATATTTAAGTATCACCGATCACGATTCGGTTGGGGCATATGAGACACTTAAAGATAAGGAAGTGCGAAAACTTTTTGGTGGAAAAATTGTCAGGGGAACTGAATTATATTTTAAAATCGGAAATGTTTTTAATGAAGTTTTAGGCTATGGTATTGATGTTGATAAGATAAAAACTGACAAAATTTTTGACTTAAATTTAAGACAAAGTCAAGAATTAGATTTTTTAAGAGAAACTTATCAAAAATTTAAGGAACACGGGTTTAAGTTATCCCCCCTAAAAGAAGTTGAAGACAGTATGTCAGGTTATGGATTTTTTGGGGCAGGTGCTGTTTATGAAGATATAAAAAAACACCCTGAAAATGATAGTCGTTTAAAAGAAAATAATGTTAACAATATTTTAGACTATTATCACGTTTGGGTTGATAGAGAAGATAGTGGATTTTTTGTTGATACTCTAAAATACAAGCCATCTCTTGATTATGTTTCAAAACTTATTAGAGATGCTGGTGGCCTTGTGTTTATGGCACACATTTTTAGAAAAAACGAAGAAGAAGCAAAGATGTTGCTTGATTATGCAATAAACAAAAATTTGATTGATGGCATAGAAGTTTATTATAAAGACTTTACAGACGAGCAAATTAAATATTTAAAAGAGTTTTGCAAAAAACATAACCTACTTATGAGTGGTGGTACAGATTCTCATCATATTCAACATAAAGTAGGGGTGGTACAATTTGAAAAAACACCAATTCCTTATAAAATTGCAAAAGGTTGGTTAGAAAAAATAGAAACAATATAAAATAAAAAAAGAGCAAGTTTTTGCTCTTTTTTGTTTTTTATTCGCTAGGACAGTCGCTACTCATATCGCAACCACCAACATCAACAGCAACTTCTGTTGCAGTGGCAGTCGTTGTATCTATGTTCATTGTATCTATTTTGTCTGCATCTGCAATGGTGGTTGAATCTGCAACTAATGTTTCATCTATCGGAGGATCAACAACGGCTGTTGGGTCTGGTGCAGTTTCGGTTGTAGGTTCAATTCCAAGTGCTTGTTGTATTGATGCTGTAAAGTTGCTATAAATAGAATCCATATCGATTCCTAAATATGGGTTAGAAATCTCTGCAAGGGCTACAATTTGTTCTTCGTTTAAGTTAGGGTTTGCTGTGATAATGCTTGTTTCAACAATTTCTCTTATGCTTTGCATATTTGAAAGTGTTGTCATATAACTTGTAAGGTTTGCTGATTCTAGAATAATTCCATTGTCAATCAATGCCTGAATTTCTTCGACTGTCTTTGCAGATTGTAAAACAGAAGAAAGTGTTGTGCCTTTTCCGTATGTTGAAGTTATAAACTGTTTGCATTCTGAAATACTTCTTGAATCATCTCTAGTAAAGACAAGATTTGTAAACATTTGTTGTACCATTTCTTCCTTGTTTGATACTTCGCGGAGAAGTGTAAGCATTTCTTCGTTGGTAGGTCCTTGTTCAAAAATTGAAGCAACTCTAGCAGCAAGAGAAGAAACTTCTTGGTTTTGGAAGGTGGTTAAAAGCATTGTTTGTGCTTGTTGTACCATAGGCATAACATTTACAGGTGTTCTGGTTTCACTTGCAAGCTGTTTTGTTGTTAAAATATTGTTTGTTAAGGCACAGAATGTTTGGAAAGGTGTCATTGAACTATATAATTTAGGTTCAGAAATAGTGCCTTTAAATTGATCAGGAATAGAAAGTTTTCCATTTCTTCCAATAATATTAAATGCTGATCGTTGTGAGAAAAGTGGGTGACATGCTAAAAACTCTCTTTCTTGTTCTTTTGAACCAGGAACAACGCCAGAAAGATAATTGTGGATTGCGATTGTTGAGCCGTCCATACAATTTACCATATTTTCAAGAAGGGCAAAAATAGGCTCGTTTATAGTGTAACTACAAGCAGTTGTGGCATTAAAAGTATAGTAAACATTACCTGTTGCTTGTGTGTAATGGTTAAGAACGGTTGGTGTACCTACAGTTCTTGATGCTAGTAAGTCAACATAGATTTCGTTTATTGCTTTATCGCTTGCTTCTAGGCGAGCCCTAGCATTTTCAGGTAACTGTGCAATACTTGATCTTTCCTTGCTGACAGAGCGATCTCTACCTGCAATTGCATCTGTTTTTGCATAACTTTGTTCTAGAGTTTCTTCTCTTAGATCTTTATTTGCCACAATCATACCCAAATGGTAAGCTTCGTGGCTTATTACTTCTTTTAAATTTTGTTCTGCTTGTCTTGTCTCAACAGAAGCAATATATTGCTCGTTTGAACGGATTGCTTCAACAAAGGTAGGGGACATCATTGCAAAGAAGGATTGTTGTTGTTCTGGAGTTAGTTGATGATTTTTTGAATCAAATCGGCTAGTTAAGAAGCCCTTAGGGTCTGCAAGGAATTCTTCTCTTGTTTCTTTTGAAGAGAGAATGTATCCAAGTGCATTTGTTAATCCAAAGGTTGAACTTTGTAGTATTGTAGAAAAGGCTTTAGGACAACTAGGGTCTGTTAGGTATTGACCACTTCTAAAGAAAGTTAAGACATCCATACGAGTGTCAGATGTTTTTTGGTCGTCTACCATCATACCTGTTGAGAATGCTAAGCCTTCAATGCTACCAGTTGTAATTGGTCTAAATTCAATGGTCCTTGCTTTTTCAATAACTCTATGTAGATATAAATCGGCGTGAGTTATTTCTTTTCCTTCCGGCAAACCTAAAAGCTCTCTATCATAAACTCTGTCTGTACTAAAAGTTTGTGGATAGGTTTCGTGTAGGTGGATATAGTTTGCAGCAATTATACCATAAAAAGTATCCATTTGCTGTTGGGTATAGTTTGCAGGATTTAAAATTCCTTTTTCAACAAATTGGTGCTTTACCCAAACTTTTTGGGCAGCCCTACCCAATCTTGTTTTTGATACAAATTCGTGATGTTGTTGTAGTAAAACGCTTTTAAATGTTTCGTTTAATCCCATTTTTCCCCCACATATTTATTATATAATTATACTATAATTTTTCCATATTGTAAATGGATGGGTAAGGGTTTGTTTATTTTGTATCCTTTTTTTCTTTTTAGGTAAAAACACTTGCAAAATTTCATAAAATATATTACAATTTCTCCGTTAGTCAAATTATTTAAAGGAGTTTTGATTTTATGAAAAAATATGTTTATTTATTCAGCGAAGGCAATGCTACTATGAGAGAACTCCTTGGCGGAAAAGGTGCTAACCTTGCAGAAATGACCAAAATTGGTCTACCTGTTCCACAAGGCTTTACAATCTCCACTGAAGCTTGCACACAATACTACGAAGATGGAAGGCAAATCAATGCTGAAATCCAAAAACAAATTATGGAAAACATTGAAAAAATGGAAGCAATCACAGGAAAGAAATTCGGTGATAAAGAAAAACCATTACTTGTTTCTGTCAGAAGTGGTGCTCGTGCATCAATGCCTGGTATGATGGATACAATCCTTAACCTTGGTTTAAACGAAGAAGTTGTTGAAGTTCTTTCAGCAAAATCAGGAAATCCAAGATGGGCATGGGACTGTTATAGAAGATTTATTCAAATGTTCTCTGACGTCGTTATGGAAGTTGGTAAGAAATATTTTGAAAAACTTATCGACAAGATGAAAGAAGAAAAAGGCGTATCTCAAGATATCGACCTTACTGCAGAAGACTTAAAAGAACTTGCTACACAATTTAAAGCAGAATACAAAGCACAATTAGGAAAAGATTTCCCATCAGATCCTAAAGAACAATTATTCGAAGCTATCAAAGCTGTTTTCCGTTCATGGGACAACCCAAGAGCAAACATCTATCGTATGGACCACGATATTCCATACAGCTGGGGAACTGCTGTTAATGTTCAAATGATGGCTTTTGGCAATATGGGCGAAACATCTGGTACAGGTGTTGCTTTCACTCGTAACCCTGCAACTGGTGAAAAAGGTCTTATGGGCGAATTCT
>JAZSQZ010000047.1:0-7392 GCA_045538175.1 Clostridia bacterium
ACTTTTACTCATAAGAGCAGCCAAAGCAATCAAAAATCCTAAAATTGTTGCATAGAAAAATTGATTGATGTTTAAGTGCATAAGACCAAACATAAGTGATGAGAAAATAACTGCCCTTTTAATACCCAACATTGAGTATCCGTGAATAAGCATACCCCTGTGAGTTGTTTCTTCACAAATTGCAGGAAGTACTGCAACAAGAAGCACTTGCAAAATAAAACCATAAATTGAAGTGTCTGTTGTTGAAGTTGAAACACCAGCGCCTTGTTCGTAACCGAAAAGACCGATAAGACCACCAAAAAATGAAGAGATTGCAATATTTAACAAATAACAAAATACCCCAATCAAAACACTATAAAGAATAGCAAGAGGACTTATTGCTTTATATTTAAAATCAGAGAAAGTTTTTTTAACAGGTTGTTTTTGCAATTTTGAAAACATAAAAATTGGCAACAAAAACATAAGCCCCACTTGAATTACGAAAGTAAACACTGCATCAGAAAGGTCGGCAGACATAAAAGAAAAGTCGACAACACTTGATACAATCCTTACAACAACAAACAAGGTCAACATAATAAAGTATATTAAGTTTGTGTTAAAAAACTTTGTTTTATAGTTCATTTATCCCCCTATCCCAAGAAAGAACTTACAAACCACAAAAAACCAGCAATAATCATAGAAATTATAAGCCAGCCTTTTGCTGTAATAAATACAGTTGAACCGAGTTGTTTTACTTCATAATCAGACAAACCTGTTACATCGGTTCCTGCAACAAAATTTGCTTCGTCATCTGAATCTTCGATTTCACCATAAGTTTCTTTATGGTCTTTATCAAAGTCAGGTTGTTTTTTACAATATTTACCCAAGAAATAACAACCAACAACAAGCACAACTGTAGCAATAAGCATAACACCAATTGCCCTTACAATATCGCCTGCACCCCAACTTGTATAAACAAATGCAGTGCTACCTGTTATAGTTGTTATGTAGTTAATAAGAACAATTATAAAATTGTTTACAAAGTGGAAAACCATACTGTATACAATTGAGCCCGTAAAATAAACAATTATTGATAACATTGCGCCAAGGACTAATTGATAAACTGTCTTATATATTGACATATGCATCAAAGCAAACAAAATAGAACACAAAATGATTGCGCCCTTAGGACTTAGTTTTTCCCTTAAACCGTTAAATATGATACCCCTAAAAATAAGTTCTTCAAAAACTGCAGGGAAAACAGCCATAAGAATTGTACCTGCAATAAATTTAACAGGAGTGTCAATTGAGTATGCAACACCGATGTTACCTTTAAGACCCAAAATGTCTGTAAGAAAATAATTTACAAATTCGATAAAATGATTAAAGCCAAAAACTGAAACTACAGCAAGACCAATTACGATAAGCATAATTTTCCAATCAAACTTTTTGTTTAGTCTTGAAGCTTGTTTAAATCCTGTTTTTTGTGTAGCAATATTATAAAACAAATAAACCAAAAAGAAAATGGCTTCACTTAAAATCATATTGATATAAATACAGATTTCACTGCCTGTGATTGCTTCAGGTGTTTGACCTGTTGATTCGCTTATAGAAGCAATAATCATACTATAAACAATCAAAAAGACAATTTGTGCAAGAATAACTGCCAAAAACGCATTTGCGCTGTCTTGAAATGAATATCTGCTTTTTTTCTTGTCCATACTATACCTCACTTAAAAATTATATACCAAAATGGTAGCGTTGGCAAACAAAAAACAAATCACAACAAAAAATAAAAATGGCAATCGCCATTTTTAATCTTTTATTTCAAATAAAGTGCCAATTTTCCCTTGTGTAGCAACATCAACAAAAACATTTTCGCCTTCGATTATCCCACTGTTTGCAAGCACCTTTTTGACAGTATTATAAGCAAGTGACGGCGTATTATTTTCTTCACTTAAGTGCGACAGAACAACTTGTTTTACACCACTTTTTACAAGTTCGACAAGGGCTTTTCCACAAGCAACATTAGACAAGTGTCCACGGTTTGATAGTATCCTTGTTTTTAAACTTGCAGAATATTTAGGGTTGTTTAAAAGCATCTTTTCGTCGTGATTGCTTTCAATAAACAAAACATCACTTTTCTTTAAATAATTCAATGTTTTTTCACTCATAAAACCAAGGTCTGTTGCAACTGAAATTTTATTGCTTCCACAAACAAAACTGTATCCAACACAAAAGTTGCTATCATGTGGCAAAACAAAAGGTGTTATTGTTAAATCTTCAACAAAAAATTCCGAATTTACAAATGTAACAACCTGCTCAGGTGCAATTTTACCTATTTTTTTAATAATATATGGATAGCCAGATGTATGTACATAAATTTTTGTCTCATACTTTCTTGCAAAAGCACCAACCCCTAAACAATGGTCGATATGCTCGTGCGTAATAAAAATTGCCGTAATATCTTTAGGGTCAACAGAAATTTGTTGAAGTTTTTCACAAACTGCCGTTGCCGTAAGCCCAAGGTCTATAAGAATTTTAGCATTTTTACTTTCGACATATATACAGTTGCCTTTGCTACCACTTGCTAAACTAATTGTTTTCATATTGCAAATTATAACAAACTGTTGTTTATTTTCCAAACATTTTTATGTTTTTAATAATTTTTTAAAACCACTTTTCCACTTATCCACGAATCAAAAAAACTTTCAAGCTCTACCCCTGAGCCATCTTCAAAAGCAGATATCAGTTTTTCAGGTGTTGCAATTTTAAAGCAATTTTCCTTAAAGTATTTCCTTAAACACTTGATAAATTTTTCTCGACCTATAATTTCGTCTATATTATCAAAAAGTAACATTCCTTTAACATAAGTTATGTAGACATATTCCACTTCACTTCTATATTCATCTAGGCTTCTATTCATAGTTGTATCTACATCTCCATACACCGATGTATACACATCAACAAACAACAAATAACTTGAAAGAGAATTCGATTTGCTTTCGCTTGTTTTTACTTCATAATCAGGGTTTTCGTCGTAAAACATAAGCGTAGAATACTCTGTGAGCCCCTCATCGAGCCAAGAAGACACAAACTCGTTATTTCCGACTAAGTTATACCACCACTGATGTGCTATCTCGTGGACGATTACATTGGTGTATTCTGAGTACACATCAACAAGATTTGAGATAAAAACTAGGTTAGGATATTCCATGCCACCGTGCAAAAAATTTGCTTCTGCAACGGATAGTTGTTTATAAGGATAATCGCCAAAAAGATTTGAAAAAGTCTTTATTGCATCAACAGAAGTTTTTAAACTTTGCTTTGGATTTTTGTCACTAAAGTAAAAATAGTTTACTTCTATATCTCCAACCTTTTCACTTTCAACCGAAAATTCTTCGCTTAAGATAAATGCAAAATCCCTAACAACATTTGCAACAACACTTGTGGTTGTTTTTTCGTTTTCAGTTTTAACTTCGACCTTGTCCCCAGTTGTGGCAAGCACCAAATTTTTGTTTGTTGTGATATCCACAGAATAATTTGCCATTTCACTATAAAATGGGTCGCCATTGCTGTTGTATGGTTTTGTCATGAAATCGCCATTTTCGTAAACACAGGCAACAGGATAAAAGTTGCCAAAATTATAAGTGTTTTCACCATAACCAAACCTGTGTATAACATTTGGCAACAAAACAACATATTCCATATAAATTTTTACCCTATCCATAGGATATAAACTTTGATTTAGGTCAACTTTTAAAATTGTATTATCTTCACCACAAACATTTATCGTTTGTGGATTGTTTTCAACAGTTAATAAACTTATGTTGATTTTTCCATAATCTATACCGTTTGGATATGCTTTTGTTTTATCCCCTAAACTTACAGGCGAATTTTTTACGCCTGCATCAAAGGCGTTTGGGTATAAATGAAAATCTACATAATCTAAAACAACATCGCTTGCGTTTATATAATCAACTGTTTGTTTTGCAGTCAAAACCTTTGTATCTATATCAAAATCAACAGTTATGTCGTAATTTGTAAGGTTTTTTGAAACAGTTTTTAAATTGTCTTTGCTACAACCCGAAAACAATGGAAGCATACAAAAACACATAAAAAAATATGCCATAAAATTTTTATACATAAGAATTCTCCTATATATTCAATTTATGACATAGTTTATTTTTTAGAATATTATTTTTCGATTATAAACATAATCTCGTTTTTGTATTCTTTTTCAAATACAATTTTTGCCCCACATTGTTCGCACAAACCTTTTAAGTCTTCACTATATTTATTATACATACCAACATTTTTGCCACCTACTGTTTTTGTTGGATAAGTTATAACAAACTTTTTTGCATTGAGCGAATTTATAATTTCTTTTGCACGACCTACCCTTTGTTGCTCAAGAAGTGGCAAAATCTTAAACAAAAACACAACGTCAACAGTTTCTTTTGGTGTGTCGCAAGTTGCGTCTAAAACTTGAGCGACATAATCTTTTTTAAGGTCAACAAAACAAAGGTTTAAAAACTCAATACACTCGCCGACAATATCGTAAGCGAAATATTTTTTTGCGTGATTTTTTGCAAAACAAATATAGGATATAGGATTAAACCCACACCCTACATCTATAATACTCTCGATATCCTTACATTGAGATAAAATATCTACAAAAAACTCTTCTAAAAAGTCGTATCTCTCAGCCGTTGAACAATGTCTTTTAAGGACTTGAAGATAAAATTCTCTATCTATATTTTCACCATTTATAAGTGCTTTTTTTGACTTGTTAAAATCACTAAAAAACATCTTTGCCCAAAGGTGTAATTTTGTCCTAACGGATTGCTCAATGTCTTTATTTTTCTTGTATTTAGGGGTCTCCTGCTCAACCAAATTTTCAATGGTTTTACAGCATATATCCTTATAATTTTTAGAAGTTTTTATGCTTTCTAAAACTGTCTTTTGCATATTAGAACAATGCTGGGAAGCTCAATACAAATGTAAGCACTGCAAGTACGCAGAATGGAATAAAGATGATGATACTTCTCTTGCAAGCAAACTCCATACCACAGACTATAAGTGTACAAAGAACAGCATACTCTTTAATCACATTTAAAGTTTCCAATGTTTCTGCTGCCAAGAATTGAACAGGTAAAACTTGGTTTAGATACAAAACACCAAGAAGAATAACTGTTGCAAATGCCATGATTTGACCTATGATGTCAAATAATTTTGAAAATCTACCTAAAATTAACATATAATTCCCATCTCCTTGACTTTATTTTATTAGAATTTTGCAATTTTGTCAATTGTATACAACTTATTTTAAAAGTTTGCAAGTTTATTTTACTTTTAGGGAAATAATATATATAATATTTACTATAATTAAGGGGAAGAATTTATGGTAAAAAATTCGATAAAAAAGTTAATTTTATTTCCTATCATTATTCTTTTTGCACTGTCTATAGTTGGCAGTTTCTTTTTGTTTTTACCAACAAAGGAAAATTCTTCTAACTATTTTGATACAAGCGTTGCTAAGCTTATTGAAAAATACTCTGCAGGCAAAAAGGTTGTAAAAACCATTGACGACGAATACCTTACAGAAGAAAATGAACAAAAAATAAATATCAATGATTTTTGCACATTTACCGGCACAAAATATAGCGAAGACGACACTTACATAAACTTAACATATGGCGATTTTAGCGTTAACATAAACAAAGCAAACAACTATATCGTAACAACTGACGGAAATGTTGTTTACTTAGAAGAAAACGAAAACGACCTATACTCTATTGACACTCTTGCAACAAACTTAGGTTTTCAAATCTCAAATAAAAACGATATAACAAAACTTACAAGACCTTATCAAACAAAAAGAGTTATTGTTGAAGCAAACGGAAAGTTTGACCCTGTAGGAGCGATAGAAGTTGTACACTGTTATGACAACACTTATCTTCTTCAATTTACAACCGAAACCGAAGCAAAACAAGCAATAAAAGAATTAAACCTTCAAAAAAGCGTAAATTTTGCTGAACCAAACATTATTGTTGGTCTTGATGATGATATTGAAAGCCATATGTTTGACCTAAACGAAACATCAAACACCTTCCTTTCTTGGGGTGGAGAGATGTTAGGAATTGATGACTATAAAACATATCTTCAAAGCGCTGTCGGCGAAAACAATTTAGATACAATCACTGTTGCCGTACTTGATACAGGCATCGACACTGACCACCCTATGTTTGCTGGAAGAATAAGCAAGTATAGTCACAACTTTGTAGACTCTAACAATCCAAACGACCCTGAAGATGACCACGGACACGGCACACACGTTGCAGGTATAATTTGTGACTTAACTTATAGCAACGTACAAATCTTAGCACTTAAAGTTTTAGATAGTGAAGGTTATGGCGAAATCGTAAACATTGGAAAAGCAATAAACTTTGCCCAAGACCTAAAAGAATCAAGCATACCTGACTTAGCTGTAATAAATATGAGTTTAGGTGCTGACATACCTGTTGACCTTGAAAACACAGGTTATACTTCACAAAAAAATGCAATTGAAGGAGCATATGCAGATGGAATTTTAACAGTTACTTCTGCAGGAAACGGCGACGATGATGGAAATGCAATAGATGTTTCAAACAACTGCCCTGCAAATGTTGGATGCGCAATAACAGTTGGTGCTGTTGGCATCGATAGTCACAAAAACTATTACATAGGCTCGTTTTCAAACTTTGGAAGTTATGTTGATATTTCTGCACCTGGCATATCTATTGTAAGCGCAGCAACTGATGGCACAACTACAACAAAAACAGGCACATCAATGGCTGCCCCACATATTTCTGCAGTTGTTACACTTTTACTTTCTGACAAAACTATGGAATATGAAACTTTAGCAGAAGTTGAAGACGCCTTAAAGTTTTATACAGTTGACGCAGGAAGCGAAGGCTGGGACGAATATTATGGCGTTGGTATCCCTGACCTTACATATGCTCATTGCGACAGATTAGAGCCTGTCACATTTAGCAACGAAAACACAAAGTGTTCAGAACCTTTTGAACTAACACTTACCCACACAAACGCAGAAGCTAATGTCAAAATTTTATACACATTAGACGGACAAACACCTACTGCACAAAATTCAACAATATACGAAAACCCTATCACAATTTCAACTTCAACAACAGTAAAAGCAATTGCTTGCGTGTTGTATGAAGGAAGCATTACAAAGTGTAGCAAAATCACACAAATGACCTATCAGTTCGATTTTGTTGCAGATGAAGATGGATATCTTATTGAATATAACGGAACTGATAGTGACGTTGTTGTCCCTGAAACAGTAAACGGAATAGAAATTGTTGGTATTGGCGATTACTGTTTTGAAACAAACACAACAATCACTTC
>JAZSQZ010000102.1:0-22369 GCA_045538175.1 Clostridia bacterium
AGAAGAAAAACTAAAAGAACTGCAAGACGAACTTGGAGAAAACTTTTTATACTTCCCTATGGACACAGCAAAACTTGAAAATTGGGAAAAATTAAAACAGCACTTGCTTGACACAAACTTTATGGCAGACGTTTTAATAAACAATGCTGGAAGAATGCATCAATTTGTTGCGACAAAAAAACTAGATTTAAAGACTGTTGAAAACGTGATGAATGTTAACTATTATTCAGTTGTATATTCTGTTAACACACTTTTAGACCTAGTTTTAAAATCTCCTACACCTGCAATCATAAATATTTGCAGTTCGTCAGCACTTTGTACGGTTCCAGGAGTTGCAGGATATTCTGCAAGCAAATCAGCCCTTAAGGCATACTCCGAAACACTTGCTCTTGACCTTAAAGGAAAGGCATATGTTTCGACAATATTTCCAGGGGTTACAACCACAAACATTTTTAACTCTAAAGACAACAACTCGCCAATAATCGATTCAAAAGATAAAAGCATCGTTGACTTTATAAGCACACCATCGCCAAAGATGGCAAAGAAAATTGTCAAAACCATAAAAAGAAAAAAGCGCAGAAAGGTTTTGGGTTGGGACGCAAAACTTATGAATTTTGGATATAAAATTATGCCAAACTCAGTTCCAAAAATTATTAACTTTGTTTTCAAAAAAAGCAAAAAAGATTCTTTTAAAGATATTTACAATTAACGGGGGTGTATCATATGCCAATTGATACAAAAGATAGCTACAAATATCGTAATGAAGTAAGGGTTAAAGTTGACTCCACCACAGAAGAAGGCAAGCATCTTTTAGAAACTTACAAAAAAGACCAAAAATATCATTATATGGATATTGGTAGGGTCGGTAGACACATGCCAAACGGCAAGTACTACATCGAAAAGCCAATTATTGTCGAACTTATAAGAGTTCCAAAAATCATTAGGCAAGTAAGAGAAAAAGCAGTCGACAAAGCAGGAAAAGATGTTTATGAACTTAAAACTTTCCTATCTCGTTTTGGCGAGTTGGACTTTTATGCAACAATTGACTATAATCGTGCAGACCTTTACTTTGTTGAACACGTTTGGGTTGAAAACTTGGGTATTCAAGAAAACTATAGTACTCTTATCTACTCAATTTTTTATGAAAACAAACAAGTTCCTATGAAGGAAATTTTCTATAAGTTTAACATCAGTGCAAACGCAGACGATTATGGTAAAAGATGGAAAGATATTGACATCACAAACACCCTTATCGCAAAAACAAAAGCAACACTTGCTATGGCTTGTGCAAACACTGTTGCAAAATCAATAACACAAGCCGCACTTGATTTGTCAGTTGACACAATGGAAGAAAATTCCCTTGGTAAAAAAGTTATAAACACTTTTAACAAGGCAATCAAAAAAGATGATGATTTAAAATTTAACATCACAAAAACACCTGAACTTACAAAAACAAATTTGTTTTTAGATGCAATCGACAATGTCGCAGGAAACAAAGAACTAAGAAACGCTGAGTTTGTTGATTCCATAAACAAGGTTTTAGATATTCAAACAGACAAAGCAAACATAATTACAGCAGACATTTTAAAAGCAACAACTCCACTTAACATTTGCAACAAATTTACAGAACTTCAAGAATCATCAATTGCAACAATCGAAGGTGCAATTGATGTACAATTTACCGATGCTGAAATGCTTGACGGTATGAGAACTTCTAGAACTGTTTTACAAGTTATGCCAGACGGAACCAAGAAAGTTGTACTTTTGCTTGAACCAACTGACCCACTTATCGAAAACTTCGACATCAAAAACGAAAGCCTTGTAACACAAATTAGAATTATGAACAGTGACTTCGACAACATAATGACAATTGATGGACAACCTGTTGATATCTCTGTTGGAAGATTTGATGAAGAAAGTATGAAGACAAGGGCTTATCTTGTTTTACAAGGTATGCAACAAGATGAAAGATTTGACATCTACTCTATTGAAGACGAAAAAGAATTCAAGAAAAAAATCAAACGCTTAACTGTTCAAGAAGCAGAAGAAATGAAGCGTTTAAGAGCACAATATAGAGAAGTTTTTGCAGCAGTTTATGATGGTCAAACTAACACCAACGTTCTTGTACGCGACCTTGACCAAAGAGTTTTTGTGGGTCAACTTGAAAAAGGCGAAGGCCCTGTAAACTACAAAGGCTTTATGGGTCCAGAATCTCAAAAACTAGGAGAAGAGCGCCTTCGAACCGAAACTGAACGCCTTAGACCTATTGAAGAAATCCAAGCAGCTGCTGAAGATTTAAAAGAAGCAATAGTCCTTAAAGAACGTGAAGAAACCGAAGAAGAAAAAGAGAAAAAGAAACTTGTACGCCGTGCACAAGAACTTAACGCAGAAGACGAAAAAGCTATTCTTGAAAGACAACAAGAACAAGCCGAAGAACTTCAAGAAGAAGTTATTGAAGCACAACAAAGAGGCGAAGATATTGAAAAACATCTTGAGAATATTGAGAAGCACAAAGCAGAAACTCAACAAACTCAAGAATCCCCACACAAAAAAGAAGACCAAGAAGCAATTGATGCCAGAAACAAGTTGGTAGAAGATCAAAAGAATCAACTACTTATGACTGAAAAAGAAAAAGAACTTGCTGCAATTGCTGAACAACAACTCAAGGAAGAAGAGGAAAGAAAACGTAGACAAACACAACAACAACTCGACCTTGAAGCTATGGAACAAATGGAAGAAGATGAACTTGAAGATATGATAGAAGATGATTCTAACAACTATACTTCAGTCGAACAAGACAACATTAACTCTTCTGGTAGCGAAGTTTTTGAAAGCGAGCATCAATCAGAATTTGTACACCAAGACAGCGAAGGTGTTGCAGTAATTTCATCTGAGCCTGTAAATGAAATTTCACTTGAACAATAAAAAAAAAGAAACACAATTTTGTGTTTCTTTTTTTGTTTTTAATAAACTTTAAAACGTTTGCAAAGGTTTGCAACCTTTTCTTTTACTCTTTCGACAGCTTCTTCTTTGTTGTCGATAATATCTGCAATACATTCTGCGATAACTTCCATTTCAGGTTCCTTCATACCCCTTGTTGTGATTGCAGGAGTACCGATTCTAAGTCCACTTGTTGTAAATGGGGATCGTTTTTCGTTTGGAACAGTATTTTTGTTTGCAGAGATATATGCCTTATCTAAAAGTCCTTCAAGTTCCTTTCCTGTGATATCCCTATCTGACAAGTCAAGAAGCATTAAGTGATTCTCTGTGCCACCACTTACAAGTTTTACACCACGGTTCATCAAACCTTCTGCAAGTGCTTTTGCGTTTTTGATAACTTGTCTTTGATATGTCTTGAAGCTCTTTTGAAGTGCTTCTTTAAAAGCAACTGCCTTACCTGCAATAACGTGTTCGAGTGGGCCACCTTGTGTGCCTGGGAAAACTGCGCTATCAATTTTCTTTGCAAGTTCTTGCTTGCACATAATGATACCACCCCTTGGACCTCTTAAGGTTTTGTGTGTTGTACTTGTAACAACATCTGCAATACCAACAGGTGTTGGGTGAAGACCTGCTGCAACAAGACCAGCAATGTGTGCCATATCAACCATAAGATATGCACCGACTTCGTCTGCGATTTTTCTAAATTTCTTAAAGTCGATTTTTCTTGAATAAGCACTAGCACCTGCAACAATAAGTTTTGGTTTGTGCTCTTTTGCAAGGCGTGCAACTTGTTTATAATCTAAGAAACCATTTTCGTCAACACCATAGCAAACACTGTTGTAGACCTTACCTGAAACATTAACTTTTGCACCGTGCGTTAAGTGTCCACCGTTTGATAGGTCCATACCTAAAATAGTATCCCCTGGGTTAAGTAAAGCGACATAAACTGCAAAGTTTGCGTTAGCGCCACTGTGTGGTTGAACGTTTGCGTGTTCGCAACCAAAAATTTCTTTAAGTCTGTCAATTGCAAGTTGTTCTGCAAGGTCAACAACTTCGCAACCACCATAATATCTTTTGTTTGGATAACCTTCTGCATACTTATTTGTAAGCACGCTTCCAACTGCTTGCATTACTGCTGGGGAAACATAGTTTTCACTAGCAATAAGTTCAAGGTGGTCAAATTGTCTTTGTTTTTCTTTTTCAATAATATCGTAAATCTCGTAATCACTTTTAACTAATTTTGTATTTTTTATCATTTTACTTACCCCCTAACATTATCTTTTTAATTATATCACACCTATGCCTTTAGGCAAAATAAAATAAAGATTTTGTCATACGGTTTTTAAATATTTTACTAAAAAAATAAAGTATGTTATAATACCTTTGTTATAAAGGAGGAAGACTATGTACGAAATACTTAATGGAACCGAAACCTCAATGGCTATAAAACAAGAAATCAAGGCTGAAATTGAAGAAAAACTTACTTCCAAAAACAAAAGAGCACCTAAACTTGTAGTTATTCTTGTTGGAGACAATATGGCAAGCAAAGTTTATGTCGCAGGAAAAGTAAAGGCAGCCGAGCAAGTTGGAATTGAAACAACTGTAATAAAATTTGACTACGACGTAACACAAGCAGAAGTTGTCGACGCAATAAGAAAACTAAACAGAGATAAACTTGTTGATGGAATTTTGCTTCAACTTCCCGTCCCTATGCAAATAAACGAGAGTGAAGTTTTAAACGAAATTGACCCAGATAAAGATGTTGATGGCTTGACTTACATAAATCTTGGAAAAGTTTTAGATAAAGACAACGATGGTTTTGTTGGTTGTACACCAAGTGGCGTTATGGCACTTATTAACCACTACAATATCGACATCACAGGCAAAGATGTTACAATCGTAAACCGTAGTTTGCTTGTAGGAAAACCTTTAGCACTTCTTATGACAAACGCAAACGCAACAGTTACTGTTTGCCACACAAAAACACAAAACTTAACAGACAAACTTAAAAACAGCGATATTATTGTAACTGCTGTTGGAATTAAAGATTTTATCAAGCCTGAAATGGTAAAGAAAGGCGCAATTGTTATCGACGTTGGTATCACACGTGACGAAGTTTCAAAAAAGATTTGTGGCGACGTTGATTTTGAAGGTGTTGCACCAAAGACAAGTTATATCACACCTGTCCCTGGTGGTGTTGGACCTATGACAATTGCAATGCTACTTAAAAATGTTTTGCTCGCAAGACTTAAAAAAGAAAAAAAATAAAAACTACCTATTGTAAATTTTAAAATGTATATTGATTTACTATAAAAAATGTTGTAATATTTAACAGGAGACATCTATGGATTTTTATAGTTATAAATTACACTTATATTCAAAAGAAAATAACGACTTACCTATTGAAGAAAGAATGTATAGGGCAAAAATGCTTGCCGAAGAAAAAGCACAACAAGAGTATGACAGAATTAAAGAAAACTATTCTTACGCGCTTGCTGTAAACCCAGCACCTGGATATATGGGCTCTGCATCTGCTGGCAGAATGGCAGCCTTTACATATCAAGAATTACTTCTTAACGCATCAAATACACTTGCAACAATTCAAGGGCAAAGCGTTGACGAATATTTTGATAGTTTGATTGTGAGAGAAACTTCTGCAATTGCAGATTATGCAAAAACAAAAGTTGGAAGTTATGCAGAAACAACTTCACGCCTTACAAGATTAAACAAAAACAAAGGCATCGTTTCAAAACTTACAAATCTTTTTGGACAAGGCGAACAAGTTAGAGAAGAACTTACAGACGAGATGGGTCTTCTTTCTCAACAATACACCGTTGGAGAGGCATCTTGTGCTACTTGGGAATCAATGGACGATAAAACAAAAATTGAATACCTTGTTGGAAGAATTGAAGTTGACGGTGTCACAACTTTTGATGAAAAAGGTATCGACGAATTAGGCAAAAACTTATATCAAATGCAAAAAGAAAGTGAAACTTCTTTTGTTGAAACAATGAGCGATATAACACCTGAAGAATAAAAAAATAAAAGAGTTAGAAAGTCTAACTCTTTTTTTATTTTCTAAAATTTAAAAGCCACTCTTTATCTTTTTTTGATACCCTAAAACTATCCCTACATTTTGAGATTGCTTTATTGATTTGAAACGGGTTTAGTTTGTTTGTTTTTAGAAACTTAATTGTTTTTTCTCTTTGTTTTATAAACAACTCACACACAAGCCACGAGATTATCATATTTACATAATACTCTTCTTCTAAATAAAATTCGTTTAAAATTTCAAGTATCTTATCTACATAATAACCATTGTTTAAAAACTCAAAAAAGATTTTAAACCCAACCCTTCTAACAAACGGTTTTTCACTTTTAAGATATTTCTTTGCTAAAGCAAAATACTCTTCTTCTCTACCCTTAATTTTAAAAGACAAAAGGTCGCAACTTGCCCAATTGTCGATGCCTAAAACATATTTGTCTAAATACTCAACCTGCTTATGAAAATCTTTGATTTTGCAAATAAGGTTACCATTTATAACATCGTTTTCGTAATATGAGTTTAGGTTTAAATCAAGAAATGATAAAAAGTTGCCTTTTGCAATTTCTTTTGCTATGTTTTTCAAAACTTCTGTTTTTATTGCAAGCAGTGGTTTTTTTGTATTTATAATCTTTGTTGTCCAAACCACCTTATCTTCGTTTTTTAAACTCAACAAATAATTATCAAACCATAACTTATCCGTATCTTTCCAAACTTGTTTTATTAACATACAAATCCTTAAAAATCAATCTCTGTGACATCGTCTTTAATGTTATAACACATTTCTTCTTCAATGGAGATATCCCCATTTGCAATCTTTTCTGGGGATAACTTAAGATACTTGCCTTCAGCTTCGGCAAGCACGTTTCCTTCCATATCCAAAATTTCGCCGTGGGCAACAAAGTATCTTGGTGTGTTTGTTATCATTACGGCCCTGCCTTTGATTTCTTTGTTATAGGGTACAGGTTTTCTAAACTTGACTTCAAGTGAAGTTGTAACAGCATAAACATTAGGTTCGCTTATCCATAGAACCCTGCCGATAAGTTCGTCTAACATACTTGTAATCATACCACCATGGACACGACCTGGATAACTTTGATGCAAAAAATCATATTTAAAAATTGTTGCAACTGAGCCATCTTCCATATTATAAAACGGTGCTTTTACACCAAACTCGTTTTCCATACCACAAATGATACAATTTTTGCTGTTTGTTTGTTTGCCAACAACTTTCATTCGCTAAAATGCTCCCTCATATATTTGTTTAGTTGGTCGATTTCACAATTGTCAATTTCGTAGTATAAATCCTTTGTAAAATCGGTATCTTCATTGTCAAAATATCTTCTTAAGTTTCTCCAAACACCACCGTGAGAAACAAGCAAAATATTCTTGTCGCTCTTTTCGATTGTTTTGAAAAATTCCTTACATCTGTTATAAAATTCCAAACGACTTTCTGCGCCCCAAAGTTCTGGGTTGGTTTGCCACAACTTCTTTTCTTCGGGTGTTAGGTCTTTATAATATTTCCCTTGTCTTGAGCCAGAATTTCTTTCCATCAATCTATCGTCATATTTTATCTCTAAGTTATGATACTTATTGATTTCTTCTGCAGTAATTCTTGTCCTTGACAATGGCGAACAATAAATTTCATCAATGTCGTAGCCTTGAAGTTTTTTTGCAACATCTTTTGTTTGCCAGATGCCTTTTTCGGTTAACTTTGATTCGCTTTGCCCTTGCGTCCTTTTGGCAACATTATAATCAGTTTCGCCGTGCCTTACAAAATAAAACATAACTTTTCTCCTATAGTTTTTTAAGTTCTTTCTTTAGTTTTTCCTTAAAGTCGTCAAATGTTTTGTATCTTATAACTTTGTTTTTAGGGAAAGCCCCCAAAACCATATTGCTGACAACTTCTCCTTCTTTTGCAAAAAATATCTTTTTGTTGTCTAAATTCGAAATTGTACCAAGTTCGATTCCAACACCTGTTGATTTTACTGTTAAGTCGCCCACAACCAAGTCTGCCGTTGAAACTTGCTCTAAGTCAAACTTAACCATATTATAGTTGATTTCTTCTTCGGTTGCAGTTTTGTGATGCAAAATATAATTGTTGCGATAGTCAAAAATTGTGTTAGGTGTTATCAACTCGACATCACCCAAAACAGATACAACAACTTTCCCTAACTCGTCGTAGGCCGAAACAGTGTCTTCAACACCTGTGACAGCACCGACAATAAAAACTTTCTTAATTTCCATAATCTTTCCTTAAACACTTAAATTATATCAAATAAAAAAAATAATCACAATTAAATAGTATTTTAAAATAAAAAAACACCTAATCATTAGGTGTTTTTATTTTTTATTTTGTTGATTTTTCTTCTTTTGCTGTTAACTCTTCAGTAGACATTTTAAAATCTTCAACAGTATCGATATTTGCAAGAGAGTTTGCTCTATCTCTAAAATCGTTTGCGATAACTCTAATGTCACGCTTGTCTTTTAAGATATCTTCAATTGTTGTGTACTTGTCGATAAGAAGAGTGTTGTCTTTTTTTCTGTAGTACATATTGTAAATCTTTACATTTTTGCCATATTTTTTGTAGTAATTTTTTGCAAGCATAATAAAACCTGCAAAGTAATGTGTTAAGACATCGTGGTAACCATCGCTTGAGTTTTCTGGGAAGATAATAACGCTATGACCTTCGTTTAAAAACTCGGTGGTGTATTTAATTGTGTTTAACATTCTGCCATCAGGATATGTTGGGATAAGTTGCATACCCCTATAAAACCCTGACAAAAATGGAAGTGCAAATGTGCCTTTTAAGTTTGCAACAAATTGACTGTTGTGTTTTTTATCACGGAAGTAAGTTGTGCGAAGATAAGTCCATCTTTCTTTATATGTAAAAACCATTTCATGTGTGCCCCAAAACTTAAATTCGTGTGGAAAATATAATTCCATTCTAAGTGGGACTGCAGCACCTACGTGGTTTGTGATATAAATTGCATTTTCGTCCAAGCCGTCTTCGTTTGCGTTTAAAACTTTTGGCTTTCTAATAAATATCTTTAAAAACCCTTTTACAAATCTAAAAAATGGTTTTTTAAGATGTTTTTTCTTTGCTTTTTTTTCCTTCATAGTTTTTCCTTTATTTTATAAACTTTTCATAGTGCATTTGTGAAGACTTTCTAAACACGCCGTTTTTTATAAGCACATCAATTTGACTTTTGTCCAACCACGAAACAGATTCGACTTCACTTTCTTGTAAAACAAATTTTGTGTTTTGTTTTATTGTATTGTTTAGGATATACACTTCAAACATAGCATTGTTTTTTGTTATCGTGCCAAGAAGTTTAAGGTCGCTTTCTTTTATGTCAACACCCAACTCTTCTTTGATTTCAACAACAGCTTGGTGTGTTGCCGTGTTACCTGATGACACGTGACCACCTGTTATTGCATAAACTGAGCCTTTTTCTTCGCTACACTTTTGCACAAGGTATTTGCCGTCATCTTCAATCCAAATAACAACAAGTTTTATAAACTCGCCTTCGAGCAAGTTTTTGTTACCCCTAACAATTGTTTTGCCTGTTTTTTTGTTATTTATATCATAAACATCTAAAATTTCCATAAACACCTTTTTATAACATTATTTTGTTAAATAATTGTTAAAGTTTTGTTGTATTTTTACAACTTTTAATGTCTATATACTTTGTTAAGATAATATAATTTTACCTAGTTGTCAAACAAAAAAAGAGAGTTTTAAAAACTCTGCTTTTTTGTTATTTATATTCTTTTGTTTTGATAATTCCTAAAACAAACAATAATGTTGTTATTCCTACGATTTGTTGTATAAGTATCATTATTTTTCCACCGTCCTAATATATTCGTCATAAGTAATATATTTATCAAACTCTTTTTTGTTGTTGATTTTGATAATTCTGTTTGCAACTGTTTCGACAATTTCTTGGTCGGCAGAAGCAAAGCACATAACACCTTTGAAGTTTATCATGCCTTTGTTAAGTGCTGTGATACTTTCTAGGTCTAAGTGGTTTGTTGGCTCGTCTAAGATAATTGCGTTTGCTTGTGACAACATAATCTTTGATAACATACATCTAACCTTTTCGCCACCACTTAAAACTGATGCTGACTTTAGGGCTTCTTCCCCTGAGAAAAGCATTCTTCCAAGCCAAGAGCGAAGGTAGGTGCCGTCTTTATCTTTACTATATTGACCAAGCCAATCTGTCAAACTTAAGTTTGTTTTAAACAAGTTGTTGTATTCTTTTGGCATATATGCGACATTGATTGTTTTGCCCCATTTTACAGTGCCTGTATAATCGGTATCTGCACCTGATAAGATATCAAAGAGTGCTGAAATTGTGTTGCTGTTGTCACTTAGGAAAGCAATTTTGTCGTCCTTATTGATATTGAAGCTTACGTTTTCGAAGAAACCTTTCTTTGTTAAGTTTTCGACAACACAGATATCGTTACCGATTTGTCTTTCAAACTTAAAGTCAACATATGGATATTTTCTTGAAGATGGTTTGATATCTTCTAGGGTTAATTTTTCTAACTCTTTCTTTCTGCTTGTTGCTTGTTTGCTTTTACTTGCGTTTGCAGCAAATCGTGCAATAAACTCTTGAAGTTCTTTTGCCCTTTGTTCAGTCTTCTTGTTTGCTTCTTTTTGTTGTCTTAAGATAAGTTGACTTGTTTCGTACCAGAAGTCGTAGTTACCAACAAAGATTGTGATTTTGCCAAAGTCGACATCACAAATATGTGTGCAAACTTTGTTTAAAAAGTGTCTGTTGTGGGAAACTGTGATAACCGTGTTTTCGTAATTTAACAAGAAGTTTTCAAGCCAAGCGATTGTTTTTACGTCTAGGTTGTTTGTAGGTTCGTCTAAAAGCAAGATGTCAGGGTTTCCAAAAAGTGCTTGAGCAAGCAAAACCTTAACTTTGATTTTACTATCCAAGTCTTTCATTTGCATATCAAAGTATTCTCTGTCAACACCGATATCTGTAAGTAGTGTTTCAGCGTTACCTTCTGCTTCCCAGCCATCAAGTTCTAAAAACTCTTGTTCGAGTTCGCTTGCACGAATTCCGTCTTCATCAGAAAAATCTGGTTTTGCATAAAGTGCATCTTTTTCGTCCCAAATTTGCATAAGGCGTTTGTGACCGAGCATAACTGTTCTTTTAACAGTTTCATCATCATATGCGTTTTGGTTTTGTTGAAGGACAGAAAGACGCTCGCCCTTTGTGATAACGATTTCGCCTTTGGTTGTTTCAAGGTCGCCTGCAAGAAGTTTTAAAAATGTTGACTTGCCTGCACCGTTTGCACCAATAACACCATAACAGTTGCCTTTTGTAAATTTTAAATTTACATCAGAAAATAGTTTTCTGCTTCCAAAATTTAAACTAACATCTATAACTTGTAGCATTTAACACCACCTTTTTATTATAGAGTGATAGTACAACAAATTTAAGAATAAGTCAACCAAAAATTTTTGTGACAGGTTACTTATAAAAACTTATATAATCGTATATTGTTTGCAAAGTGTTTTTATGCACAATTTCGTCTTGTTTGATTCTCTCAAGCAACGCTTTGATACTTTCGTTGTCGATTTGATTTATTGCCTTTTCGTAATCTAAGATTCCTTCTTCTTCGTCATTAATATCATAAAGCAACATTTCTTTTAAGTTTTTTATTCTTTTTACACAACGAATTTGAAATGGTATATTCCTGCTGTTTACAAAATAAGGGTCGCCACCAAGTTTTACAATTAAGTTTCCAAGCCTCTCGTGATGACGCATTTCGACCATTGCTATTTTTTCGAATATATTTGCAATTTCTTCTTCCATAGGGCGAGTTATGTATGACTGATAAATATACCCTAAAATTCCACTTGTTTCGGAATCACAACCAGCGTACAAGTTTTGTATAATATTTGCCCACATTTTATTTTCTTTTTCAATCACAACGGTTGGAAACTCGCCACCTGCTGATGTTGGTAAATTTTTTATATCCATATTTTCTCCTTTTAAAGTATGTTATGAAAAAATATAGATTTTGTTAATAAAAAAACAGCCGAGCGGCTGTTTTTAAATTTAGTTAAATTTCTTTAAGACCATTTGTACTTTTGCCATTTCTACCTTGCCAGCATAATTTGCTTTGAAGTGCTTCATTACATTTGGAATTGATTTGTCGTCAAGATTTGAAATAACTTCATAAATTTCGTCTTCGCTCATCATTTGTGGCAAGAATTTTTCAATCAAAGCCTTTTGACTTTCGATAAGTTCTACTTGAGCTGCGTTGCCTGCTTTTTTGTAGTTATCGCACTCATCTGTAAGTTCCTTGATTGCTTTTTGCAAAATTGCAACCATATCTGCGTCTGTCAATTCTTCGTTCCTTTCGCGTTTTTTGACTTGCTCTAACATTGCTTTTGTCATAACGACGCCATAGATTGCTCTTGCATTTTGGTCTCTATCTTTCATAGCTTGTACATTTGCTTTTTTAATTTCGTCTAAAATCATTTTCGTTTTCTCCTATTTTTATTTTATTCCTTTATAACAGATGTTGTCAAACATTAAACTTAAATTCTTGTATATCTTCTCTTTATAAGGAAAACAATTAAGACAACAATTCCAGCAACAACAACTGCTGAAGCTATACCGATTACTATATATATCCATACTTTTGACTGCTCTACAATTTTTAAAGTGAAAACTTTTTCTGTTTGATTGTTGTCGGCATCAGCATATCTTATTTTAATCTTATATTCTCCAGGGGTATTGTAATTTTCTGGCAAGCCCTCGATTGTGATTTTGTCTTTTAAAGTTTCATAATTTGCATTACCGTCTTCGGCATCTTCGATTTGAGAGATGATTGTTGATATATCAAATGTGCCACCTACTGTGATTTGTAAGTTTTCTTGTGTTAAAACAATTGTTGGTTTGCCACCGGTTGTAACTTTGATTACAACTGATTTTGTAATTGTGTGCTCAACCCCACCTTGCTCATATCTAAAGTAATAATTTAGTGTGTAGTTACTAGGCACTGTAAAATCGATATCCAAAACTTGATTCCCGTTTGCGTCTAAGATATTTACAACAGGTGTGATTGTTGTTTTATCATAATCGTTTGTTGCGATAAAGTATGCTGTTTTATCAAATGTTGAATGGTCGTCTCTGCCGATAACAAAAGTTGTTTGTGCTTGGGTTTGTGTGACTGTTGGTGGGATATTATCGACATATGTGATTTTTATAAATGCTGTATCACTTATACCCGTTTGAAGACCTGTGTTGTCGTCAACGTAAAATGCGATATAAAGTGTGCCGATATAATAATGATTTGGGTCTTGCTTAAATGTCAAAACTTTGCCTGCTGGGTCCCAAGAAAAACTATCATAATTTGTGCAAAGAATTTTTGTGCTGGTTGTGTCTGCTGCACTAAAGGCCCCGATTTCGTTGTAATAAGATAAAATATCTTTAACTGCATCGTTTTGGTTGCAGTGTGGACAAGTTGTGCCACCTGTTAGGACCATTTCTCCACATTGTTTACACTTTGCGTCATCATCGTCGATTGTAAACCATTCTTCGATGTTTATCGAGATAATTTCTTTATAAGAAAAATCTTTGTTTTTTGCTTGATTTAAGTCTAAGATATATGGACTTACAGTTGGTGTATCGTTTGGAATTTCGCTAACGATTACTTTAAACCTTGCTGTTGTGTTGTTACCACTGATATCTGTTACGGAGTATGTAACATAGTAGACACCGATATTGTTAAAGGTAAAGGTTGTGCCAACCATTTGTTGTTTTACACCATTTTTTGTAACTTCAATTTGCAAAGATGAAGTTGAAACATTTTTGTCAAACTCGTCTTCAACCCTTACAACATATTTTGTAAGAAGGTTTCTTGGAGTTGATTCTTGGTCGATTGCAAGTATATAAATTTCTTCGTCTGCGTCCCATATCATTGTGCTTGTCAAAAGGACAATTACAGGAATACCTGTTTCATAATAAGTAACATTAAAATCATATGTGTCCCCTGGGGTTTCGTGGCCTGAATCATAAACAGAAATGTCAAACCCGAAATCTCCAAAGTAATCTTCTGGGGCGTTGATAGTGAATTTTACCAAACTTGTGTTATCCACCATATTTGAAGAAATTGTGTATTTCTTGTTTGTGTTTTTAACAACACTTGTTTGTGCATTGTTTGATGCAACTACTGAGTCGTTTGAAAGTTCTATAACAAATATAATTGCATCGCCATTTATATCTGTTGCAGATATTTCGACAACGATATCTTTATTTATGTAAACTCTGCTATTGTTTGTAATTGTTTCTTCGTCAACTTTAACAACAACTTCGTCTTTGTTTATTGTAGGTGTTGTGTTAACAACAAGTAGCGAAACTTGCTCTGTTTTTTTGCAAACCCTATGGGTAATTGTTTCGCTAGTATAGGTATAAGTTATTGTGTAACTTCCACAAGCAACAACATCTAAATCTTCATAAGTTGTTTGCAATGTGCCATAGTCAACTTCAACACTTGAATTTTCTCTTGGCTCTCCCAAAACATCTACAACTGAGACCAAGTTTTCTTGTGCTTTTGTTTTAATCTCACCAAAAGTTATACTTTTGTCTAAAGTTAAAGTTTTTTCCTTCAAGTTGATTTGTGGTTCTGCAGAAATTTTAAAAGAAAACTCGAGAGTGACAACATTACTTTCTGCTCCGTCAAACAATGCTGTAATATCAATTGTTTGTGTACCTTCAGCAATTTCAAGTGAATAAACTGTGAAATCATATATTCCAAAAACTTCTGTTTCTTCAAAATCAACTAAAAATTTTTGTGTGTTTGTTTTTGTAAAGTTTGCATTTTTAACGTTTAATTTAAGTTTCCCGGAATATTGCCAATTTTTTTCGTACTCAACTTCGCCTAAATTCATAGATGTCGAATATGTTTCGCCATCGCCAATCTTTAAACTTAAACCTTGCCAATCTTCAGGATAAACAACATTTATTGGCAACCATTTATCTATTTTTAGGGTTGTTGTTTTTCCACTAATTTCATAGTTTTGTTTTTCGTATGTAAACTTGACTGCTCCACTTGCAATTTGATAAAAATCAACACCTGAAAGTTTTGCTGTGATATCTTCAACAGGCACTGTTGTTTTTTCTGTATCGATATATTGCTTGAAACTATCTGCACTTAAAGGCGTGTTAAGGTCGCAATTAAGTTCGGTTTGTGTTAGTTCGATGTGCACAGTATGAAAGACAATATCGATTGTTGCTGTCTTTTCAAGGGTTGAATTATCTTCAAAAAGAAATACAACTTTATATTGAAGTGAAAACCATACTTCAGTTTGTGTTTGGGCTGCTACAGTAAATTGGTCGTTATTGTATGTAAGCGCTATAATTCCGTCAGGAAGTGTTGTTGGGTCGACAACGCTTATACCATTAGCATCGTCTGGTTCATAACCAAAACCTGAACCATCTTCTTTTAGTAATGTGACCGTTTTTGAGACATATTCTCCTTCACCTATCAAATAAGAAGATGAAAAACTTCTTCCTTGAAAATTTTCGGCATATGCAAAAATATTGGAAACTTCAATGTCGTTTTCACCTTCTGCAAAGGCAGGATTTATAGGCGAAAAAAAGCACCCTATTCCCAAAAATAAAAACACAAAACTTAAAACAATAAAATATGTTATTTTCTTCATATTTTTCCCTTTTTTCTCTTATAGTATGTTTATCATTTTGCAAAAAATTTGTCAAATATATTACTATTATTGATGGGTTTTGCGATTTTGTTTTGATTATTATTGACTAAACTTTTTTTTTGCATATAATATAAGTTAAGGAGTGAGAAAATTGAAGAAATATATAACTGCATTATTAGTTTTTATAATTTGTTTTTTTACACTCGGTTGTGGCGAGTTGACCTTCGATGACATCATCTATACCGAGGCAACTGAAACCGTTGCGTTTGAAACCCTAAAGGAAGATTTCGACATCGCAACAAACGATACAACACAACTTAACACAAAGTACGAAACAACACTTGAAATCAAAATTAACGATAACACATACACACGTGAAGTTATAACAGTTGTTGGCGACTATCAAAGACAAACAATTTTGCAAATTGAAATCGCTTGCAAGAAAAATAACGCTTTAGAAAAAACTATTTATCAAACATACTATGAAGGCGAATATTACTGCCTTGTAAAATATGAAGGCGAAGGCAAAGAAGACCAAAAATCTTATGCAACCTTCAATAAAGATAAATATTCAAAACAATCAATGATTGGCGCAATGCTTCCACAACTTAAAGAAGAAACAATTGAAGCATGGTATCAAAAAACATTTGAAAATGTTTCTTATACAAAATGCGCAATGTATTGGAACAAAATCAACCCTGAATTTAAAGAAGTTGAATCTGAAGCAGATTTGATTGCAGCTTTTGATAACAGTTTATCACTTATCTCAATTGCTTCTAACGGCGATGTTATCTATAACCCATTTGGTTTTGCTGGTTTAGATTGTCATATGCCAAACACATATATCACAAATTACTATGTTGAATATGGAATTAAGTCTGGTGCTTTTAAATACATTTCTATGTTTAGAAAAGAGTACCAAATGATGAACACAGAAAACAAAATCTATGGTTCAGTCAAGTCCACAACACTTCTTACTGCTTATGGTACAGAAGTTAAAGATATCAAACTTCCAGAGGATCATGAGACATACAAACCTCAAGAACCCCCTGTTGAAGGAGAATAAGTGGAAACAAAGGAGAAAAAATATGAAAGCTTTACTTCCTGTTGCAGGATATGCAACCCGTTTGCACCCATTGACAAAGACAAAAGCAAAAGGTCTTTTACCACTTGGTGGAAAACCTATTATGCAATACATCTTTGATCAAATCGAAAAAATTGACGAAATTGATGAAGCAATCTTAATCAGCAACGCAGTTTTTTATGAACAATTTGTTGACTTTGCAGAAAATTATGGTGGCAGAATCAAAATCAGCGTTATCAACGATGGCACTTCTACCAACGAAACAAGATTAGGTGCACTTGGTGATCTTCAACTTTGCATTGACCAATGCAAAATCGATGAAGACATTATGGTTTTTGTTAGCGATAACTACTTTACAAATGACAACACATTATTAAACTTCTACAACTTCTTCAAAGAAAAAGGAACAGACTGTGTTCTTGCTTCTGAATTTGAAGACCTTGAATACCTTGGCAAAAACTTCGGTGTTGCTGTTCTTGATGAAGAAAATAGGATTTTAAACATGGAAGAAAAACCTGGTATCCCAAGAAGCAATATTGGTATCTGGGCAAGTTATGCTTACACAAGAGATTCTGTTGCTATGCTTAAACAATACCTAGAAGAAGGAAACAAACCTGACGCTCCAGGAAACTTCCCAAGCTGGTTGTGTGAAAGAAAACCTATCCACGCTTATGTTTTTGAAGGTCAATGCTATGACATCGGTACACCTGATGTTTACTATAGCTTAGACGCAAAGATTACAGCAGAAAACGCACAAAACGCTGCAGCAGTTGAAACACCTGTTGCCGATGACTTAACAAAACTTGATGATTTAAAGTAAACAAAAAAAGAGATACTTAATTGTATCTCTTTTTTTTATTCATTTTTAATTTACACTTGTTATCACAACATTTACACCTGTGTTAAAAATGTTTTCAATTAAGATATCCCCTGCCTTTGGGTTTGGGGCAACTTCAACTCTTTTTACAGCTTTTAAAACTTGTGCAACAAATTGCTTATCAATTGGCTTATCTGTTTTTAAGGACAAAGTTCTGTCTTTATAAATTTTTACAGTTGTTACAATTCTTTCTGGTTTTGTAACTTCTCTTTCCCCATAGATAACACCCCTTGGGCAGCCATTTCCTGTGACTGTTATTTTTTCGCCTTGCTTTTCAACATTAAGTTCGCAACCTACGGGGCACATAATACATGTAACTTTCATTTACTTATCCCCCTCTACCACTAAAACTTCTATATCGCCTTCAACACGACTTTTATCGATAATGATGGTTTCCATTTCGGCAGGAAGCATAATTCTTCTTTCTTTATTCAAAATTTCTTCTTCGCCACATTTAACGACGACTCTTGCGTTTTCAAAAATTTTGCCAACCCTAAAACTTATGCTTGCAACACCTTTGCCTTTATACAACTTTCTTGGCATAACATATCTTACGCCATTTCCGTTTGAAACTTCAACCGGTCTTTTTAAGTTGAGTTCGCCTTTTGCATACAAACTTGCATTTTTGCCTGCAATCTCTGCTTCCATTGTGACATTGTCGACAATATCGTGTACATGCAAAACATTTCCACAAGAAAAGATTCCCTTCTTGCTTGTTTGCAAACTTTCGTCAACAACTGCACCACCCGTAACTTTATCAACTTTTATACCAAGGTCATATAGCATATTGTTTTCTGGCGTTAAACCAACTGACAAAACAACTGCGTCACAAGGTATAAATTCTTTGTTTTTTAAGTCGTATGAAAAATCGTCATTTACAGGGGCGACATACACACCTTCAACCCTATCCTTTCCTACAACTTCGACAACAGTTTTAGATAAATGTAGTGGAATATTATAGTCGGTTAAGCATTGAGCGATATTCCTTTTAAGACCTGAAGGGTGCTTCATAATTTCATATACACCAAGGACTGTTGCACCTTCGAAGTGAAGTCGTCTTGCCATAATAAGACCGATATCGCCAGACCCTACGATGACAATCCTTTTGCCTATCATCTTGCCATAAATATTTATAAGTTTTTGTGCACACCCTGCAGTAATGAGGCCCGCAGGTCTTGTGCCTGTAAGTGTGATTGAGCCAGCACTTCTTTCTCTACAACCCATTGCAAAAACAACACTTTTTACAATAGTTTTCTCTAAACCCCTTGTGCTTAAAGTTTTTATAACAAACAAACCTTTTTCTTCTTTTATGTCGGTTACGGTTGTGTTTGTGTAAGTTGTTATTTTTGATTTTTTTACAAGGTCAACAAATCTTGACGCATATTCAGGACCTGTAAGCTCTTCTTTAAAATACTTTAAACCAAAACCATTGTGGATACATTGATTTAAAATTCCACCAAGTTTTTCGTCCCTTTCAAAAAGGACAACGGTACTGCCATTTTCTTTTGCTTTTAGTGCTGCTGCAAGACCTGCAGACCCACCACCGATTATTGCAACATCATAACAATTATTTAAGTTTGCTTTCATAAAGTCCACCCTCCTTTATATCGCTAACAACAACTGATGCGTTGCCTTTCATTTTTATATCTTCGTGTGCTATGCCATAATGTTTTGACATAATTTCCAAAATTTTTGGATAGCAAAATGAGCCTTGACACCTACCCATACTTGCCCTTAATCTTCTCTTAACCCCATCAGTTGTAAGTGGTTTTATAGGGCCTTTTAAGACTTCTAAAATCTCGCCTTCGGTAATTGTTTCGCATTTACAAACAACTTTTCCATATTTAGGGTTTGCTTTTACAAGTTTGTTTATATCATTATCGCTCATATGCGAAATGTTTGTATAAGGTTTTCTCTTTTTTGCCTTTATTTTTCTAGGCTTTACGCCTTTTTTCTTTAGCATATCAAAAACATAATCTGCAATTGCAGGGGCTGCTGTAAGTCCAGGAGAGCATATGCCTGCAACAAGTAAATGGTTATCCACTTTTTCACTAAACTTAATGTAGAAATCGTCCCCTACTTTTACCCTTACGCCAGCGTATGTGCGAATTGTGTTTCTAAAGTTTATATTGTTAACCATTTGGACTGTTTTTTCTTTAATCAAATTAACTTCGTCTTGGGTTGTTGCTGTTTCGAACTCTTCAATATCTTCTGCAGTTGGCCCTAAAAAGATGTTTCCACTAACGGTAGGGCAAACCAAGATTCCTTTACCTTTCTTTGTTGGAAGTGGGAATATTGGGCGATTTACAAGACCACCTTCGAGTTTATCAAGCAAGATGTAACCACCTTTTGTAAGTTTTACAGGAAGTTTATCGTCGCCTAAGAGCTCGTTAATTTCGTTAACTCCTGCACCTGTACAATTTATAATAAACTTACAAGTGATTGGAAGTTTGCCATCACTAATTTCAAAGTTTTCGCCCTTTGAAATTTGTTTTATATCATAATTTAAAAGAAGTTTTCCACCATTTATAATTCCTTCTTCACAAAGGGCAATACAAATGTTATATGGGGAAACTATTTTTGCACTAGGTGCCCACAAACCATAACAAATATCTTCGCTAAGGTTTGGTTCCATTTTTTTTAACTCTTCGTTTTCAATAATTCTTAGATTATTTATTCCGTTTAGAATTCCCCTATCCCTTAATTCTTCAAGACCACTTAAATCTTCTTTTTTGCAAACAACAAGAGAACCACATTTTGTGATTTTTTCTCCTAGACGTTTTGCCATTTTTTCATACATTAAGTTTCCCTTCACATTAAGCAAAGCCTTAAGGGTTTTAGGCACACAATCGTACCCTGCGTGAACGATTCCACTGTTTGCTCTTGTAGCACCAAGAGAAACATCTTCGCCTTTTTCAATAAGAACTGTTTTTATGCCGTTTAGGACAAGTTTGTCAAACACAGCACAACCGACAATTCCACCACCGATAACGGCAATTTCATAATCTACCATATTTCTTTTCTCCATTTTTAGTTTATCTTTTTTGGGGGCTTAATGTCAAATTATTTAAAACAAATCAAAAATCGCATAAAAATATTTTGGAGTTTTATGTATTTCGTGTTAAAATGTAATCAATAAAGATATAAAATTTGCCTTTTTCCCTTGAAAAAAGTTAAAAGGAGAGAAAGATGAGATATATAGTAGCCCTTGATGCAGGCACAACAAGTATTCGTGCAGTGCTATATGACACAAAAACACACGAGATTACAAAGAAAGTTCAACTTAGTTTTAAGCAATACTTTCCAAAATCAGGGTGGGTTGAGCACGATGCAAACGAAATCTGGAAAGTTACAAAAAAAGTCCTAAACGACTGCCTAAAAGGTATAAACGAAGGGGACATTTTTGGTCTTGGCATTTCAACACAAAGAGAAACTGTTGTTGCTTGGGACAAACTTTCAGGTATCCCTGCTGAAAAGGCGATTGTTTGGCAATGCAGAAGGACTGCTGATTTTTGCAACAAACTTAGAAACGACCCTTTCTCAAAAACAATAAAAGAAAAAACAGGGCTTCTACCAGACGCTTATTTTTCTGCAAGCAAAATTAAGTGGTTGATTGACAATTCTAAAAACGTAAAAAAACTTTTAAAAGAAAACAACCTTTGTGTTGGCACAGTTGAAAGTTTTTTAATCTATAAACTTACAAACGGCAAAAAATTTGTAACCGATATCACAAATGCATCTCGCACAATGCTTTTAAACATAAACACAGGCGATTGGGACGACGAGTTGTTAAACTTCTTTAATGTACCAAGAGAAATTTTACCAACAGTTATTTCAAACAGCGAAATTGTTGCAAAGACAGAAACCCTAAACACAAATGTTTTAATTTCGGGTGTTGCAGGCGACCAACAAGCGTCTCTTTTTGGACAAGGTTGTTTTGCTAAAGGTATGACAAAAAACACCTATGGTACAGGTTGTTTTATTCTTATGAACACCGGTAAAACCCCTAAATTTTGCGAAGGTGGGCTTTTAACCACAATAGGATATAAAGTTGGGGCAAGCACAACTTACGCTATAGAAGGAAGTGTTTTCAACGCTGGCTCTGCAATCGATTGGCTTTGCAAAACACTTAAAGTTTGTCCGTCAGTCAAAAAGATTAACGAATATGCAACAAAAATTTCGTCCACAAATGGCGTATTTATCGTACCTGCTTTCACAGGTCTTGGTGCACCTTATTGGGACATGGATTCAAGGGGTACGATTGTAGGACTTACAAGGGACACAAATAAGTATCACTTATCCCGTGCAGTTTTGGAAAGTTTGGCATATTCTACAAATGATGTTCTAACTCTTATGCAAGAAAAGAGTGGTTTAAAAATCAAAGAAATGCACGTAGATGGTGGGGCTACAAACAACCCTTTCCTACTTGAGTTTCAATCTTCCCTTTGCAAGACAACAGTATCAAGATACAACCCAGAGAGCACGTGTCTTGGTGTAATATATTTTGCAGGACTTGCAACAGGCGCTTTTGCTTCCATTAAAGATATAGAAGCACTTATAAAACCTATTCAGGTTGTTGAGCCAAGCAAAAATTTTAAGATAAATAAAGAAGGTTGGGAAAAAGCAATTAGACAATGCCTTACAAAATAAAAGGAGGTTTTTATGAAAACAGGATTTATTGAAAGTTTTGATAAAAGGAAAATTTGGCTTTACGTTTGGGATAACGT
>JAZSQZ010000099.1:0-2190 GCA_045538175.1 Clostridia bacterium
CGACCGACTTATATCCAGCATTAAATCATCAACACTTTCAACTTTATCTACATTAAAGTAATTAACTCCCATATAACCAAGTTCATTTCCATCATAGGCAAAAATATAAGATGATATACATGGGTCACCTTTGCATTCTTCCCAACCGATTGAAACACCTGAACTTTTAAACTTGTCTATGTATCTGTCCAGATAAGTTTTAATGTCTTCACAAGTAATTTTCATTGGAAATCTCCTTCAAATTCAAGCATTTTTGCTTTGTTTTGCATTTGTTTGTAACGCAATATAATTTTTTGAAGCCACTCCAATCCACGATGAAAATCTTTGTTTGTGAAAGACTTCAAATGGGTAACTGTAATCTTATAGCTTACAGATGTTTTATCTTTAGTTGCTGTTGTTTTAGCAACAAGAACAACTCTAGTGTTTATCGTTAAATCTACGTCCCACTGGTCCCTAGAAACGAAATTTCCATTTCGGTCCCAACTTCTATACAGCTCAACAGTAGCAAGTTCAGTGTTTGTACCTGGCATATAGTATTGGTATGAAGAATATTCTGGGTCTGTTTGATCTATTCCACCTTCTTTTTTCAGACCTAATTTGTCTACTTGTTCCACATACGGACGCAGAAACATATCTACTTCTTTTGGTAATACTACTTTACTCATAGAAAATCCTTTTTAAGTTCAATTTGTTTAGCTTCAGTTGTTAATTGTTTGTAAATTGGCAACATCTTTTTTAATGTGTCCAAGCCTTCTTCAAAAAATTCTTCTTGAAATGTTCTTTCCCGTTCAACAAGCAAATCTGTTTCAAATGTTGTGTTAGTAAATGTTACAATCTTTTTTGTAACAAGTGAAATTCTTATTGCTACTTGAAGTTCAACACGCCATTCTTCTTTATCCATACCATCATCAGTTAAGTGCATACGAACATATAAACCTAATTTGGCTACTGGAGCACTAAATCCTGGAACAAAATAAAAATAGTGATTTCCTTCTGCCCTGATGTGTTCTTCAATTTCTTTTCGCAAACACAAAGGTCTTAAATAAGCATCAAACTTTTCAAAATACCTTTTTATTTCTTCAGGTTCTAAGTATCTGTTAATCATAACAAATTCTCCGGCACCCACATACCATCTTTGTTCTTTACACATTTGCAGTTGTGAGTTCTTTCATATTCACGAACCAAAAATTGTTCTTGAAGTTGTGACAAATCTTCATCGTCAATAGCCATATCAATACATTCATCGTAAGTTTTCGGTTCAGGTCTGAAGTCTTTGTTCATCACTTTTACTTTGTGTTCAATTTGTTTAGACTTAACAAAGGTTTCAATTAAACCAACCATCTTTTGAGTTTTTTCATAATCAAATTCAGTTGTACCTTCGCCGACAATCACTTCAAGAAAATCATCCATATCAGAATAATCGTCTTCGTGATTCTTGCAAATCCAATCTTCAAGTTCACCATCTGAAAACATACTTTCCAACTTATCTGGAAGCATATTATAGCACGGTTCATCAGGTTCCTTATATGGATTAATCAGCCGTTCATTGATTAAATCAATGCCTTTCGGGTCTATGTTTGGATAATCTTTATATTGATACATTAAAAATCCTCTTGGAGTGCTAATTCCTTTTTAAATTGTTTGTCTAACTTAATTCCAATCAAAATAAGTTCTTCAAGTTTTCGTGAACCCAAGCGACAGTTTTTAAGATTTAACTTCTTGTATTTCAAATAAGGTGTTTTAGTGAACCATCTGTGTTTGAGTTTTACTGGATACTTCAAAATACGAACATTCACATCTAATAAAGATGAAGTTTCATAAACCATAAAGTTTACATTATGTTCATAAACAAATTCAGTAAACCTGTTGTAATCAATACGCCAAGATTTATTGACAAACCCATTCCTCAAAAGAATGGGCAGTGCTATATCTTGCCAGTAGTCAAAGTCTCCTTCTTCCATTATTCAAAATCCTTCAACATATCAGCTCTCATCTTTTCCAAAATCTCGTTTTTATCTTTCAGCTGTTCACATTGTTTGGCTACTGTCACGAGGTCATCGGTGATTTCTCTGAGCTTGGTGTTTTCATCTTCACGAGTGTAATAGAAGGACATAGCTTCTTCACGATCTTTGAAAGCACCAAGTACAGATTTGTTTTTATCCATAACGATGTACACAGTACCACTGTAAC